>NZ_CP045245.1:311025-622050 GCF_009720485.1 Cellulomonas sp. JZ18 | reverse complement strand
CCGCTACCGGATCGTCGCCAAGGACGACCCGCGCCGTCAGCTGCTGCACCTGCTGCGCACCGAGCACGACGGCGACTCCGGCATCGTCTACTGCCTCTCCCGTGCGTCGGTCGAGCAGACGGCCGAGTGGCTGGTGCGCAACGGCGTCGACGCCCTGCCGTACCACGCGGGCCTGGACCGGCGGGTCCGGGCCGAGAACCAGTCCCGGTTCCTGCGCGAGGACGGCCTGGTGATGGTCGCGACGATCGCGTTCGGCATGGGCATCGACAAGCCGGACGTGCGGTTCGTCGCGCACCTCGACCTGCCCAAGTCGGTCGAGGGCTACTACCAGGAGACCGGGCGCGCGGGCCGCGACGGGCTGCCGTCCACCGCCTGGCTCGCCTACGGGCTCGCGGACGTCGTGCAGCAGCGCAAGATGATCGACGGCTCCGAGGGGGACGCCGAGCACCGGCGGCGCCTGACCCAGCACCTCGACGCGATGCTCGCGCTGTGCGAGACGGTGGACTGCCGGCGTGTGCAGCTGCTCGCGTACTTCGGGCAGGCGTCCGACGGGCCGTGCGGCAACTGCGACACGTGCCTCGAGCCGCCGGAGTCGTGGGACGGGACGGTCCCCGCGCAGAAGCTCCTGTCGACGGTGGTGCGGCTCGACCAGCGCGGGCAGCGGTACGGCGTCGGGCACGTGGTGGACATCCTGCGCGGCAAGGAGACCCCGCGCGTGCGCCAGCTCGGGCACGACGCGCTCTCGACGTTCGGGATCGGGCAGGACCTGTCCGACGGCGAGTGGCGGGGCGTGGTGCGCCAGCTGCTCGCGGCCGAGCTGCTGGCCGTCGACACGCAGGGCTACGGCACGCTGCGCATCACGCCGGGGTCGGCCGACGTCCTGCGCGGCGAGCGCGCGGTCCGTCTGCGGCGGGAGCCGGAGCGGACCGGGCGCGCGGCCCGTGAGCGCCGCGGCGGCGGGCGGCCCGCGGCCGCGGCGGACCTCACCGGCGGCGACGCGACGGCGTTCGAGGCGCTGCGCGCGTGGCGGGCGGGCGCGGCGAAGGAGCAGGGCGTGCCCGCGTACGTCGTCTTCCACGACGCGACGCTGCGCGAGATCGCCACGCGCCGGCCGGGGTCCCGCGCCGAGCTCGGCACGATCGGCGGCGTCGGCGCGGCGAAGCTCGACCGCTACGCCGACGGTGTCCTGGAGACGCTCGCCGCGCTGGACGGCGGCGCCTGAGAGGTCCGCGGCGGTGCCGGGGGACCCCGGAGGTCCGTCGCGGCGCCGGCCCGGTCGGCTCGGTCGGTGGCCGCGCGAGCCACCGGGGAGCCGACGGCGTGTCGCCACCGGCGCGTCGGCGCGGGACCGGGTCCCCTCGCGCGCGTACGCACGGCGTGCGTACGCGCCGGGAGAACACCGTCTCTCTGCGCGGGACGGCCCGTCGACCCTCAGGCGGGCGCCGGCCCCGTCGACCCGCGGATGACCAGGTGCGTCGGCAGGACGGCCGGCTCGGCGCCGTACCCGGCGAGCGGCGCGGTGCCCTCGAGCCGGGAGATGAGCAGGTCGGCGGCGAGGCGCCCGGCCCGCTCCATCGGGGAGGCGACCGTCGTCAGCGCCGGCCGCACGAGGTCGGCACCGAAGACGTCGTCGCAGCCGACGACGCTCATCCGGCCCGGCACGTCGACGCCGCGGGCGTCGAGCCGCTCGAGCACCCCGAACGCGAGCAGGTCGTTGAACGCGACGACGGCGGTGACGTCCGCCTGCACGGCGGCGTCGGCGGCGGCGGGACCGGCGGTGCGGACCGGGGCGTACGGGCCGATGACGGTGACCTCGAGCCCGAGGCGGGCCGCGGCGGGGTGCAGCGCGGCCTGCCGGCGGCTGTCGGACCAGGACGTGCGGGGGCCGGAGGCGTAGGCGATGCGCCGGTGGCCGAGGGACGCCAGGTGCTCGAGCGCCTGGACCAGGCCGCCGGGGGTGTCGATGAGCACGCTCGGTGCGGCGAACGACGGGCTCGTGCGGTTGACCGCGACGAGCGGCAGGTCGGCCGCGAGCTCCGAGAGGCGCTGGTCGGCGAGGCGGGACGCGGCGAGCACCGCGCCGTCGACGGTGCCGCGCAGACCCACCAGGGCACGCGCCTCGGCCTCGGCGGACTCCTCGGTGTCGACGAGCACCTGCACGTACCCGCCCTCGCGCAGGCGTGCACCCGTCCCGCGGACGAGACCGAAGTAGAACGGGTTGGTCACGTCGGGGACGACGAGCGCGACGGTGGTCGTGCGTCCGGAGGACAGTGCGCGGGCCGACGCGCTCGGGGTGTACCCGAGGGCGTCCGCGGCGGCGCGGACGCGCTCGGTCGTGTGCGCGCTGATGCGCCCCGGGCGGGTGAGCGCGCGCGAGGCGGTGGACACGGCGACGCCGGCCTTCTCCGCGACGTCGCGCAGCGTGGGCTGCCTGCCGTTCACGACGCCTCCTTTCCGTGGCACATCGTGTGGCAAAGCATGGCACACGATTGCCATCCCGCGGCAGCCCTGCTTAGGCTCGCGACAGCCCGCCGACGCCGTGCGGGCGGAGGGAGTGACACCGATGTCCACCGCGATCCGCACCGCCGAGGTGCTGGTCTCCAGCCCCGGACGCAACTTCGTGACCCTGCGCGTGGTCACCGAGGACGGCGTCGTGGGGCTCGGCGACGCGACGCTCAACGGCCGTGAGCTGTCCGTCGCCAGCTACTTGACCGACCACGTCGTCCCCCTGCTGATCGGCAGGGACGCGCACCGGATCGAGGACACCTGGCAGTTCCTCTACCGCAGCGCGTACTGGCGGCGCGGGCCCGTCACCATGGCGGCGATCGCCGCGGTCGACATGGCGCTGTGGGACATCAAGGCCCGCATCGCCGGCATGCCCCTCTACCAGCTGCTCGGCGGCGCCAGCCGCAGCGGCCTCATGGCGTACGGGCACGCGTCCGGACGCGACCTGCCGGAGCTGTTCGACTCCATCCGGCGCCACCTCGACGAGGGGTTCCGGTCCATCCGCGTGCAGACCTCGGTGCCGGGCATCAACGCCGTCTACGGCGTCGCCGCCCAGCCGTCCACGTCCGGCCGGTACGACTACGAGCCCGCGCAGCGCGCGCCGCTGCCCGCCGAGGAGGACTGGGACACCCGCGCGTACATGCGCCACCTGCCCGGCGTCTTCGAGGCCGTGCGCCACGAGTTCGGCCCCGAGCTGCCGCTGCTGCACGACGGGCACCACCGCATGACGCCCATCCAGGCGGCGCGGCTCGGCAAGGACCTCGAGCCGTACGACCTGTTCTGGCTCGAGGACTGCACGCCCGCGGAGAACCAGGAGGCGCTGCGGCTGGTCCGGCAGCACACGGTCACGCCGCTCGCGATCGGCGAGGTCTTCAACACCGTCTGGGACTACCAGACGATCATCCGCGAGCAGCTCGTCGACTACGTCCGCTCGTCGGTGACGCACGCCGGCGGCATCACGTCGCTGCGCCGGATCGTCGACTTCGCCGCCCAGTACCAGATCAAGTCCGGCTTCCACGGGCCGACGGACATCTCCCCCGTCGGCATGGCGGCCGCGCTGCACCTGGGCCTGGCGATCCACAACTTCGGGATCCAGGAGTACATGCAGCACTCCGCGACGACGTACGAGGTGTTCCGGACCTCGTTCACGTTCACCGACGGGTACCTGCACCCGGGCGAGGAGCCCGGCCTGGGCGTCGAGCACGACGACGAGGCCGCGAAGCGGTTCCCGTACGAGACGGCGTACCTGCCGTTCAACCGGCTCAAGGACGGCACGGTGCACGACTGGTGAGCGCCACGACCGAGCACGCGGCCCGGCAGCACTGGCACGACGCCTGGCTCCCCGACGCCGCGTTCCGCCCGCTCGGGTCGCGGCGCGTGCTCGTGGCGCTGGGGCCGGAGGCCGGTCCGGTCGCGGACACCGTCGTCGCCGAGGTGCGCCGCGCGACCCGGCTGTTCGGCGGGTCGTTCACGGTGAGCACCGCCGACGCGCCGGTCGAGGCCGACGCGGTCGCGGAGCACGACGTCACGCTCGTCGTCGCCGTGCGTGCGGCCCAGGTCGGGGCGGCGTCCGCGCGGTTCGCCCACCCCACCACCGACCCGAACGCGCACCTCGTGGGCGCGGCCAGCGGCGGCACCCTCACCGGTGACGCGAGCGCGCCGATCGGCGAGGAGTCCTTCCTCCTGGGCCGCCGGGACGGGCGGGCGTACGTCGTGGCGGGCGGGCACCGCGGGCTGCTGTACGGCCTGCACGCGCTCGTGCGCGAGGGTGAGCGGGCGTGGGCGCCGGGTGAGGACGAGGTGTTCGACCTCCCCGTCTCGCCGCTGCGCATGCTCGACCACTGGGACAACGTCGACGTGCACCCCGTCATGGGCCAGGTCGAGCGCGGGTACTCGGGTGGGTCGCTGTGGTTCGACGCCGGCAGCGTGCGCGAGGACCTCACGCGGGTGGGCGCGTACGCGCGCCTGCTGGGCTCGGTCGGCGTCAACGCGGTCTCGCTCAACAACGTCAACGTCGGCCGCACCGAGGCACGGCTCCTCACGGACGGGCTCCCCGACGTCGCGCGCCTCGCGGACGTGTTCCGGCCGCACGGCGTCCGCACGTACCTGTCGGTGTCGTTCGCGGCGCCGATGACGCTCGGCGGGCTGCCCACGTCCGACCCGCTCGACCCCGACGTGCAGCGCTGGTGGGCCGAGGCGGCCGACCGCGTGTGGGCGGCCGTCCCGGACTTCGGCGGGTTCGTCGTCAAGGCGGACTCCGAGGGGCAGCCGGGGCCGTTCGCGTACGGGCGCGACCACGCCGACGGCGCGAACCTGCTGGCGCGGGCCGTCGCGCCGCACGGCGGCACGGTGTTCTGGCGCGCCTTCGTGTACAACCACACGCAGGACTGGCGCGACCGGTCCACCGACCGTGCGCGGGCGGCGTACGACCACTTCCACCCGCTCGACGGGCGGTTCGACGACAACGTCGTCGTGCAGGTCAAGCACGGTCCGCTCGACTTCCAGACGCGTGAGGCGGTCTCGCCCGTGATCGGCGCGATGCCGCGCACCCGCGTGGCCGTCGAGCTGCAGGTGACGCAGGAGTACACCGGGCACCAGAAGCACGTGTGCTACCTGGGGCCGTGGTGGAGCGAGATCCTGCGCTTCCCGCTCACCCAGAACGCGACGCGCACGGTCGCGCAGATCGTGACCGGCCTCCCCGGTCCCGCCGACGTGGACGACCCCGACGGCCCGGAGGCCGCTCCCCGGCGCGCCGGCGGAGTCGTCGCGGTCTCCAACGTCGGCGACGACGCGTTCTGGACCGGGCACCCGCTCGCGCAGGCGAACCTCTACGCGTTCGCGCGCCTGGCGTGGGACCCGGAGGCGGACCCCGTCGCGCTGCTCGACGAGTGGGTCGGCCTCACGTTCCCCGGCGCGGACCCCCGCGTGCGGGCGACGCTGCACCGCCTCATGGACGGGTCGTGGCGCACGTACGAGGCCTACACGGCCCCGCTCGGCGTCGGGTTCATGGTGACGCCCGGCTCGCACTACGGCCCGTCCGTCGACGGGTACGAGTACAGCCCGTGGGGCACGTACCACTTCGCCGACCGCGACGGCATCGGCGTCGACCGCACCCGCGCCACCGGCACCGGGTACACCGGCCAGTACGAGGCGCCGTGGCGGGACGTCTACGAGGACGTCGCGACGTGCCCCGACGAGCTGCTGCTGTTCTTCCACCACGTGCCGTGGGAGCACCGCCTGCAGTCGGGGACGACGGTCGTGCAGCACGTGTACGACTCGCGGGCCGACGCCGTCGAGGAGGTCGAGCGCATGGTCGGCGCGTGGGCGGACCTCGCCGGGCTCGTCGACGACGCCCTGCACGCGCGCGTCACCGAGCGGCTCGCGGAGCAGCTGCGCTCGGCGACGGAGTGGCGGGACCAGGTGCGCACCTACGTGTTCCGCAAGTCCGGCGTGCCCGACGCCTCGGGGCGCCGGATCTACTGACGTCCGCGCGGCGGGGAGGAGGGACCCCGCCGCGCGGCGGACCGGCCGCGAGCCTGCGGCCGCCCCCGCACGGCCCGCGACGGGGCGGGCCGTGCTCGTGAGGACGAAGGAGTCCTGATGCGACGCACCCTGCCCCGCGTCGTGGCCGTGCTGACGGCCGCGACGCTCGCCGGCGCCCTGCTGCCCGGCGCCGCCTCCGCCGAACCGGGCGACCCGGACGACCCCCTGGTCGTCGGGTACGGCTCGCCCAACATCGGCGCCGCCGCGGTGGACCCCCTGTGGGCCGACGTGGCCGCCGTGCCCCTGACCCGCTCGTCCGGCAGCCCCGCCGCGACCGCGCAGGTGCGGTCCCTGTGGGACGAGGACTACCTGTACACGCTGGTCGAGGTCACCGACCCGGTGCTCGACGCGAGCTCCGGCCAGCTGTACGCGCAGGACTCCGTCGAGGTGTTCCTCGACCTCGCGGACGACAAGTCGGCCGGCCACACGACCTACGTGCCCCTGCAGGACTTCCAGTTCCGGATCAGCCACGACAACCGGCCGTCGTTCGACCACGGCGGCGACGACCGGCTCATCTCGCACACGCGGGTGCAGGACGGCGGGTACGTGGTGGAGTCGGTGTTCGCCGTGGGCGACCTCGACGTCGACCTCGCCGCGGGGACGCGCCTCGGCTTCGACGTCCAGGTGAACGACGCCGCCGGTGGCACCCGTGTCGGGCAGCTGTTCTGGCACGACGGCACGGGCAGCCAGTGGCAGCGCCCGAACGTCTTCGGGTCCGTCGTGCTGGGCGAGCGGCCCGACGTCGTGCCGGACCGCGTGGACAAGGTGCCCCTGTTCTACGCCGTGACGCAGGCCGGTCGCGTCGTGCCGGCCGTGTACGACAACCCGCAGGTGCTCGACGCGCCGCTGGCCGCCGCGCGCGCCGTGCTCGCCGACGAGGCGGCGACGCAGGACGCGGTCGACGCCGCCGACGCGGACCTGCGCGCCGCGCTGCACGCGCTCGAGCGCACGGGCCCGTACCCGGACCCCAAGCGCTACGAGCCGCAGGCGGCGATGCCGGACCTGTTCCGCTTCCTCGACGGGTCGCGGGTCGGGACGGCCGAGGACTGGGCCGAGCGCCGGGACGAGATCGCCGGCATGGCGCAGTACTACCAGTACGGCTACCAGGCGCCCGCGCCGGACTCCCTGACCGCCCGGCTCGGCGAGCGCAGTGGGTTCGACTGGGGCTGCTGGTGCTCGGTGACGAGCCCGGCCGTGGTGGTCGAGATGGCGCAGGAGGTCGACGGCGAGGTCCTCACGCGGTCCTTCGCGGCGACCCTGCAGATGCCCGACCCGGACTCCGGGTGGGCGCCGCCGTACCCCGTGGTCGTCGGCTTCGGGAACGTCCCCGGCGCCGAGGCGTTCCACGCGAACGGCATCGCCACGATCGCGTACACCCCGACCGACGTCGCGAACGAGAACCGCACGGGCGTCTACTACGACTTCTCTCCCTGGCAGAAGGACGTCGTCGGCGCCGACACCGGCACGATCATGGGCTGGGCGTGGGGCGTGAGCCGCGTCGTCGACGCGCTCGCGTACGTCGACCCGGCCACGGCGAGCGCGCGCTCGCCGACCTCGACCCCGCGGCCGTCGCCGTCACCGGGCACTCGCGCTACGGCAAGGGCGCCCTCGTCGCGGGGGCGTTCGACGAGCGGATCGCCGTCGTCGCGCCGAACGGCTCCGGGACGGCCGGGGCGTCGAGCTGGCGCTACCAGCACGCCGGCAAGGACTACCGGGTCGAGAACGGCGGCACCCCGTACGCGTGGGCGACCGACGAGGCGTCGTCGGTGAACTCGTACGTCGAGACGATCAACAACTCGTTCGGCGGCAACGCCGCCTGGTTCACGACCGTGTTCGGGGAGTTCCGCGAGCCGTCGACACCCGCGCCGCTGCGGCTGCCGTTCGACCAGCACTCCGTCATGGCGCTCGTCGCGCCACGCCCGCTCGTCGTCACCGGCGGGTTCTCGGACTGGGGCACCAACCCCGAGTCGATGGCGATGAGCACACGTGCGGCGGCGAGGGCCTACCGCTTCCTCGGCGCCGAGGACGCGATCGGCCTGGCGTTCCACCACGGCGGGCACACGCACGGCGCCGAGGACGCGGCGCACCTGCTGTCGGCGATCCAGTACCACCTACGCGGCGTGCGGACGCCGGAGGTCGTCGCGGACGTCGAGGGGGTGCGGGAGTACCCGTACCACTCCGACGACGCGGCGTCGGCGCCGTGGGACGTCCCGCCGCCCGTGTGGCAGCGGGGGGCGACGTACGACACCGGTGACGTCGTGCACCACGAGGGGCGGGAGTTCCGCGCGGGCTGGTGGACGCGCGGCGAGACGCCCGGGTCGACGGCGACGGGCGCCTGGCAGGAGCTCGCGGCCACGTTCGCGGGCGCTCCCGTGTGGACGCCGACACGCGTCTTCACCGCCGGGGACGTCGTCGTGCACGACGGGCAGCGCTGGACCGCCCGCTGGTGGACCCGCAACCAGGTGCCGGGCACGCCGTGGGGTCCGTGGGTGGCGACGCCCACGCCGTGACGCGCGGGCTGCGGCCCTTCCGTGTGCAGCGTTGCGGACCTCACGTGTCCGCAACGCTGCACACGAGGCGCCCGCCCGTGCGAGCGCCGATGACGTGCGGGTCCGTCAGCGTCCCGTGCCGTCGACCGCGTGCTCCTCGATGGCCGCGACCTCGTCCGCCGTCAGCGGGTTGGCCTCGAGCGCGCGCACGTTGTCCTCGAGCTGGCGCACCGAGCTCGCGCCGATGAGCGCCGACGTCACGCGCTCGTCGCGCAGCACCCACGTGAGCGCGAGCTGCGCGAGGGTCTGCCCGCGCCCGGCGGCGATCTCGTTCAGGGCCCGCGCCCGCGCCAGGTACGTCTGGGAGATCGCCTGCGACGACAGGAACGGGCTCGCCCCCGCGGCACGCGACCCCGCCGGGGCCTCCCCGCCCAGGTAGCGGTCCGTGAGCAGGCCCTGCGCGAGCGGGGAGAACACGATCATGCCGACGCCGAGCTCGCCGACCGCGTCGAGCAGCGTCTCCGTCTCGCCCTCGCCGACGTTCTCCACGTGCCGGTTGAACATCGAGTAGCTGGGCTGGTGGATCAGCAGGCGCGTGCCCATCCCGGCGAGGATCCGGTGCGCCTCGCGCGTCTGCGACGGCGAGTAGTTGGAGACGCCCACGTACAGCGCCTTCCCGCTCGTCACGGCGTGGTGCAGCGCCCCCATCGTCTCCTCGAGGGGCGTCGTCGGGTCGGGGCGGTGGTGGTAGAAGACGTCGACGTACTCCAGGCCCATGCGCGCGAGGGACGCGTCGAGCGACGACAGCAGGTACTTGCGCGAGCCGCCGTCCTGGTACGGGCCCGACCACATGTCGTAGCCGGCCTTGGTCGAGATCACGAGCTCGTCGCGGTACGGCCGCAGGTCGCGGGCCAGGTGCCGCCCGAAGTTCTCCTCCGCCGCGCCCGGCCGCGGGCCGTAGTTGTTCGCGAGGTCGAGGTGCGTGACGCCCAGGTCGAACGCGCGGCGCAGCACGGCGCGCTGGGTCTCGAACGGCGTCTGGTCGCCGAAGTTGTGCCACAGGCCGAGCGACAGCGCGGGCAGGTCGAGGCCGGAGCGGCCCGTGCGGCGGTAGGTCATGGCGTCGTACCGGGAGTCGTCGGCACGGTACGGGTCCAGGCTCGGCATCGGTGGCGTCCTCACGCGGGTCGGGCGCCGCCCGGTGCGGGCGGCGCCCGTCAGGCTACCGAGGTGCCCCGACCGCGCCGGCGACGGGGGGCGCGTCGCGGACCTCGGGGAGGGGGTCGTCCGCGCGCCCGGCCCGGCGCGCCCGCTGCAGCGCGACGGTGCTGCCCACCGTGACGACGCCCAGCACGCCGCCGACCACGACGAACGCGCCCGTGAGCGGCAGGACCGCGCTGAGCAGGCCGAAGACCGCCGGGTTCACGAACTGCGCGCCGCGGTTCGCGGACGAGCGCAGACCCGACGCGAGCCCCCGCCGGTCGGCGGGCGTGTGGTCGGCCATGAGCACGAGCGTGAGCGGCTGGGCGAACCCCAGCGCGAAGCCGTTGACGGCCGCGAGCGACGCCAGCAGCCACGGCTCGGGCGGCACGACGGCCACGGCGACGACCGACACGGACGACACCGCGAGCACGAGCCCGACCATGACGGGCTCGGGCAGGCGCGCCATGGCCACGGGGAACAGCGGGCGGGACAGGAACCCGAACGCCGCGGCCACCGAGAGCAGCACGCCGACCTGCCACTGCGGCACCCCCGCCTCGCCGAGCAGCAGCGGGTGGTAGGCCGTCCGCACGTCGAGGACCACGAGCGCCGTGAAGCTGACGACGAGCGTGACGAGCACGGCCGGCGTGCGCACGAGCGCCGCGCCGTCCCGGTACGAGCGCAGCACGCCGGGTCCGCCCGGGCCCCGCGGCGTCGCCGGCACGCGCACGCCCGCCGCGACCGCGACGACCACGAGCGAGAGCACGCAGAACGCGGCGAACGCCACGTCCGCGCCGAGCGTGTCCGCCAGGCCGGTACCGAGCGCCGGCCCGACGGCCTGGCCCGCCGCGAGGAACAGCGAGAACGTCGCGAGGCGCGCGTTGCGTGCCCGCGGCGCCTCGTCCTCCCCCCGCGGCAGGGTCGCCACCGTCTGCAGCGACACCCACACCGCGAGCGTGCCGACGCCCGTCACCGCCTGGCTGACCACGACACCCGCCAGGCCGAGCGGGAGCAGCAGCAGCGCCCCGCCGACGGCCATGGTGACGCCCCCGCCGACCAGCAGCGCGCGCACGCCCCACCGGTCGGTCAGCGCCCCGATCGGCAGCGCCAGGAGCGTCGGCAGGACCGCGAACGACGCGAGCGCGAGGCTCGCCTGCGCCGCGGTGCCGCCGTCGTCCAGCACGTACGGCCCGACCAGGGGGCGCAGCATCGTGTGCGCGGTCCAGTAGACGACCCCGAGCAGGGCGACGAGCGCGGTGGCCGACCGGCCGGTGCGGGGCCGCACCGGCCGGTCGCGCCTCACGCGACCTGTGCGAGCGCCGACCACGTCGCGCTGATCTCCTCGCTCGTGGCGACGACGCCGAAGTACCGCGCGACGTTCTCGCAGGTGGCCTCGTGCGCCTCCGCCTCGTAGCTCGCGGCGCAGTCCTCGACGAGCGTGACGCGGTACTCCGCGAACAGCCCGTCGCGCAGGGTCGACTCGACGCACACGTTCGTCGAGACGCCCGTCAGCAGCAGCGAGTCGACGCCGGCGGTGCGGAGCACCACGTCGAGGTTCGTGCCGGCGAACGCCGAGTACCGGTGCTTGATGACGACCGGCTCCCCCGGCTGCGGCGCGACGCGGTAGAACTCGGCGCCCCAGCTGCCCGTGCGGCAGGTGGAGACGGGGTCGGGCGCGCCGGCCTCGGCGTCGCCGCGCCGCGCCAGCCACGCCGGGGAGTCGGTGCTCTCGTCGTGCGTCGTCTGGATGAAGACGACCATGACGCCGGCCGCGCGGGCGTCGGCGAGGAAGCGCTCGAGCCGCGGGACCATCGCGACCGCGGCCGCGGTGTCGCTGCCGCGCTGGCCGCAGGCGCCCGCGGGGTCGCAGAAGTCGTTCTGGACGTCGACCACGACGACCGCGGCGCGGCCGGGGGCGAAGCGGCTGGGGGCGTAGGGGGTGGAGGTGCTCACGGGGGTGTCCTCTCGGTGGGGCGGCGCGGTCAGTCGGCGGTCAGGAACTGGGTGTCGGCGATCGACTCGAACGTCTGCGGCACCTGGGAGTCGTCGAGGATCTCGCCGTTGCGGGCGACCTCGAGCGCCATCTCGACGGCCTCCTCGGTCAGCCCCGACCCGTCCCACAGGGAGTCCGCGTAGGCGCGGTCGAGCGTGGCGGCGAGCACGTCGGGCTCCATGGTGGGGAACTCGGCGGCGGCGAGCTCCTCGGCGTACTCCCGGTCCTCCTCGATGCGCTGCTGCCCCTTGGCGAGGGCGTCCACGAACGCCTGCACCAGGTCGGGGTCCTCCTCGACGGTCGCGCGCGGCACGACGATCGAGGAGTACGCGTATGGGCCGAGCAGCTGCAGCGGGTTGAGGAACGGCTCGCCCCACAGGCCCTGCTGGATGCCGAGGCCGAGCTGCGGCTCCGCGACGACGGCGACGTCCGCCTGCCCCTGCGCCACGGTCGCCGGGATCGCGCTGGAGTCCTCGACCTCGATGAGCTCGACGTCCGTCTCCGGGTCGAGGCCCTCGGTGATGAGGACGTGGCGCAGGATCGCGTTCGGCGTGCCGCCGTAGCGGCCGCCGGCGATCGTCTTGCCGCGGAGGTACTCGCCCATGTCGGCGCCCTCCTCCGGCTCGGTGCCGGCGGCCGCCACGAAGTAGACGTTGCCGCGGTTCACCACGTTGGCGACCGTGACGAGGTCGGAGCCCTTGACGTTCGCGACGGCGCCGGACTCGGGGCCGCCGATGAAGCCGAAGACCTCCCCGGCGAGCGTGGCGTTCACGTGCCCGCCGCCGGTCAGGGTCGTCACCTCGACCTCCAGCCCCTCCTCCTCGAAGTAGCCGAGCTCGCGGGCCGCGTAGAGGGGCAGGTAGCCGACGCCGTGCACGGGCTCGGCGATCGTGATCTTCGTGGTGCCGCCGTCGGCGGACCCGCCGGTGCCGGCGGACGCGCCACCGGCGCACGCGGCGAGGGCGAGGACGGCGCTCGCCGCGACGGCGGCGCGGAGCAGGTTCTTCACGTGCTTCCTCCTGGGGTGGGCAGGCAGGACCGGGCGGACGCCCCGGGGTGGGCGCCGCGCGGTGGCGAAGGGGTGCGGTGAGGGTGCGGGAGGGACGGGTCAGCGGGAGTGGGTGAGCCCCTTGAGCAGGCGCTTCTCGACGCCCGAGACGACGACGTAGAGCAGCATCGACAGGATCGCGAGCGTGAAGACGCCGACCCAGATCAGCGCGATGTCGTACGTCGAGCCGGCGTAGTGGATCATCCGGCCGAGCCCCGCGGTGGAGCCGATGTACTCCCCGACGATCGCGCCGGTGAGCGCGAGCCCGATCGCGACCCGCAGGCTGGAGGCGATCCACGGCAGCGTCGACGGGACGACGACCTTGGTGAACACCTGCCAGCGGGACGCGCCGAGCGAGTACAGGAGCGTCGTCAGGTCCTTGTCGACGGCCTTGACCGCGGAGTACGTGTTCAGCGTCTGGATGACGATGACCAGGGCCGTCGCCATCGCGACCTTCGAGCCCAGGCCGAGCCCGAGGACGAGCACGACGATCGGCGCGAGCGCGAGCTTCGGCATCGCCTCGAACGCGATGACGAGCGGCTCGGCGACGAGCGCGTAGCGCCGCGACCACCAGAACGAGAGCCCGAGCACCACGCCGCCGACGACGCCGAGCACGAAGCCGAGGACGGTCGAGGTGAACGTGAACCGCGCGTTCGCCAGGATGTCGCCGGACTGGAAGGCCGTCACCGCGGTCTGCCAGATCCGGGACGGCTGGCTCCAGAAGAACGGGTCGACGAGCCCGGCGCGGGCGCCGACCTCCCACAGCGCGAGGACGGCCACGACGACGCCGACCCGCGCGGCCGCGACGCCCCAGGCACCCGGCTCGCGGGCGTCCTTGCGCCGGCGGACCACCGGCGTGCTGGTCGCGCGCAGCCGGCCGAGCTCGCGCAGGCTGTCCTGCGCGGTCAGGACGCCGCCGGACGCGTCGGCCGGTGCGCCCGTCGCGGCGGGGCGGGGACGGTCGTGGTCATCGGGTCTCCTCGGCGTCGTGGGCGCGGTGCGCCCCGTTGAGCAGCTCGCGCGCGTCGGCCTTGAGGCGGACGAACTCCGCGCTCGTGACCACGGAGGGCTTGCGGGGGCGGTCGAGCGTGACGTCGAACTCGGCGACGATCCGGCCGGGCCGGGCGGACATGACGACGACCCGGTCGGACAGGTAGATCGCCTCGTCGATGTCGTGCGTGACGAACAGGACGGTCTTGTGGAAGTCGTCCCACAGGTCCAGCAGCCACTCCTGCATGTGCTCGCGCGTCTGGGCGTCGAGGGCGCCGAACGGCTCGTCGAGCAGGATGACGTCGCGGTTGAACAGGACCGTGCGCAGCAGCGCGACGCGCTGGCGCATGCCGCCGGACAGCTGCGTCGGGTAGCGGTTCTCGAACCCGCCGAGCCCGTACGTCGTGAGCAGCGGCCGGGCGAGGGCCTGCGCGGCCTTGCGCCGCACACCGCCGATCTCGAGCCCGAGGACGACGTTCTCCAGGACGGTCCGCCACGGCAGCAGCAGGTCCTTCTGGAGCATGTAGCCGACGAGCCCCTGCTGGCCGGAGCGGTCGACGCCGTCGATGAGGACGCGGCCCTCGGAGGGGGTGTCCAGGCCGGCGATGAGGTTGAACAGCGTGCTCTTGCCGCAGCCGCTCGGCCCGATGAGGGAGACGAACTCCCCCGGGCGGACGGTGAGGTGGGCGTCGACCAGCGCGTCGACCGTCCCGCCCTCGGGGCTGGGGAACCGTCGGCTCACGTGGTCGATGACGAGCTGGTCGGACGCCGGCGCCACGGCCGGCGTGGCGGGGGCGGATTCGAGGACGGTGGCCACGGGGTCTCCCTCGGTTCGTCGATTCTATAATCTATAGAGGACTCTCCACCCGACTCGTTTCCCTGGGATGTGGCTCGCGTGAACTCGGTGTTACCCCTGGTCCCGGACGTGGCCACCCCGTCCGTCGCCACCGGCGCCCCCGCCCGCGGCCGTGCCCCGCGTGCCACGATGTCCGGCGTGGACGAGCACGCGCGCCGACCGGCGACGCCCCGACCGCCGCGCACCGCCCACCAGTGGGTGCGCGAGCAGATCCGCGAGGCGATCTTCACCGGCACCTACCCGCCGGGCACGCGCCTCGTGCAGGGCGAGATCGCGGAGCGCTTCGGCACGAGCGTCACCCCCGTGCGCGAGGCGATGCGCGACCTCGCCAACGAGGGCCTCATCGACGTCGACCCGCACCGCGCTGCGACCGTCCGCGCGATCGACCTCGACGAGGCCGTCGAGGTCAACGAGATGCGGCTGCTGCTCGAGCCCCTCGCGGCACGTCGCGCCGCCGAGCGCATCACCGCCGACGAGCTGGAGGCGCTGCGCGCGACCGAGCACGCCATGGAGGCGGCGCCCGACCACGCGACGTGGCTCGAGCTCAACCGCCGCTTCCACCTCGAGGTGATCGAGGCGGCGCGCTCGCCCCGCCTCGGGGACGTGCTGCGCACGCTGCGCCAGATCAGCAGCTTCTACCTGGCCGCGCTCGTGCGGGCGCAGGGCGGCGACCGGGAGAAGAGCGCCCGCGAGCACGGCGAGCTGCTCGAGGCGCTGGCCGTCCGCGACGGCGACCGTGCCGCCGCGATCATGGCCCACCACCTCGCCGACGCCGACACGCTCCGCACGCGCCTGCGCCCGGCGTCCGACGAGGGCCCCGACGCCCCGTCGTGACCCACCCCTCCCGTCGAGCGCGGTAGACGCCCGGCGAGCGCGGCAGTCCTTGCCACCGCGCTCGTGCCGCATCGACCGCGCTCGACGGGTGCACCCGGGGGCGGCACGACGACGCCCGGCCGCCGGCGGGTGCCGGCGACCGGGCGGTCGCGGTGGTGCGGGTGCGTCAGCGGTGGTGGTGGGCCCCGGGCTCGGCGACGTGCGCCGACTCGGTGGCGTCGCCGGCCTTGCCGCGCGTCGCGTACAGGCTCGTCGCGGTGACCACGCCGAGGATGACGACGATGACCACGAGCGACCAGACGGTCGGGACCGTCGGCACGCCCGGCCAGATGCCGTGCGCCCAGTGCAGGACGAGCTTGACGCCGATGAAGCCGAGGATCGCCGCCAGGCCGTAGCCGAGGTGCACGAGCTTCGACAGGGCGCCCTGCAGGACGAAGTACAGGGCGCGCAGGCCCAGCAGCGCGAACGCGTTCGTCGCGAACACGAGGTACGGGTCGCCGGTGATGCCGTACACGGCGGGCACGGAGTCGACGGCGAAGACGATGTCGGTGGCGAACACGGCGACGACGACGACCGCGAACGGCGTGAGCATCCGCCGGCCGTTCTCCACGACCGACATCCGCGGGCCCCGGTAGTCCTCGGTGACCGGCATGAAGCGGCGGATCAGCCTGACCGACCGCATGTTCGCGACGTCCACGTCGTGGCCGGTGCCCTTGACCTGGTCGCGCAGGATCTTCACGCCCGTCGCCAGCAGGATGGCGCCGAACACGAGGAACGCGAACGCGAAGTTCGCGAGGAACGCCGCACCGAGCGCGATGAAGATGCCGCGCAGCACGAGCGCGCCGATGATGCCCCACAGCAGGACGCGCTGCTGGAGCGCCGCGGGCACCGCGAAGGCGCTGAGCAGCAGCATGAAGACGAACAGGTTGTCGACCGACAGGGACTTCTCGACGAGGTACCCGGTGAGGTACTCGACGCCGGTCTGCTGGCCGAACTGCGACCAGATCCACCCGCCGAACGCGAGCGGCAGCGCGATGTAGAACGCCGACCAGCCGGCCGCCTCCTTCATCGACACCTCGTGCGGCTTGCGGGTGAGGACGAAGTCGAGCGCGAGCAGCGCGATGACGGCGGCGATGGTCAGGCCCCACATGAGGGGCGTGGCGATGGTGCTGATGGCCGAGCCGGCTTCGGGCCCGGCGGCAGCGAGGAACGGGGTCAACGGAGTCTCCTACACGTGTGGTGTGGCTCCGAGGTCTCCTTCACCCGCCGCGACGGCGGGCCACCGCCCGAGGTCGCATGGTGCGCCGTACTGACCGGGTCGGTGCGGGGAAGTACTCCCCTCGACCGGCTCAGGGTACGGGACGGACGTCCTGGCCACACGCGCACGTCCGGCCGTACGCCGTCCGGCCCGGTGGGCGTGGCCGCGTGCCGCCGCGCCCGCGGCGGTCACCCCCGACGCGCGACGGTCTCGCGCTGCGCGTAGGCCTGGGCCAGCGTCAGCTTCTGCACCGTGGACGTCCCCTCCATCAGCTCCAGGCCGCGCAGGTCGCGGATCCACTTGTCCAGGAAGGGGTGCTCCCAGCGCGAGCCGGGGCCGAGGAAGCGCGGCGCGGCGTTGACGAGCTCGTCGGCGAGCGCGACGGCCAGCGCCTTCGACGCCGAGCCCGGTCCGCCCAGCAGCCGTCCCGCGTCGATCTCGCGCGCGGCCGTGCGGATGACGGCCCGCACGGCGGCGATGCGCGCACCGAAGCGTGCCATCGCCGCCCGCTCCGCCGCGTCGAGGTCCCGGCGGTGCGCGGCGACGTAGTCGTGCGCCGCGCACGCGATCCCCAGCGCGGACGCCGCCAGCTGCGGACGCAGCGTGTAGAAGACGTTCGTCGCGGCGCCCATGCCCCGCCGGGACGGGGGCAGGTGCGAGCCCAGGAGGTCCGCCCGGGTGACCTCCACGTCGTCGAGGACCACCTCGCTGAGCTGGAGCGCACGGAAGCCCAGGGTCGCGAGGGGCCGGGCCCCGAACCCTGCGCGGGAGGTCTCCACGAGGTACGCGCCGACCCGAGCGGACCGGCGCTGTGCCGGGCGAAGACCACCCCCAGGTCCGCTCGTGCCGCGTTCCCGATGTACTTCTTGGTGCCACGGACCCGCCCCTCGCCCCGCGAGCCTCCGACGACCTGCGTCGTCATCGCCGCCGGGTCCGAGCCCCGCTCGGGCTCCGTCAGCGCGAAGTAGGTCCACGCCTCGCGTCCCGCGAGGTGGCCGAAGAACCGCTCCTTCTGCTCCTCGCTCCCGATCGCGCCCACGACGTAGCCGGCCATCGCCGGACCCTTGCGGCCGATGGACATCGGGGCGTCGCCCCACGCGAGCTCCTCGGCGATCACGACGTTGGCGAGGCAGGAGTCCAGCGGGACCACGTCGCCGTCGACGGCGAGCCGGCGGGCCTCGGGACCATCCCCGGTCGCTCTGCGGCCGCGCAGCCGGACCTCCTCCTGCTCCAGGAAGGCCGGGTACCGGTCCGGGTCGCGGTCCACGTCCAGGGCGTGCTCGCGGAGGGTGAGCGCGAGGTCGTGCAGCTCGCCCTGGCTGATCACGGTCGTCATACGGGCTCTCCGATGCTCACGTCGCCGACGTTCCCGAGGATGTCCGCCGCGTAGGCGCTGCGCGCGAGCGGGGTGTCGGCGAAGCCCGCCGCACCCAGCAGGCGGATGCAGTCGCGCACCGCGTCGTCGAGCAGCAGGCCCGCCTCCCGCACCGAGGCACGTGCGGGCGCGTCGGCCGCGGTCAGCAGGGCCTCGGCCTCGAGCTGGCGCAGCACGACGTCGGCGACCTGCACCTTCACGGGCCCCAGCGACGCGGTGACCACGCCCCCCACTCGGCGGCCCTGCAGGTGGGCGACGACGGCGGCGAGCAGCCGCTCGGTCAGGCCCAGGCGGATCCACGTCACGGCGAGGTCCCAGTCCGACGGCGGTGCCGCGTCCCCCTGCTCCGTGGTCGAGCGCCACACCGTCAGGTCGGCACCGTCGGTGGGAAGCGTCGCCAGCCGGCGGTAGCCGGCCCCCGCCTCGTGGTCCGCGGGCAGGACGACGACCGGCCCGGCCGGCACGAGGTCCCGAGCGGCGCGCGCGAGGGCGTCGGCCGCGCCGTGCGCGGCGGCCACGCGCCGGTAGCCGTCGACGTCCGGCACGCGGTGGGCGGGTCCGAGCAGCAGCTCGCAGCGGTAGCCGAGCAGGTGGTCCTCCTCGACGACGGCGATCGGCGCCCGTGCGTGGTCCTCGTCCGCGAGCAGGCGGGCGAGGACCTCCCACACGCCGGTGGTGAACGCGCCGTCCCGGGGGACGAGGACGGCGTCGTCCGGACGCTCGACGTGGTGCCCCACGACGGTGACGGTGCCGTCCCCGGCGCGGGTGGACGGGTGGCTGCCCGGGAGGGGGTCCGGGGTGCGTCGCACCTCCAGCCCCCGCACCACGCGCCCCGCGCCCCCGCGGCGCAGGACGAGCACGACCATCCGGTCCTCCGTCAGCTGCCGGCCCGGCGTCGGCACCACGGGACGGAGGTCGGGGACGAGGACGACGGCCCGTCCGTCGGTGGTGGCGAGCTCCAGCGCGGCGAGCCGCAGGGCGGTGAACGGCCCTGCGAGCCCCTGCTCCGTCACCCCCACGACGCTCGGCTCGGCCGCGGTGCCGGCCGAGAACAACGCGGCGAGCGACTTCTCGTACTGCACGTCCGGCGTGGACAGCGCCATCACGCACACGGAGACGTCGGCGTAGCCGCGGTCGGCGAGCGCGCGCAGCGCGGCGGTGAGGAGCTCGGGGTGGTCACGCCCGGGCGGCTCGACGTCCGCGACGTCCACCCCGTAGAGCCACGCCGCGGAGCGGCGGATCTTCTCGACGTCCTCGAGGGACCGCTCGGCGACCGGGGGGAGGTCGACGTCGAGCACCGCCTCGAGGACGACGTCCGTCTCCTTCATCAGCATGCCGTTCTCCTTCCTCTCTCGTGGTCGGCAGCGGGGGCGGCGGCCCGGGCGGTCACCGTCGCAGCACCATGGCCGCGAACTCGCCGCCGAGACCGGTGGCCACCATCAGGTAGAGGTCGCCCTGCTCCAGGCGTGCCTTGCGCGCCGCGTCCACGTGCGCGATGAGCTGGTCGGCCCCGAAGCAGTGCCCGGTGACCGGCAGCAGGTCGAGGTGGACGCGGTCCCGCGCGAGCCCGAGCTCCTTGCACACGCCCCGCCAGGAGAAGACGTTCACGTGGTGCGGGAGCACCAGGGCGACGTCCGCCAGCGCGACGCCCGCCCGGTCGAGCGCGTCGTGGACCACCGCGGAGATCGTCGGCGCGTAGAGCCGGGAGTACTCCTTGTACTCCTCCGGCGCCATCGTCAGCGTGCCGAACCGGGCGAGCCGCCGCGTGGCCACGGACAGCACCACGTCGCGGTCCCCCGCGGGCGCGACCAGGCACGCCGCCGTCGAGTCGCCCATCACCGCGACGCCGTCGACGAGCTGGGAGAACGTGTGCGGGATGCACTTCTCGCCGGCGAGCACGACCGCCAGCCCGTCGGCGTCGCCGTCCGCGTCCAGCAGCCTGCCGGCCAGGTCGATGGCGGTGAGCGTGCCCGAGCAGAACCGCTGGGTCAGCGTCAGGGTGACGGCGTGCGGGACGCCGAGCCGGGCGGCCGCCTCGTGCAGGGGGTTGCGCCGCCCCATCCCGGTGATCTGCATGCTGCGCGCCGCGATGACGTAGCGGACGCGGTGCTCCTGCCCCCGCAGCGCCGTGAGGGTGCGGCCCGCGGCGACGAGGAGGTCGCCGTAGTCCGCGTCACCGGCCACCCGCACCTCGGACATGCCGAGGAACTTCGTGTACACCTGCACGTCCTGCTCCGACATGCCGAGCGGGGCCGCGAGCTCGGCCAGCGTGGCCGACTGCGGCGGCAGGTGGGCGCCCAGCTCGACGAGACTCGTCACGTGTGCCTCCGTGGGCGTGCGGCAGGGGCCCGTCGGGCAGGGTCCTCCGGGGTGGGCGCGCCCACTGTGCCGCAGCGGCCCGGACGAGCCAATACCGCTCGCGTCCCACGACAGCACGGTGTCAGCGACGTGTCAGCAGCCGCTCCTATCGTCACGGGCGCCCGGGTTCGGGACGACGACGCACGACGCGGGAGGGGTGCCGGATGACGGCGATGCGCGAGGTCGCGGTCTTCCTGCCGCCACGGGTGCCGGTCGCGGAGCTCCAGGAGGACCTCGGGCTCACGGACGACGAGCTGCGGACGTTCGTCCGCAGCCACGGCTACGGCACGGTCTGCCACGACCCGGCGACCAGCGACGCCGAGCTGCTCCTGGGCGCGGCGAGGAACCTCGGGTCCCTCGCGTCCCTCGCACCGGCCGTCCGGTACGTCGTCCGGTCGCGCTCGATGCGCTGGTCCGCGCCGTACCCGGAGGTGCCGGCGGCGACGGTGGCCCGTGCGATGGGGCTCGAGCACGCGGAGTCCTTCACCCTCCAGGACCGCGCGTGCGCCGGCGCCCTGCACGCCCTCGACCTGGCGGGCACCCTGCTGGCCGCGGACCCCGACCCGGACGCGCTCGCTCTCCTCCTCGTCGGCGAGAAGACCTACGGGCGCGTCAACCGCGTCATCCCCGGCATGTCCTTGCAGGGCGAGGCGACCGCGGCGGTCCTGGTGTCGGCGCAGGGGCCGTCGGACGTCCTGCTGTCCTACCGCAGCGAACCGGTGCCCGTCGGCGGGTCCAGCATGGCGATGGACGACGCCGCTCGCGCCCACTTCTCCGCGGTGCACTGGGAGACGTTCGACTCGGTCGTCGCGCAGGCGCTCGACGGCGCGGAGCTCACGGGGCAGGACATCGCGCTGTACCTGCCCATGAACACGAGCCGGTTGATCTCCGCGATGGGGGCCTCGCGCACCGGGATCCCGAGGAGCCGGATCGTCTCCGAGCTCGCCCGGACGGGGCACTGCTGGGGCGCGGACACCTTCCTCAACCTCCGGGCGGCGCTCGACGACGACCGCCTCGCCCCCGGTGACCACTACCTGGTGACCGCCGTCGGGATCGGGGCCGTGTTCGCCGCAGCGGTCTTCCGGCACTGAGCGCGGCGACGAGCGGAGGACCGATGCGGATGCCGATCCGGCACCAGGCCGACACCGAGACGGGTCCCGCCGGGCCCGGGAGATCCGCGGTCGGCGGGTACGCCGCGACCGCCGTCGTGGCGGTCCGGTCCGGCGCACCGACGCAGCCCGTGACGCCGCACGACGCCGCCGAGGTCATGCGCCGCCACTTCCCGCTCGAGGAGCCGAGCCGGGGCGACGGCAGAACGGGCCACGCGTACGGCCCGATGGTGGTCCGTGCGGTCGGGGCGCTCGACCTCGGGGCACCGCCAGACCTGCTGGTCGTGGCCCACGCCCTGCACGACGTCACGTTCGACACGCTGGCCGCCCTGCAGGCGGCGCATGAGATCGGGGTCCGGCACGGCGACTCCTTCGCGGTCACGGACCGCGGTGCGCTCTCGGGGTTCACCGCGATCCGCCTCGCGACCGCGCTCGCGGCCCGCGAGCGGTACGAGCGGGTGGTCGTCGCCGTGGTGGAGCAGGACCGCCTCCCGTACGGCGACCGGCTCCGGCGCCCCGCTGACGCGCCGAGCGGGGTCGCGGTCGCGCTGCTCCTCGAGGCCACCCCCGGCCCCGGGCTGCGGGTGCACGGCCGCCAGGGGCTGCGCGTGGCATCACCGCAGGAGGTGGCGGCCGCGACCGCGCGGGAGGCGGCCGCGGCCGTCGACGGCACGTCGGGCGTGGCGCGGGTCGTGCTCGGCTCGACCGTGCCCTCCGCCTGGGCCCACGCCCTCGTGCCGGGTGCGGCGGTGACACGGGCCGCCGCCGGCGCGCTCCCCGCCACCGCGGTGTGGGAGACGCTCGCCGAGGACGGCGCGCGGCCGGGCGACGGGGGCGTGCTGGTCGTCGAGCACGACGCCCAGGTGGGCGGCGTCGCCGTCGCGCTCCTGCCGTAGCGGCGTCACCGAGATGGGTCATTCATGCCGGTTCGTGACCTCTGTTAGGCTCCCGCGTCATAAGGAAATAGATGGCAATCGATTGCCAGCGGCGGAGACGACGAGGTACCGCCACCGCTCGCGACGACGGCCACACCAGGACTCATCACAGCTGTGTCGCCCGGGGGCGCGGTGCTGGGCCCACGACGCGTACGGATCCGGCCCGCCTCCCAGAGAGGTAGGAGTTGTGCGTCTGCGGTTCCTCGGCCCCCTCGAGGCCTCCACCGACGACCAGGTGACCGCGATCTCGTCCGTGCAGCTGGGCACGCTGCTCTCGGTCCTCGCCGTGCACGGACGTCAGGTCGTCACGCGGGAGACCCTGCTCAGCGTGATGTGGGAAGGCCGGCCCACGCCGTCGAAGAACGCGCTCGAGGCGGTCGTCATGCGTCTGCGCCGCGCGCTGGACATCCTCGACGGGCCGGACGGGTCCGCCGTCAGGACCATGTGCGGCGGGTACGTGCTCGACGTCGACGCGACCGACGTCGACTTCCACGGGTTTCGCGCCACCCTCGACGCCGCCCGCAACGTCCGGTACACCGACCAGCGACGGGCGCTGGAGCTCCTCGAGACCGCCCTGTCCGTGTGGCGCGGCACGCCCTTCGTCGGCACGCGGGACACCACGCTCCTGCGGCTGGAGCGCGTGCGTCTGGAGCGGCTGAAGGCGCAGGCGGAGGAGCAGCTGTCCGAGATCCGCCTCGAGCTGGGCGACGACGTCGCCGCGCTGGAGGACCTGTGGCGGCTGACGGAGGCGGCACCGACGCGTGAGCGCGGGGTCGAGCTGCTCATGGTGGCGCTGTTCCGCACCGGTCAGCAGGGCAGCGCGCACCACGTGTTCCACGGCACCCGCAAGCGGCTGCGCGACGAGCTGGGCATCGACGTCAGCCCCGGCCTGCAGGCCGTGTACCAGGCGGTGCTGCGGCACGACAAGGTGCTCGAGACGGCCGACGCGCTCACGCTGGGGCCCGCGCAGCGCCAGCTACGGCCCGACCCCTGACGCGGCGTGCCCCGGGGCCCCCGTCGGCGCCCGCCAGCACCACCGGTGCTGCCGCGCGGTGACCGGCCCCGCAGCGGCGGCGGCCACGGCGGCCGCCCAGCCGGGCGCCACGGGCACGTCGGCCGTCGTGAGCACGCGCCCGGCCGAGCACGGCTCACCCGGACCCGGCACGTCGAGGTCGAGCAGGTCCAGCAGCCGCCCGCCGAGCGCCTTGACGCACGCCTCGCGCCGGGCCAGCAGCTGCGCGGCGACAGCCTGCCGGTCGCCCTCCGGCGCCGCCTGCAGGGCGCTGCGCTCGGCCGCGGTGCCGAACCGGCGCACGACGCCCGCCGTCCCGCCCGCCGCGTCGGCGCGGAGGAGGTCGACACCGACGGGTGCGGACGCGCACGTGGCGACGAGCGCACGTCCCCCCGCGTGCGTGAGGTTCCAGTGCACGCCCCCGGCGGGTCCGGGTTTGCCGTCCCTGCCCGTCCCCCACCGGACCGCCGACGTCGGGACGCCCGCCCGACCGGCGAGGAGACGGCGCACGACCGCGCGGCACAGCACGAACTCACGGCGTCGGCCCGCCGCCATGCCGGCGGCCCGCGTGCGCTCCTCGGCGGTGAGGAGGTGGAGCACGGCGGACGTGGGGGGTGCGTCCTCGTCGAGGTCGACGGACCAGACGTCTACCTCGACAGCCACGGGCGCATGTCGGCCAGGTAGCCGGCGAACGCGTCCTCGACCTCGTGCGCCGTCAGCCCGTAGCGGTCCAGCGAGTACCGGTGCGTCCCGGCGCCGGCCCGGCCGCCGAAGACCCTCCGCACGGCCTCGTCGTCCGCGGGCGTCCACCGGCCGCCGACGTGCTCCGTCACCCGCTCCATCTCGCCACGGGGGTCCGCGACGAGCGAGCGGTAGGCGACGTCGACGACGGCGCCCGGCAGCGCCGCCCGCTGGGCGCTGCCCGCGTGCGCGGACGCCGCCAGCCGCGCGCACCAGAACCGGCCGACCTCCTGCGGCGACAGCGCACCGCGGTGCGCCCGGGAGAGCGACTCGACGAGGCTGCAGTAGGAAGCCACGACCTCGACCGGGTCCCGGTGCGTCCACACGAAGCGCGCCCCGGGGAACACCTCGGCGATCGCGGCGAGGTGCGACACGTGCCCGGGCGACTTCAGGATCCACCGTCGCGGCGCACGACCGTGCTGCAGCACCTGCAGGGCCTGCCTCAGGTACCGGTAGTCCGGGCGCACGTCCCGCGCCTCGAGCCAGCCGCGGTAGTCGTCGGTGGCCGCGAGGGTCAGGGAGAGGTTCGAGTGGGGCAGCAGCCAGTCGCACTCCTCCGGCTCCTCGCCGCCGACGTGGTGGATGTCGGAGAACCCCGGCGCCGCGCGCAGCAGCGCGTCCAGGTACTCGTCGACGGCCCCCACAGCGGCGGCGCGCTCGGGTTCCGGCAGCTCCAGGGCCGTGTGCGAGTACTCCCACAGCAGCGGGCCGCGATGGCCCGGCCGGCCGGCGAGGAACCGGTGTACCACGGTCGTCGCGCTGCGCGGGAGGCCGACGACGAACACCGGGTCCCGGATCTCCTCGAGCAGGACCTCGGGGCGCTCCTCGAGGACGGCCCGCACGCGCAACCGGTTCTGGAAGCGTGCGACGGCACCGCCGAAGAGCTGCAGCCAGCCGGACGCGGTCAGGTCCGGCATGCCTGCGAGGCAGGACACGTAGCGCCCGAGGCCCGCCGCGAGCCCCTCGTCCTCGCCGAGGTCGAGGCCCGCCTGCTCGAGGGCCGCGCCCACGGCGCCGTCCCAGGCGTCCGCCGCCCTCTGCACGCGGCGGCGGGGATCCAGGAACGCCCGCATGGCGGCCTTGCTCGTGGCGTTGGGTGCGGCCGGGGGCCGCGTGGGCGTGCGCATGGGTGCCCTCTCGTCTCACGGGGTCAGCGGTAGGCGGCGGACTGGAGCCCGGCCAGCTCGGCGTAGATCCCGCCGAGCTGCACGAGGTCCGCGTGGGAACCGACCTCCGCGACCCGTCCCCGGTCGAGGACGACGATCAGGTCGGCCATCGAGACGGTGGAGAACCGGTGCGAGATCAGGACGGTCACCGCGCCCCTGTCCCGCCCCGCCCGCGCCGTCGCCGACAGGCGCTCGAACATGTCGTGCTCCGTCTGCGGGTCGAGCGCCGCCGTCGGCTCGTCGAAGACGACGAGCAGCGGGTGCTCGCGCATCCGCCCCCGCCCGGCGGCGAGCTTCTGCCACTGGCCCGTGGACAGGTCGGTGCCCTCGTCCCAGCGGTTGCCCAGGCGCGTGGCGAGCCCGGCCGGGAGCGCCCCGACGACGTCGCCGGTGCCCGCCCTGTCGAGGGCGGCACGCACGGCGGCCTCGTCGAGGTCGCGACCGAGGTCGCCGACCCCCACCGTCTCCAGGCCCGTGAGCTCGAACCGGGCGAAGTCCTGGAACGTCGCACCGATGCTGCTCTGCCAGGCACCCCGGTCGATCGCCTCGAGCGGACGCCCGTCGACGAGCACCCGGCCGGCCGTCGGCCGGTAGAAGCCCGCGAGGAGCTTGACCAGCGTCGTCTTGCCCGCCCCGTTCTCGCCGACGAGCGCCACCACCGAGCCCGCCGGCAGCTCCAGCGTGACGCCGTCGAGCGACGGCCGCTCGGCCCCCGGGTAGGAGAAGCTCACGTCCTCGAGGACGATCCCCGTCTCGAGACGTCCCGGCGCGGGCTCGTGGCCGCGACCGTCGTCCGTGGAGCCCTCCTGCCGGCGCAGCCATGCGATCCGCTGCCCGAGGCGGCCGATCCGCAGCAGCCGGACCGTGTGCTGGGCCAGCCCACCCGCGGCGGTCGCGACCATGCCGATGAGGCCGATCAGCAGCACGAGGTCACCGGCGGTGGCGTCCCCGCGCAGCGCCAGGTGCAGCACCACGCCGATGCCGCCGGCCATCGCCGCCGCGGTCAACACGCCCTCCACGGCACCCGGCACCACCGCCCGCCACTGCGCGCGGTTGCGCACCGCGACGACCGCACGCCCGGCGTCGTGGTGCCGGCGGGCGACGGCGTCCGCGGAGCCGAAGATGCGCAGCTCCTTGCCGGACTCGGCGGCGGTCGCGACCTCGAACAGGTGGCGGCGCTGCCGCTCCTGCCCGCTGCTGGTCTCCTGCGCCCGGATCTCGATCGCCGCCGCCCGTGCGGCGGCGCCCATGGCGACCAGCGTGACCAGCGGGAAGAGCAGCAGGACCGGGTGCACCTGGCCGAGCAGCACGGCGCCGCCGACGACCGTCGTGAGCGACCGGAGCCACTGCGCCGTCCAGTTCACGGTGCTCCCCAGCAGCCACCGCTCCTCCCGGATCCGCTGCACCTCGTCGAGGTAGTCGGGCCGCTCGTGGTGGTCCAGGCCCGGGCGCTCGCCCATCAGCGACATGAGCTCGCGGTCCGCGGCGCGGTTGGTGTGGAACAGGACGAGGAAGATCAGCCGCACGAACCCGAAGAGAGTGCCCCAGATGAGCGCCGCGGTGAGGGCCAGCGCGGTGCCGGCGGTGACCGCCCGGGTCGCGTCCCCGTCCGCGAGCGCGTCGACCAGCCGGGCCATCGCGTACACGGCAGCGGGCATGAGGAGCGCCTGCAGCACGGCCAGCGCGATCTGCCCCACCACCGCCCGGGGGTGGGCCCGGTAGCCGAGCGCCACCGCGTCGCGGTAGCTCGCCCACCAGCCCGGCAGCCCTGCCGGCGCGGGCCCGCGCCGGGCCCGCCCGCCGCGTCCCGGGGTGCCGCTCGCGGCTCGCGGCGTCATCGCCGACCCGCCCCGGTCATGCGGGCGGCCTGCAGGGCGAACGCCGTCGCGTACGTCCCGCCGAGCGCCATGAGGCTCTCGTGCGACCCGTCCTCCACGACCCGGCCGCCGTCGAGCACCACGATCCTGTCGGCGCGCCGGACCGTGGAGAAGCGGTGGGAGATCACGATCGTCGTGAGCCCGGCGGTGATGTCCAGGAACTGGCGGTAGAACTCGGCCTCGGTCCGCGCGTCGAGCGCGGCGGCGGGCTCGTCGAGCACCAGGACCCGCGCACCGGCGTGGACGGCGAACAGGGCACGGGCGAGGGCGATGCGCTGCCACTGCCCGTCGGAGAGGTCCGTGCCGCCCTCGTACTCGCCGGACAGGACGGTGTCGAGGCCGCGCGGCAGGGACTCCACGAGCTCGCGGATGCCGATCGGCTCGCACGCGGCCCACACCGCGTCGGTGTCGTCGGCCGCCCAGGGAGCGCCGAGCGTGATGTTCTCGCGCACCGTCAGGCGGTACCGGGTGAAGTCCTGGAACAGCGCGGAGAGCCGG
Organism: Cellulomonas sp. JZ18; assembly: GCF_009720485.1. Taxonomy (NCBI): domain Bacteria; kingdom Bacillati; phylum Actinomycetota; class Actinomycetes; order Micrococcales; family Cellulomonadaceae; genus Cellulomonas; species Cellulomonas sp. JZ18. The sequence continues at coordinate 594,263 of NZ_CP045245.1, read as the reverse complement.
CGGCGCCACTGCTCGGGCGCGACCTGCGCGAGGTCGACCCCGTCCACCGTGATCGTCCCCCGGTCCGGCGCGTACAGGCCGGCGAGGAGCTTCACGAGCGTCGTCTTCCCGGCCCCGTTGTGCCCGACGACGGCCAGGGAGGTACCGGCCTCGACGGTGAGGTCGAGCCCGTCGAACACGGGCACGGTACGCCCGGGGTACGTGAAGGCGACAGACCGGAGCTGCAGGTCCCGCTCCGGCGCACCCTCCGGGAGCCGGGCACGCACCTCGCGCCGGGTGCTCGTGAGGCGGGCGTCCAGCTCGTCGATGGTGGTGACGAGGGTCGCACCGAAGGAGATGTGCGCGGCCTCGTCGTCGAACGCCGCCGAGTCGAACATGATCCGCAGGGCGAAGAGGTACACGCCGAGCGCCCCGAGCCCGACCGCGCCGGACAGCCCGGCGTCGACGAGGCGGAGCACCGTGGCCACGGACAGCGTCAGCAGCGTCCCGACCACCGCGACGGCCGTGCGCACCCGCACCTGCTCGGCTCCGCGCACGCGCAGCAGCAGGTCGTTCCACAGCGCGTCGTACCGGGCGAGCAGCCACGGCATCATCCGCCAGACGCGGATCTCCTTGGCCGGTCCCGGGCTGATCGCGAGGTCGCGCAGGTACTCCGGCTCCCGCATCGCAGCGGACCGCTCGTACGTGGTGCGTCCCATCCGGGCGTACTCCCGCTGCATCACCAGGAACAGGACGGGCCACGCCACGAACCACGCGAGCCCGATCCACGGCTCGAAGAACGCCAGGACGACGGCCGCGAGCGACGCGGACAGGAGCTGCGGCACCACGGCCGCGAGACCGTCGACCGCGCGCTCCGGCCGGATGACGTCGGCACCCAGCTGACGGACCACGCGCAGGATGCGCAGGGTCTCGTCGTCCTCGAGGTGCACGATGCCCTCGGGGCGGGCCACCGCGGCCACGACGCGCTCCTGCAGCACCAGCTCCACCTCCCGCCCGAGGTTGCGCGCGTTGGCGCGGTGCACGTGCCCGACGACGCGGGCGAGCAGCAGGGCCACGGCACCCACGGCCAGCAGGCGGTAGGCGTCCGCCGCCTGCGGCGAGCCGGGGCCGGCCTCCACCGCCCGCGGGACCGCCCCGACGAGCAGGCCGATCGCGGCGGTCATCACCACGGGCAGCGCCGCGACCGCCACCGTCGTGGCGACGAGCAGGGCCGTGCGCGGCCGGCTGACGCGGGGCAGCATCCGCAGCAGGCGCACGATGCTGCCCGGCGACCCGCCCGTGCGGTGGAGCACGCCCCGGCCCCCGCTCACGCCGCCCCCTGCGGCACCGGTCCGCGCCGTGGAGCCGTGGGGGTGCCCCCGGCGCGCACCAGCGCCATCGCGTCGCGGACGAGGCGGACGGCCTCGTCCGCGGTCAGCAGGTGCGTGCCGGCGCGCAGCTCGATCGCGACCGAGGCGGGTGTGAGGTGGACGTGGAAGTTGAAGCCGCGGCAGGGCCTGTCCACCACCCACGACTGCAGCACCACCGGCTGGACCCGCAGCCGGGCCCGCGGCACCGTGTACCCCGTCGCGGGGGCGCGCTGGGCGACGTCGACGCTCGGGAGCGAGACGGGCGAGCCGGTGGCGAAGCCCACGAAGTCCTGCGTGAGCTCGGCGAGCCGCTCGCCGTCGTAGTGCGCCCGCTTGAGAGCCGTCAGGATGCTCGCCGCCGCGGACCCCACCAGCGCGCGGTGGTCCTGCTCGTCCAGACGGTCCATGACCACGAGCCCCGCCTGGGCGGCACTCGACATGCTCGTCGACATGCCCCGCTGGTGACGGTTGCTGACGAGCATGTACATCGGCAGGGTCGGGCACCCGAGGAAGTCCCGAGCACGCGCGCGACGGCGGCGGTCACGACGGCGGCCGGGCTGACCCGCTGCTCCTTGGCCTGCCGGGCCAGGACCGGCGTCGCACGGCTCGACGTCGCGCGGGCGACGTGCATGCTCCCGGCGGGCTCGTCGAACCTCGCCCGCACCCGGCCCAGCACCGACTCGAGGTCCGCCCGCCGGCCGAGCCAGTGGTGCAGCGCCCGGTCGTTGCGTGCGGCACCGGCGGGCGACTGCTCGAAGGCGGCGATCTCGCGCGGCTGCAGCCCGGGCGGCGGCAGGTCCGGCGGCACGCCCCGCACGGCGGCGTCGATGACGGTCCGCAGCTCGGCGAGCGCCTGCTCGAACGCGTGCAGGTCCGCCGCGACGTGGTGGACGACCAGACCGACCCGGGTCCGCCGCGGGCTGCGCGCGTGGACGACCAGACGGATCGGCCACCGGTGCGCCAGGTCCATACCGGCCTGCACCGCCCGACGGAACTGCGCGTCCGTCGCGCCACGGCCGAGCAGCACGAGGTCGAACATCTCCGCGTCGACCGGCCACACGAGCTGGCGCGGCGCACCGCCGTCGTCCGCGCGGAAGGTGCTGCGCAGCACCTCGTGCCGCTCGACCAGGGTGCGCAGCACCTGCCGCGCGAGCTCGGGCGTCAGCCGCCGGCCGCGCAGGTCCCGCCCCCACAGGAGGTCGACCGTCCCGTCGGCGAGGAGGGACGGCGACCGCTGCTCGACGGGCCGCTGCTGCTCGTTCCACGGCCACTGCTGACCCCAGCACAGGGGCGCCTCGGCGACGGCGCCCTCGACGTGCGCCGCGGTCGCCGCCGCGGTCACGCCGGCTCCCCCGTCCGGACGGGGACGGACGCGTACCCGTTGAGGAACGGGTGCCGGGCCCGGACCGGAGGTGCCGCGAGCTCCGCGTGCGGGAGGCGCCGCAGGAGCATCGGCAGCACGGCCGACGCCTCCGCCCGCCCCAGCGCCCAGCCCACGCAGTAGTGCGCCCCGTGGCTGAAGCTGAGCGCACGCGCGTTCCTGCGGCCCGGACGGAACGCGTCGGGGTCCTCGAAGCGGGACGGGTCGCGGTTGGCACGGCGGAGGTCGAGCTCCAGGAGCGAGCCCTCCGGCACGAGCGTGCCCGCAATCTCCATGTCCTCTGAGGTGTTGCGCAGGACCCTGGCCACGGGCGGGTCCAGGCGGAGCACCTCGTCGACCGTCTCGCCGGCGTCCCCGGTCCGGAACGCCTCGGCGACCGCGGGGTCGGTCAGGGCACGCACCACGGCCGAGCCCAGGAAGTCCCCGGTCGTGAACGTCGCCGCGATGACGAGGAAGACGAGGTTGGCGACGACCTCGTCGTCCTCCAGCCCGGCGCAGACCGCGAGCGCCGTGGTCAGGTCGTCGCCGCCGTCCCGCCGCCGCGCCGCGGCCACGAGGTCGTGGAAGTAGCCGCTCAGCTCCTCGGCCGCCCGGTCGGCGACGTCGACGTCGACGTGCGTCGGGGTGTGCCACATGATGTCCATGACGGACCTGCTGTGCACCGCGACGAGCTCGCGGTCCGCGGTCGGCAGGCCCAGGACCTCGCCGATCACGGTGAGCGGGAGGGTGCGAGCGATCGCGGGCACGACGTCGACGACCCCGCCACGGCGGGCGACCTCGTCGACGAGCTCGTGCGAGATCTGCTCCGCGCGCACGACGAGCGCGCCGATCGCCGCGGGTGCGAACCGCTCGTGCAGCACGGCGCGCACCGCCCGGTGACGGGGCGGCACGTCGAGCAGCACCATGTCCAGCAGCATCCGGATCGCCGGGTGCTCCTGCCAGAGCGCGTCCAGCACGTGCACCACCCCGGTCGTCCCCGGCCGCAGCCGAGGGTCCCGGAGGAGGCTCGCCGCGAGCGCGTAGTCGGACACCGTGTACGCACCCGTGGCCCGACGCCCCAGCCGGGGGCCGACGTCGACGGTCACAGTCCCGCCCTCCCGCACCGCCCGGTCACGGCTTCCCGTTGTGCCGCACGCAGTCGACCAGCCCGCCGAAGGTCGCGAGGTGGTCCTCGTCGACCGACTCCGGGTCGATCTCGATGCCGAGCTGGTCCTCCAGCGAGATCAGCACCGCCAGCACGCCGGTGGAGTCGAGCCCGAGCTCGTCGAAGAGGCTGGTGGCGTCCTCGACGTCCGTCAGGGGCCGTCCGAGGGTCTCCTCGAGCGCACGCGTCACCGCCTGGGCGACGACGTCACGGTCGAGGGCGCCGGCCGGGGTGCCGGTCGGGGTGTGGGTCTGGGTGTCGGTCACAGCAGTGCTCCCTCGTCGGTCGTCACAGGGTCGAGAATCGTGGGCAGGACCTGCTGGCGGAGCATGTCCTCGGGGGTGTCGCGGTGGCGGACCAGGTGGACCTCGCCGTCGTGGACGAGGACCTCCGCGGGGTACCCGTGGCTGAGGAAGTGCACGGGTGAGGCGGTCGGCCCGTAGGCCCCCGAGCGGAAGACCCCGACCAGGTCACCGGGCCGCAGGTCGGACGGCAGGTCGACGTTCTTGCCCAGCTCGTCCGCCGGCGTGCACAGCGGGCCGGTGAGGTGCCAGGGCGCGGTCGGCGCCGTGGACGCCCTGCCCACGAGGCCCATCGGGAAGTTCCGCTTCAGCACCGACCCGATCCCGACCGCCGCCATGTGGTGGTTCGTGCCGCCGTCCGCCACGGCGAAGCGCTCCCCGAACGACTCCTTCACGTACCGGACGCCCAGCACGTACGTGCCGCACTCGGCGACCAGGTAGCGACCGGACTCGAGGATCATCCGGACCCGGGGGTGCCGGGCACGGAAGCGCTCGACCGCGTCCCGCACGCCTCGTCCGACGACGTCGAGGTCCAGGGGGTCCTCCTTGGGGAAGTACGGCACCCCCAGCCCTCCGCCGACGTCGACGACCTCGAGGTCGATGCCGCACGCCTCGGCGACCCTCTCCGCCAGCGCGAGGATCCGCTCGGTGTTCTCGACGACGGCCTCGGCGGCGAGGATGCGCGTGCCCATGTACACGTGGACACCGACGACGCGCGCCCACTCGTGCGCCCCGACGGCGCGTCCCGCGGCGACCGCCTGGTCCACGTCGACGCCGAACTGGCGGGCCTTGCCCCCCATCGTCAGGCCGCTGCCCTTGACCTGGAAGTCCGGGTTGACGCGGAGCAGGACCGGCTGCCGTCGTCCCGCCGCACCCGCCACCGCGTCGAGCCGCGCGAGCTCGGGCAGGGACTCGACGACGACGGCCCGCACCCCGAGCTCGCAGCACTCGCGCAGCTCGTCGTCGCTCTTGCCAGGCCCCAGGAAGATGACGTCCGCGGGGTCCACGCCGGCCCGCAGCGCCGTCCGCAGCTCCGTGAGCGACGACACCTCGGCCCCCGCACCCGCACGGACCAGGAGGGCCGTGAGCGCGACGTTCGGGTTCGCCTTCAGCGAGTAGAAGACGTCGACCGCCGCCGGGAGGGCATCGCGCAGCCGCTGGTACTGCTGCGTCAGCGCCTCGCCGTCGTACACGTAGGTCGGTGACCCGTGGACGGCGACGATGTCGGCGACGGGGACACCCTGGATGGTCAGCTGCTCATGCACGATCGGCCACCGCCTTCTCGAGTCGCTCCTGGACTGTCCGTGCCAGGTCGGCCACGGCGGGGTCGTCGGGACCGACGGCGACGCCGTGCAGCCGGCCGCGGAACGGGACCTTGCCCCACGCGGCCGACGCGTTGAGCGACGCGCTGCACGTGACGAGGAACCCGTCGCGCCAGTCCGGCCGCAGGAGCAGGCCCTGCAGCGCCCGCTCGACCTCCTCGTGGCGCAGGGGCGCGGCGAGCGAGAGGTCGATCTGGACGGCGGCGCCGACGGAGCCCGCGTCGCGCAGCCGCGTCTGCACCCCGGTGAGGTACGTCGACATGTTGTTGCGCGCGTTGATCTCCAGGACCGGGAAGAGGGTGCCGTCCTGGCAGACGATCGCGTCGACCCCGACGGGGCCGCGGTAGCCCTCGTCGGCCAGCCGCGCGCCGATCCGCTCGGCGCAGTCGACGAGCTGCTCGCGCAGCCGGGGGTCGCCGCGGTCGGGCAGCCGGTGCCCCCGGTGCGTGCTGTCCTCGGTGATCGCCTCGAGGACGAAGTCGAACCGCACCCGGCCGTCGTCCTCGATCGTGAAGTGGTAGTTGAGGTCGGTCCGCTTGTCCTGCCACACCTCGAGGACCGCCTCGAACCGGTGGTCGCCGCTGCGCTCCGCACGGCGGGTGAGGAGCCGGACGAGCTGGTCGAACCGCGCCACGTCCTCGCAGACCATGATCCCCTTGCCGGACACGCCCCAGGACGACTTGAGACCGACGGCGCGCCCCGCCTCGAGGACCGCGCGGACCCGGGCCGCGAGCCCCTGGAGCTCGTCGACCGTCTCGCACTCCCAGCCCTGCGGCCGGGGCAGGCCGAGCTCGGCGGTGAGCCGCCGGCTGAAGACCTTGCCGTTGATGCGCTTGACGGCCGCCACGTCGGCGGCCACCGGTCGACGCAGGCCGGTCACCGCGCAGAGCTCGTCCTCCGCGGCGGAGAAGCCGTGCGGAGCGAGCCGGGCGCCCTCGGCCGCACGCTCGCGGAGGCGGTCGAGCGTCGCGGGCGACCCCAGGACGTCGAGCGTGACGGGGCGGTCCGGCTGCGTCGTGCCGGCGACGAGCACCTCGGGCGCACCGAACCCGAGACGCTCGTGCTGGGCGAGCAGCCCCTCCTCCGGGCGGTGCTTGACGACGACGGTGTGCCCGTCCGCGGCGACCAGCAGCGCGAGCTCACCGGCCGCGGCGGTCACGGCCGACGCCGACCGCACCGTCGGCGCCGGCAGGCCGGGGTCGCCCGCGGCCCACTGCTCCTCGACGTCGAAGTTGCCCAGGTGCACCACGCGTTCTGCCGTCATCACGTCCCTCACCCTTCGTCCGGCCAGACGCTAGAGGGCCGTGCTGACAGCCCGCTGACGAGGTGCTGATGCCGCCGACGACGCGTCTTGGCTGGTCGCAGGGGGTGCGGCACAGTTCGGGTCGCCGCACAGGCACGGCGTCCGTCGACCGGTCGCCGAGCGCGTCCCGATCCGAGGTGAGCGATGACCGGTCTCGTCGAAGTGAGCGGCTACCTGCCGGCGACGTCCGTCGGGCTCGACGAGCTCGCGGGCCCCCTGGGCATGTCGCCCGTCGACGTGGGCATCTACACGAAGTTCGTCGGCATGGGTGCCGTCCGCGAGGCGCCCGACCTGGACTACGTGGACCTCCTCACGGCCGCGGGCTCGTCCCTCGCCGGCCTGCCCGGCGCCGAGCGCCGCGTCCGGTACGTCGTGGTGTCCCGCACCTCGCAGCACACCGACGTCGGGCGGCGGAACCCCGCTCACGAGGCCGCGGCCCGGCTCGGCCTGCACGACGCCCTCGTCCTCACGCTGACCCAGCGGTTCTGCGCGGGGACGCTCGTCGCGCTCGACCTCGTGGGCCGCCTGCTCGCGGCGGACGGCGAGCCGGACGCGCTGGGACTCGTCCTGGCCGGCGAGAAGTGCACGGCCTTCGTGCCGAGGCTCCTGCGGGGGACGGCGGTGATGGGCGAGTCCGCCGCCGCGTGCCTCGTCAGCGCGTCGGCGGAGTGCGACGTGGTGCTCTCCCTGGCCACCCGGCGACTGGGCCGCTTCAGCACGCTGCACCTGACGGGCGACGAGCCGAAGGCCTACTCCGACGCCTACGTCCCGACCCTCACCGAGGTGATGCGGGACGCGCTGGCCGGTGCGGGGGTGGAGCCCGCGGACGTCCGGATGATCCTCCCCCACAACGTGAACCGGATCTGGTGGCGCGCCGCGTGCAAGGAGCTCGGCGTCCCGCGGGACCGGGTGCACCTGGACCTCCTGCCGGTCGTGGGCCACTGCTTCGGCGCCGACCAGCTCGTCAACCGCACCGACGCCGGCCACAAGGACCTGCTGGCCCCCGGGGACCACTACCTCATGGTGGCCGCCGGGCTCGGTGGGGAGTTCGCGGCCATGGTGCTCCGCTCGTGACGCGCCCGGGCGAGCCGGCCGGGACCCCGGCCGACGCGGGGCTGTACGGGCACTTCCTCGCGGGCGCGGAGCTGCACCGGGACGGGGTCGCGCTGACGTCGCGGGACGCCGAGGTCACGTACCGGGAGCTGTCGGGGCGGCCGACGCGTACGCCCGGGCGCTCCTCGCGGCCGCGGGAGGCCGACCGCGGCGCGTCGGCGTCCTCATGGATCGCGACGTCGCCGCCTACTCCGCCGTCCTCGGGACGCTGCGCGCGGGTGCGGCCGTCGTCCCCATGAACACGAGCTTCCCCGTGGAGCGGACCCGTCACCAGGTCCGGACCGCCGGGCTCGAGGCCGTGGTCGTGGACCGCAGGGGTGCGGGCCTGCTGCCCGCGCTGGCCGACGTCCTGACCGGCGTGGCGGTCGTCGAGGCGCCCCTCGGGGCGGGTCCGTCCCTGCCACCGGTGCGCGTGCGCCCCGACGACGTCGCGTACGTGATGTTCACGTCAGGGTCGACGGGACGGCCGAAGGGCGTCCCGATCAGCCACCGCAGCGCGAGCCACTACCTCGGGGTCGTCCGTGCGCGCTACGGGTTCCTCGGCCCCCACGACGTCTTCTCCCAGTTCCACGACCTGACGTTCGACAGCGCGGTCCTGGACCTGTTCGGTGCGTGGCAGACGGGTGGCCGCCTGGTCCGCGTGGACACACCAGCGCTGATGAACCTGCCGGCGTTCGTGGCGCGGCACGGCATCACCGTGTGGTACTCGCCGCCGAGCACGATCGCCAGGGCACGTCGGCTCGGCGGTCTGCCGGAGGGCTCGCTGCCCTCGCTGCGCCTGAGCCTGTTCTGCGGGGAGCCGTTGCTGCACTCCGCCGCGCAGGAGTGGCAGGCCGCGGCCCCGCACTCGCGCGTCGACAACCTCTACGGACCGACCGAGGCGACGGTCAACTGCTCCGCGCAGACCTGGCGACCCGGCCTGCTCGACCGGTGCGTCCACGGCGTCGTGCCCATCGGGACGATGCACGAGGGCCACACGACGACGCTGCTCGTGCAGGGCCGGCCGGACCCGCGCGCACGCGAGGGCGAGCTGTGCCTCGCCGGCGTGCAGGTGTTCCCGGGGTACCTCGACCCGCGGGACGACGCCGACCGGTTCGTCGTGCACGAGGGCGAGCGGTACTACCGGACGGGTGACGTGGTGCGCCGGCTCGACGACGGCTCCTTCGCCTACGTCGGGCGCGTCGACAACCAGGTCAACGTCGGCGGCGCCCGCATCGAGCTGGCCGAGGTCGAGGAGGCGGTCCGCACGTGCCCGGGCGTCGCCGACGCGGCGGCCGTCGCCGTCGACGACCACCTCGTCGCGTTCTACAGCGGCGCGGAGCAGCCGCCGGCGGTGCTGCGCGCGGAGGTCGGCGCGCGCCTGCCCCAGTTCATGGTGCCCCGGGACTTCGTGTTCCTCGAGTCCCTCCCGCTGAACGCCAACGGCAAGGTCGACCGACGCGCCCTCGGCGCCGCCGCCGCAGGCCGGCCGGGCAGCCGCCTCCCCCACCGCCCCGACGCGCGGCGCCGCGTCGCTGCACCGCGACCCGACGAGGCGGGGGCGTGGACCACGACGTGAGAGGAGACGAGCCGATGGGTCCGACGGTCGGCATGACGATCTGGTTGACCGGGGTCTCGGCGGCCGGCAAGACGACGCTCGGACGGGCGCTGCGCGACACGCTGGTCCGCTCGGGCGTGCCGCGCGTCGAGCTCCTCGACGGCGACGACGTGAGACCGGTGCTCTCCGCCGAGCTCGGGTTCGGTGACGGCGACCGGGACACCCACGTCCGGCGGGTCGGCTGGCTCGCCTGCCTCCTGGCCCGTCACGGCGTGGTCACCGTCGTCGCGGTGATCGCACCGGGCGAGGCGTCGCGGCAGGCGGTCGTCGACATGCACCGGGCGGACGGCACCCCGTGCTACCTCGTGCACGTCGACGCCCCCCAGGAGGTCCGGGTGCAGCGCGACCCCAAGGGCCTGTACGCGCGGGCCCGGGAGGGCAGCCTGACGAACCTGACCGGCCTGGACGGCCGCTACGAGGTGCCCCGGGACCCCCACCTGAGGGTGCGCACCGACCGGATGACGCCGTCCGCGGCCGTCGCCGCCGTCCTGGGGAGCATCCCGGAGCTGGCGCGGCTCAGCAGGCCTCACCCTGCCGCAGCACCATGACCTGCGCTGGGGCGAGCGTGAGCTCCTCCCCCACGGCCACCTCCCGGCCCGTCAGCAGGTCGGTGCCGCCCACCTCGAGCGTCACGGTGCGCAGGGCGTCGCCGTGGTGCAGGAGGAAGCGGTAGCACGTGCCGTCGGGCGCCACGCGGTCCGCGACCTCCACGCCGTCGTCGCCCGCGTGCGGGCCGACGAGCCCGTGCCGGTCGAGCACCGCGCGCAGCACGGCCGCCACGCCGTCGTCCTCCAGGCCGGTGCCCACGTGCCACGCCTCGCCCCGGCCGCGCCCGGCCCGCGTGACCGCCGGCGTGCCGGCGTAGAAGTCCGCGCCGTACGTGCCGACGACCTCGGTGCCCGCGTGCGGCACGAGCAGCTCGAACACGAGACCCGCGTCGTGCACCACCTCGGACCGGCCCAGGCGCAGCGCGACGGGGTTCGTCGCACCCGGGGCCGCCGAGTCCGTCTCCTCGACCCGCACGCCCAGCAGGGCGTCGAGCGGCGGCGCGCCCAGGAACGCGTTGGTGTCCTCGTCGACGCGGCCTCCGTAGAACGTCGTCACGAGCGACCCGCCGCCCTCGACGAACGCCGTCAGGCGCTCGGTCACGTCGCCCTTGAGCATGTGCAGCAGCGGTGCGACGACGACGTCGTACCCCGACAGGTCCGCGGTGACGGGCACGACGTCGACCGGGGTGTTCGCGTGCCACAGCGCCCGGTGGTACTGCAGGAACGTCGGCAGGTAGCCGACGTGCCGGTTGTAGCCGTCGGTCATCTCGACGGTCCACCAGGAGTCCCAGTCGAGCAGCAGCGCGACGCGCGCGGGCGTCCGGGCGCCGAGCAGCGCGTCGCCCGTCACGGCGAGCGCCCCGCCCAGCTCCGCGACCTCGCGGAACACGCGCGTGTCCGTACGGCCCGAGTGGTCGATCACCGCGCCGTGGTACTTCTCGCACGCGCCCCGGGACTGCCGCATCTGGAAGTACAGGGCCGCGTCGGCGCCGTGCGCGACCGACTGCCACGTCCACAGCGCGAGCACCCCCGGCCGCTTCACCGGGTTCACGTCGCGCGAGGCCGTGATCGACGGCGTCTGCTCCATGACCCAGAACGGCTGCCCGCCCTTGAGGCCCCGCATCGCGGCGTGCGTCGCCGCCATGCGCGCGGCCGTGCGCAGCGGGTCGTCCACCGGCGGGTAGTTGTCCCACGACGCGAAGTCGAGGTGCTCGGCCCACCGGTGGTAGTCGACCGGCTGGTAGAAGCCCATGAGGTTCGTCGTGACCGGGGTCGTCGCGTCGTGCGCGCGGATCGCGGCCTTCTCCGCGACGAACCCGCCGAGCAGCGCGTCGGACATGAACCGGCGGTAGTCGAGGGTGATGCCCTGGAAGGCCGTGTGGTTCGGGCCGCGCCAGTGCTCCGAGAGCATCGACGGCGCCGGGACCTCGTCCCAGTCGGTGAAGACGTGGGACCAGAACAGGGTGTTCCAGGCCTCGTTCAGCCGGTCCAGCGAGCCGTACCGCTCGCGCAGCCACACGCGGAACGCCGCCGTGCAGAGCTCGCACCAGCAGCCCCCGCCGTACTCGTTGCCGACGTGCCACGCGACCACCGCCGGGTGCCCGGCGTACCGCTCGGCGAGCCGGTCGGCCATCGCGACCGACAGCCGCCGGAAGTCCGGCGACGACGGGCAGTGGTTGTGCCGCTGCCCGTACACGTGCCGCCGGCCCTCGAAGTCGACCCGGCACGCGTCCGGGTAGGCCCGGGCGAGCCACGGCGGCATGGCGCCGCTCGGCGTCGCCAGGACGACCTGCCGTCCCTCGGCCGCGACGCGCTCGACGATCGCGTCGAGGCGGGAGAAGTCGTAGCGGTCCTCCGCGGGCTGGGTGTGCGCCCACGCGAACACGCCGACCGTCAGCGTCGTGATGCGTGCCTCGGCGAACGCGGCGTGGTCGGCGTCCCACACGTGCTGCGGCCACTGCTCCGGGTTGTAGTCACCGCCGTAGCGCAGGTGGTCGGACAGCGGGAGACCGGGGACGTGCGACGTCATGCGGAGGGACCTCGTTCAGCTCTCGGGTCGGGTGAAGCGGGCGGTCGCGTCGCGCAGCACCGGGTCGGCGTTGCGGGTGAGCGCGAGGGCGAGCAGGCCGAGCAGGGCGACGAGCACCCAGTCGGACGTGAGCAGGACGACGCCGCCGGCCAGCACGAGCAGCGAGAGCGTGCCGAGCGTGACCAGGGGACGTGCGGCCAGGTAGTAGGCGGCGAGGCGCGCGAGGTCGCGCGTGCGCAGGTTCAGCGTCGCGGACAGCACGAGCGCGTTCGCGGCCCACAGCAGGACGGCGGCCGCCACGACGAGGAGCACGACCCCGTAGGCGCCGGGCACGCCGGCGGCACCGAGGTTGCCGAGCGAGAACCCGATGACGGCGAGCACCAGCAGCGTCGGCACCCACCACCGCAGCACGTCGAGCACGTTCAGCCGGTAGCCGCGCCAGAAGTGCCGCCCGGGCCCCAGGTCGCGGTCGGCGAGGAACCGCCGCCACGCGAACACGGCGGCCGCGAGCGACGGCGCGAGCGGGACGAAGGCCAGGGCGACCAGGGGCGCGTTGCTCGCGTCCCACGCCAGCAGCGCGACGACGGCGAGCGGCAGCCCGCCGGTCAGCACCACGAGCGCGCTCACCACGAGCACCCACCAGACCACCGACGCGGCGCGCGACAGCGGGCCGGCGCCGATCTCGTCGTCCGGCGCCCCGCGCCGTCCGCCCACCCCGGACACGGCCGTCACGCCCCGGCCCGCTCGTGGGCGGCGACGAGCCGGTCGTCGTCCCCGCCGAGCAGGCGGCGGTCGTCGAGGCCCTCGTGGTGCGTCGGCGTCACCGGCAGCACCTCGACGAACGTGACCTCATGCCGCGACAGGACGAGGTCGACGTCGACGCGGCCGTCGTGGACGGGGGCGTGCGCGTGCGACGTTGCGGGCGTCGCGCAGGCGCGCAGCAGGTCGAGCTCGCGCGGCGTCGGGGACTGCGGACGGCCGAGCTCGCGCCACGCGGCGAACGCGTTGCCGTCGTGCTCGTTCACGCGCTCGCGGCGCACGAACGCGGCGGACGCGCCGACGCGCACGGGCAGGGACAGGGAGACGCGGTGCTCCGCCGGCGCCTCCGGGGCGTCCGTGCCGCCGACCGGCTGCCACGCGAGGACCGTCACCCGGCCGTCGGGGTCGGCGCACACGAGGTGGTCCTCGCCGCGGGCGAGCACGTCGCGCCCCATCCGCGCCATGAACGTGTAGAGGTGGTAGGTCGGCTTGGCGACCTGCCGGTGGGTGAGCATGCCGAACCCGCCGTGGAAGAACGACGTCGGCACGTTCGTCTCCTCGAAGACGTCGCAGAACGTCCAGTAGGAGAACGAGTCGACGAGGTCGCCGCCCGCGGCCAGCACCGGCGCCAGGTACGCGGCGTTGTAGGCGGTGTCGTGGATCGGGTTGTCCGGCCGGTACGACGTGTTGAACTCGGTGATGTGCACGGGCAGGCCGGCCAGGCGGGTGCCCTCCAGGTGCCGGCGGGGCGCGTCGAGCTGGTCGAGCAGGCTCTGCGGCGGCATGAGCGTCTGGTAGGTGCCGAAGGGCACGTGCTGCGCGGGGCCGGAGGTGTACGCGTGCCGGCTGACGAAGTCGACCGGCACGTCGCGGCGCGTGACGAAGTCGGCGAAGGGCGCGAACCACTCGTCGGACCCGGGCGACAGGGCGGGCCCGCCGACCTGCAGGTCGGCGTCGACGTCCTTCACCGCGCGGGCCGTCGCCTCGTAGAGGCGGAAGTACGCCTCCTGGTCCGCGTCCTTCCAGAAGACGGTGAGGTTCGGCTCGTTCCAGACCTCGACGGGCCAGCGCCGCACCTCGTCGAGGCCGTACCGGTCGATCTGGTGGCGCAGCAGCGCCTGCACGAGCGCGACCCACTCGCCGTGGTCCCGCGGCGGGGTGATGTTGCCCTTCCACCAGAAGACGGTGTCGTCGCCCGACGCGAGCTGCGACGGCATGAACCCCAGCTCGAGGAACGGGCGGATGCCGACCGAGAGGAAGAAGTCGTGGACCTGGTCCACGTAGGTCCACGTGTACCGGGTGTGCGTGCGCCCGTCGACGTCGTCCGTGCGCAGCGCCGCCATGTCGTCCGAGAGCAGGCCGTGCCCGCGGACGTGCCGGAAGCCGACGTCCCGCTGCACCTGCGCGAGCGAGTCGCGGTAGTCGGACCGCAGCGCCAGGTTCATGCGCCCGGTGCCGACGCAGGCGCGCCACGCGTCGGGCAGCGGTCCGGTGGGCTGGGCGGGGACGGTGATGCGCACGGAGGACTCCCTTGTCGGTGGTGCGGGCCGGCCCCGCGCCCACGAGTGTGGACGCGGGGCCGGCGTGGTGCGTCGGATCAGCTGTTCTTCTCGGCGTAGCGCTGCTGCGCGCCGTTCACGACGTCGAGGTACTGCTGCATGTTCTTGCCCTCGAGCTCCGCCACGTAGGCGTCCCACTCGGACAGCGGGCGCTGGCCCAGGATGAACGCGGCCGTGTTCTGGTAGACGTGGTCCTTCAGGGCCGTCTGCCAGAGCGAGACCTGCTCGCGCTCGAGCTCGTTGAGCGGCGCCGGCGGCGCCACCGGGGCGAGCTCCTTGTCCGACATCGACTGGACGAACTCCACGACCTCCGGGCGGAGCATCGACTGGTCGAGCTCGTCGGTGGAGCCGTGCTCGAGCATCCAGACGCCGTTGTGGTAGCCGAAGTCCACGTTGAGCGCCTTCGGGGCACCCGGGTTGAGGCCGTTCTGGTCGATGTCGGCCGCCAGCGTGCGGGTGCCGTCCTCGGCCTTGGTGTAGGTCTCGCCCTCGACGCCCCACTTGGCGAACTCGAGGCCCTCGTCGGAGTAGTACAGCCAGTCGATGAACTGCAGCATCGCGAGGAAGTCGTCCTCCTCGGCCGCCGTCGACGACAGCATGAGGCCGCTGACCAGGCGCGTGCCGGCCTGCAGGTCGCCCGCGGGGCCCGCGGGGACCCGGATCATGACGAGCTCGCCCGGGTTGCCGACCTCGGTCATCGCCTTGCGGACCGTCAGGATCTCCTGGTCGTTGGTCAGCTGGGCGAAGGCCTGGCCGGAGGCGAGCTTCTGCTTCGCCTGGTCGTCGTCCTGCGTCAGGCTCTCCGGGTCCATGAGACCGTCCGCGACGAGGCCGTGGTAGTACTCGAGCAGGTCGCGGTACTCGTCCATCGCGCCCGTGTAGACGAACTCCTCGGCGTCCTCGTCCCAGTAGGTGCCCTCGCCGAAGCCCCAGCCGGCCGCGGTGCCGAAGTTCGGGGCCGCGACGTTGAGGGTCGCCTCGAGCGGGCCGTTGGCGGACCAGCGGTCCGACAGCGGGAACTGGTCGGGGTACGCGGCCTTGACCTTCTCCAGGTCCGCGGCGAAGTCCTCGAACGTCTCCGGCTCGAGACTCAGGCCGAGCTGCTCCCAGACGTCCTTGCGCACCGCGTAGGTGTACGACGGGCGCACCGACTCACGCAGGCCCGGCAGCAGGTAGAACTTGCCGTCCTCCTGGCGCAGGCGGTCGAGCTCGCTGCCGAGGTCCCACTTCTCGACCTTGTCCTGGAAGTTCGGCATGTGCTCGATGTAGTCGCTCACCGGCAGGATCGCGCCACCCGCGACGAACGGGACCTCCTGGCCCGGGTAGGTCACGGAGATGATGTCCGGCGCGTTGCCCGCGCCGATCGCGATGGACTGCGCCTGCTGCCAGTCGGACAGCGGGGCCGTCTGGATGTCGAACTCGACGTTCTGGTTCTCCTTGAGCTTCGTCAGGATGTCCCAGTCGTCCTTGAGGGGGTAGTTCGGGTGGTCGCGGTACATCAGCCCGAACGTGACCGGCTCGGTGGCCTTGAAGGTCGTGCCGACGTCGTAGTCCTCCATCGCGCCGACCTGGCCGAGCTCGCTCTCGTCGGCCGTGGCCTCGTCGCCGCCCGAGCCGCCGCCGGAGCAGGCCGCCAGGGCCAGCACCAGGGTCGTGGCGGTGGTGGCCAGGGCCACCGACCGCTTCTTGGTCGTCCTCATCATTCTCCTTCCGGGTGGAACGCCGTCGTCCTGCATCCGTGGAAGTGGACCGTGGTCCGGGCGGACCGCGGGGGGAACCGGGGGAACTGCCGCGTCACTGCTTGACCGAGCCGAGCATCACGCCCGACACGAAGTACCTCTGCACGAAGGGGTAGAGGCACACGATCGGCAGGACGGTGAGCAGCATCGTCACGGCCTTGACGTTGGCGGCGATCTGCGTCGCCTCCAGCGAGCCCGCGGCCCCGTCGACGCTCGTGGCGCCGGCGATGAGGTTGCGCAGGTAGACCGTGACGGGGTACAGCTCGCGGTGGTCCATGTAGAGGAACGCGGCGAACCACGAGTTCCAGAACGAGACCGCGTAGAAGAGCACCATCGTCGCGATGACCGCCTTGCTCAGCGGCAGGACGATGCGCCACAGCTTCCCGTACGTGCTCAGCCCGTCGATCTCGGCGGCTTCCTCGAGCTCCGTGGAGAAGTTCTCGAAGAACGACTTCATGACGAGCAGGTTGAACACGCTGATCGCGTTCGGCAGGGCGATGGCCCACACCGAGTTGCGCAGGCCGAGCTCGTTGACGAGCACGTAGTTCGGGATGAGGCCGCCGTTGAAGAACATGGTGAACACGGCGATGCCGATGAACACCTTGCGGCCCTTGAGGTGGTGCTTGGAGATGGCGTACGCGAACGTCGTCGTCAGCACCATCGCCACGAGCGTCGCGACGACCGTGTAGTAGACGGTGTTCTGGTAGTTGCGCCAGAACATCTGGTCGCTCATCACGAGGTCGAACGTCGTGAGGTTGAACCCGCGGGGCCACAGGCTCACCTGCCCGGCGTTGATGTACGCCTCGGAGCTGAACGCCTGCGCGGCCAGGTTGATGAACGGGTACAGCGTCAGCGCCGCGATGATCACGAGCAGCGTGGCGTTGATGACCCGGAACGCCCGGTAGGCGCGCGTGTCCTTGACGGCCCGGACGGTCGGCTTCGTCAGCCGCTCGTCGAGGCGCGTGACGTCGTCGACGGTCACCACAGGGAGGCTCCCACCACTCGGCGCGAGATCGCGTTGGCGGACAGGACGAGGGTGAGGCCGATGAGGGCCTCGAACAGACCGATGGCCGTCGCGTAGGAGAACTGGCTCGACCCGATGCCGACGCGGTACAGGTACGTCGCGATGACGTCCGCCGTCGGGTACAGCAAGGGGTTGTAGAGGAGCAGGATCTTCTCGAACCCGACCGCCATGAACGAGCCGATGTTGAGGATGAGCAGCACGACCATCGTCGGGCGGATGCCGGGCAGCGTGACGTGCCAGGTCTGGCGCCAGCGGTTCGCGCCGTCGATGCGCGCGGCCTCGTACAGCTGCGGGTCGATCGTCGACAGGGCGGCGAGGTAGAGGATCGTGCCCCAGCCCACCGTCTGCCAGATCTCGGAGCCGATGTAGACCGTCCGGAACCACTCCGGCAGCTGCATGAACGAGATCGCGTCGCCACCGACCGCGGTGATGACCTGGTTGATCGTGCCGCGCATCGCGGTGAGCTGGAACACCAGGCCCGCGACGATGACGATCGACATGAAGTGCGGCAGGTAGGAGATCGTCTGGATGATCCGCTTGAACCGCTGCGAGCGCAGCTCGTTGAGCATGAGCGCCAGGACGATCGGCAGCGGGAAGATGATCACGAGGCTCAGCACGCCGAGGATCAGCGTGTTCTGGAAGACGTTCCAGAAGGTCTGGTCCTGGATGAACATCCGCACGTAGTGCAGGCCCACCCACTCCTCGCCGAAGATCGAGCCGCCGGGCCGGAACCGGCGGAACGCGATGACGTTCCCGATCATCGGCAGGTAGCGGAAGACCGCGAAGAACACGAGCGGCAGGATCAGCAGCGAGTACAGCTGCCAGTCGCGCCGCAGGGCCTTGCGCCACGACGTCGGGGCGGCGCCCTGCTGACGACGGCTCCGGCCGAACCGGCGCCGGCCCGCGGTGGCGGCGCCGGCGGCCATGCCGAGCGTCGCCGCCGTCGCCGTGCTGCCGCCTCCGCCCGTGGGCGTCGTCGACGTCGTCTGCCCCGCGGGCAGGGGGTCGTGCACGGTCATGAGGTCACCGCCCTCCGGGGGACGTGAGCACGCGTGCGGTGCTCAGGAGGTGACGGTCGTCGCCGACCGTCCGGACAGGTCCGTCCATGCGGAGCCGGACGGCGTGCTCGGCGTCCGCGCTGGACCGCGCGAGACGCAGCTCGACGTCGCCGGGCTCGACGACGCGGGTGCCGTCGCGGCGCGTGAACGACGCCAGGTCGGCGTGCACCGTCATCTCGACCGTGACGCTCTGCCCCGGCTCGAGGTCGACGCGCGCGTGGCCGACGAGGCGGACGACCGGGCGGACCATCGAGGCCACCGGGTCGTGCAGGTACAGCTGGACGACCTCGGTGCCGGCGCGCTCGCCGTCGTTGCGGACGTCCACCGCGACGCGCGTCTCGCCGTCGACGGGCCAGACGTCGCCGTCGAGCGCACGGGCGCCGGACCAGGCGAACGTCGTGTACGTCAGGCCGTGGCCGAACGCGTACAGCGGCGTGGGGTCGACGTCGGAGACGCCCGAGCGCTGCCCGAGCTTCTGCGACAGGTAGGTGCCCGGCTGCCCCGACGGGTCGCGCGGCATGCTCACCGGCAGGCGGCCGGACGGCGCCACGTGCCCGGTCAGCACCTCGGCGAGCGCCTGCCCGCCGAGCTGGCCGGGGAAGAACGCCTGCACGACCGCGGCCGCGCCCTCGGCGAGGTCGCCGACCGCGTAGGGGCGGCCGGTGAGGAGCACGAGGACGACCGGGGTGCCGGTCGCGAGGACGGCGCGCACCAGGTCACCCTGCTGCCCGGGCAGGTGCAGGTCGGTGGCGTCGCAGCCCTCGCCGGAGGTGCCGCGGCCGAACAGGCCGGCCCGGTCGCCGACCGCGACGACGACCACGTCGGCGTCGCGCGCCACGGCGACGGCCTCGTCGAAGCCGGAGCGGTCGTCGGACTCGATGTCGCAGCCGCGGGCGGTCGGCACGTCCCCGAGGCGCTCGCGCAGCGCGGCCAGCACGCTCGGGACGTCGACGCCCATGGGCACGTCGGGGTGCTGCGCGCCGACGTGCGCGGGGAACGTGTAGCAGCCGAGCATCGCCATGGGGTCGTCGGCGAGCGGGCCGACCACGGCGACGCGCGCACCGTGCGCGAGCGGCAGCACGCCGTCGCGGTTCTCGAGCAGCACGACGGACTCGCGGGCCAGGCGCAGGGCGACGTCGCGGCCCACCGGGTCGTCGAGGACGACCGCGTCCCCCGCCGGCGGCGTCGGGTCCCAGTCCTCGTCGAGCAGGCCGAGCTCGGCCTTCTGGTCCAGCACGCGGCGCAGCGCCCGGTCGACGAGCGCCTCGTCGACCGTGCCGTCGCGCAGGGCCGCGAGCAGCGGGGCGCCGTAGGCGTCCACGGACGGCAGCTCGACGTCCACGCCGGCGCGCAGCGCGAGGTGCGCCGCCTCGCCGAGGGAACCGGCGACGCCGTGCAGGCGCTGCAGGAACGCGATGCCGAAGTAGTCGGCGACGACCGTGCCCTCGAAGCCCCAGCGGCCGCGCAGCAGGTCGGTGAGCAGCCACTCGTCCGCGGCGGACGGGACGCCGTCGATCTCGGCGTAGGAGTGCATCACCGAGCGGGCGCCGCCGTGCCGCAGCGCGGTCTCGAACGGCGGGAGGATGACGTCGGCGAGCTCGACCGGACCCATCGACACGGGCGCGAGGTTGCGGCCGGCGCGCGAGGCGGAGTAGCCGGCGAAGTGCTTGAGCGTCGCCACGACGCCCGCGCCCTCGAGCCCGCGGACGTACGCCGCCCCGAGCTCGCCGACGAGGTACGGGTCCTCGCCGATGGTCTCCTCGGTGCGGCCCCAGCGGTAGTCGCGCGTGACGTCGAGGACGGGCGCGAGCCCCTGGTGGACGCCTGCGGCGCGCATCGTCTCGCCGATGCGGCGGGCCATCTCCTCGACGAGCGCCGGGTCGAAGGAGGCGCCCCAGGCGAGCGGCGTCGGGTAGGTGGTCGCCTGCCAGGCGGCGAAGCCGGTGAGGCACTCCTCGTGCACCTGGGCGGGGACGCCGAAGCGGTTGGCGGCGACGACCTGGCGCTGCGAGGCGGCCAGCGAGCGGGCGGCGACGACCGGGTCGACGGGAGCCGTGCCGAACGGGCGCGTGAGCTGGCCGAGGCCGTGGGCGATGACGTCCTCGAACGCGGGGATGCTGCCGCTCATGTCGGCCTGGTGCGGGGCGACGCCGCCCCCGGAGGCGTCGGCCCCCACCCAGAGGCCGACGAGCTGGGCGACCTTCTCCTCGGCGGTCATCTCGGCCACCAGCCGCTCCACCCGGGCCCGGCGACGCGCGGCGCGGTCGGCGGCGACGGTGGTCGCCCCGTCCTGCGCCCGACCGGTCACGGCGTCCTGCGCGCCGACCGGTCGCACGTCCTCCTGCTGCGCCGCCATTGGCTCAACCCCACATCCTCGTGGTTATCGGAAACTTTCGGCATGTTGCCCGAAATCCTGTGGCGACAACCTAGGCAAGCGTTTGCACACCCGTCAAGGTCGGTGACCGAACCGAGACCTTCGGGGGATTCGACCGGGTGATGCCGCTGCCGCGGGACGGGTGCTACCGTCAGCCGAAACTTGCGCAACGGCTGCGCCGGACCCGCGCAAGGCTCCAGCAGCCCTGACCGAAGGGGGCGCGGTGCCGGCACCGACCGACCCGACCGACCTCACGCGCGCCGTCACCATCGCGGACGTCGCCGCCCTCGCGGGCGTCTCCGTCCCCACCGTCTCGAAGGTGCTCAACGGCCGCGCCGACGTCGCCCCCGCCACCCGCGCCCGGGTCGAGGCGATCCTCGAGGAGCACAGCTACAAGCGCCGGCGCGCCCGCACGTCGACCGACCCCTCGCTCATCGACCTCGTCTTCCACGAGCTCGACAACGCGTGGGCGCAGGAGGTCATCAAGGGCGTCGAGGACGCGGCGTCGGCGCGCCGGGTGGGTGTCGTGCTGTCCGAGCTCGGCGGGTCGCACCGGCCGCAGCAGGAGCTCATCGACGACATCCTCGCCCGCCGGCCGCTCGGCGTGCTGCTCGTCCTCTCGTCCCTCGACGTCACGCAGCGCCACCAGCTCGAGTCGCGGTCGATCCCGTTCGTCGTCGTCGACACGTGGGGCGAGCCGCCGGCCGGCGTGCCCACCGTCGGCTCCAACAACTGGAACGGCGGGCTGATCGCCACCCGGCACCTGCTCGCGCTCGGGCACCGGCGCATCGGCGTCATCGCCGGGCCCGCCGACGTGCTGTGCAGCCGCGCGCGCGTCGACGGGTACCGCAGCGCGCTCGAGGAGGCCGGCATCCGGCCGGACCCGGCACTCACCCGGTGGGGCGACTTCCACGTCCTCGGCGGGTACACGCACGGCATCGACCTGCTGTCGCGGCCCGACCGCCCGACGGCGATCTTCGCCGGGTCGGACTACCAGTCGCTCGGCGTCATGCGCGCCGCCCGCGAGCTCGGCCTCAGCATCCCCGACGACCTGTCGGTGGTCGGCTACGACGACATCCCGCTCGCGCAGTGGCTCGGGCCGTCGCTGACCACCGTGCGCCAGCCGCTGCGCGAGATGGCCGCGACCGCCACGCAGATGCTGCTCAGCCTCGCCGCGGGCGAGCACCCGGCGAACCTGCGCATCGACCTCGCGACCGAGCTGGTCGTGCGCGAGTCGACCGCGCCGCACCGCGCGGACTGACGCCCCCTCCCCACCGGGCCGGCGACCCGGCGGACGCGTCCGGGCGCCGGACGTCGCCGTCAGGGCCGCGGGAGCCGCACGGGCGTGCCGGCCGGGAGCGCGAGCTGACGACGGGCCGGGTCCGTGCCGGACCGGACGTCGACCACCGCGGGCCGGTCGGCACGCAGCACCGCGTCGACCACGCGTCCGGCCCGCCACACGAGGTCGTCCACGCGCAGCCCGCCGCGCAGGCGCAGACCCCGCACCCGGCCGTCCGCCCACGCCGCGGGCAGCGCCGGCAGCAGGTGCACCTCGCGCACGCCGTCGGCACCCAGCCGGTGGGCCTGCACGAGCGCCTCCGCCACACCGGCGGTGAAACCGAGGTTCCCGTCCACCTGGAACGGCGGGTGCGCGCACAGCAGCCCCCGGTAGACCCCGCCGACGTGGCGGGGCGCGGGGCCGGCGCGGGTGGCGCCGACCGCACGGGCGAGGTCCGCGTCCACCGGGTTCAGGAAGGCGTCGACGAGCTCCGCGACGCCCTGCGGGTCGCGCAGCCGGGCCCGCAGCGCCAGGCGCCACGCCAGGGACCAGCCGGTCGAGTCCGGGCCCCGCGCGTCGAGCGTGCGCCGGGCGGCCGCGGCCAGCGCCGGCGACGCGTCCGGGTCGATCGACGTCCCCGGGAACACCCGGTACAGGTGCGACTGGTGGCGGTGCTCGGGCTCCGCGTCGGGGACGTCGCGGGACCACTCGGCCAGCCGGCCGTCGGGGGCGACGCGCTCGGTGGGGACCCGTTCGAGCGCGCCGTCCACGGCCGCGCGCAGGTCCTCGTCGTGGTCGCCGGCCACCGGTGCCAGGCGGCGCACGTGCTCGAGCAGGTCACGGGCCATGGCGAGGTCCGACGCGGTCGAGACGCCGACGCTCGCGACCGTCCCGTCGGGCAGCAGGTACTGGTTCTCCGGGCTCGTCGCCGGCGCCGTCCCGAGCGTCCCGTCCGGCAGCTCGACGAGCCAGTCGAGCACGAACAGGGCGGCGCCGCGCACCACCGGCCAGTGCCGGCGCAGCGCCTCGTCGTCGCCCGTCCAGTCGTGGTGGTCCAGGACGTGCCGGGCCAGCCACACGCCGCCGAACGGCCAGGTGGACCAGCTCGGGCTGTCCTGCCCCGCACCCACCGGGGCCGTGAAGCACCAGGGGTCGCTGTTGTGGTGGGCCACCCACCCGCGCGCGCCGTACAGCTCGCGCGCGGTGCGCTCCCCGGCCACCGCGAGCCGGTCGAGCCACGACAGCAGCGGCTCGTGGCACTCCGCGAGGTCGCCGACGAGCGTCGGCCAGTAGTTCATCTCGGTGTTGATGTTGATCGTGTAGTTCGCGTTCCACGGCGGCTGCACGTGCGGGTTCCACACGCCCTGCAGGTGCAGGGGCAGCGTGCCGGGCCGCGAGCCCGCGACCGTCAGGTACCGGCCCAGCTGGAACGCCAGGACGGCCAGGTGCGGGTCAGCCGTGCCGCTCGCGTGCGCCACGAGACGAGCGTCGAGCGGCGCGTCGGGCGCCGGTGCGCCGAGGTCGAGGTGCACGCGGCCCATGAGCGCGCGGTGGTCCGCGGCGTGGCGCGCGGGGACCGCGTCGAGGTCCGCGAGCGCGGCCGTCAGGTCCGCGAGCGCGTCCGCGACGACCCGGTCGGCGTCGCCGTGCAGGCGTCCCTGCGCGACCAGGTGGTCGGACGCGGTCGCGAGCAGCACGCGCACGCGTCCGGCACCGGTGACCCGCACGGCGGTGCCGCCGGACGCGTCCGGCGGCAGGGCGTCCCCGTCCGGGCCCGTGACGGCGGCCGACCCGTCCGTCACGACCGCGACGGCGACGGCCGCCAGCACGCCCGGCCCGTCGTAGGAGACCGCGTCGGGCACGCCGAGGTAGTCCGGGAGCACGTGCGCGGGCATCCGGACGAGCGCGACGAGACCGGGACGCCCGTCGGGCAGCGGCGCGGGCGGCCGGACCCAGGGGTGCGGCGAGGTCAGCGCGACCGCGGCGACGTCCTGCCCGCGTGCGTCCCGCGTGCGTGCGTCCTGCGTGCGCCGGTCGAGCAGCAGGACGCGGTCGGGGTGGCTGACGAGCACGTCCTGGCGCCACCGGCGCGCGTCGTCCGCGGTCCACGTGGTCGTCGCGACGCCGCCCGCGAGGTCGAGCACGCGGCGGTAGGCGGCCGCGCCGTCGGCCGCGGGGTGCGTCAGGAGCAGGTCGACGAGCGGCTGGTTGGCCGCGCTGTACCCGCTCTGCAGGCGGCGCACGTGCCGCTCCGCGGCGGGGACGTCGCCCTCGGCGAGGGCGCGCCGGGTGGCGGCGAGGACGGCGGCGGGACCCTCGGGGGCGGCGAGGGGTGCGAGCACGGGGCTGCCCGGGGCGCCGGACCAGCACGTGTCGTCGTTCACCTGGAGCCGCTCGTGCGCGGCGCCGCCGTGCACCATCGCCCCGATCCGCCCCCCGCCGACGGGGAAGGCGTCCGTCCACACCCGCGCCGGCGCGTCGAGCCGCAGCACGAGGTCGTGCTCGTCCGCCCGCTCGTCCGTCCGGTCCACCGCGTCGTCCATCCGTCCCCCGTCGCACGCCCTCGCGCGCCCCGTCGCACGCCCCGGCACGCCCCGTCGCGGACCGGCCGCCCGGCACGCTAGCAGCGCCGGCGGGCCCGGCCCACGGGCCGCTGCGGTCGCGCGGCCCGGTCCGGCGCCGCAGGGTGGACGCATGACCCAGACCTCCGCACCGGACCTGACCGCGCTCGTCCTCGTCGGCACGCTGACGCCGTCGCCGACCCCGTCCAGCTCGGAGCTCCTCGGCCGCCAGGTGCTCGCCGCGCTCGGCGAGCACGGGGTGACGGGCGAGGTCGTGCGCGTCGTCGACCACGACGTGCGCCCGGGCGTGCAGAAGGACATGGGCGAGGGCGACGCGTGGCCCGCGATCCGGGAGAAGATGCTGGCGGCCGACATCCTCGTGATCGCGACGCCGATCTGGATGGGGCAGCCGTCGAGCGTCACGAAGCGCGCGCTCGAGCGCCTGGACGCCGAGCTGTCCGAGCAGGACGACGAGGGCCGGCTGCTGACGTACGGCAAGGTGGCGGCCGTCGCCGTCGTCGGCAACGAGGACGGTGCGCACCACGTGAGCGCCGAGGTGTTCCAGGCGCTGGACGACGTCGGCTTCACGATCCCCGCGGCAGCGGTGACGTACTGGGTCGGCGAGGCGATGGGCTCGACGGACTACCAGGACCTCGACGAGACGCCGCAGACGGTGACGACGACGACCCGCACGCTCGCGGCGAACACGGCGCACCTCGCGCGGCTGCTCCGGCAGCGCCCGTACCCGCCGGCCTCCTGACGTCCCGGGCCGACCGCCGCCTCACCGCGGCCGGCGTGCGACCAGCCCCGTCCCGCCCCGAGGGCGCACAGGGCCGCGGCGGCGCCCGCGAGGACGACGGCGTCGGTGCCCCCGCGGGCGGCGCCCAGCCCCGCCGCCCCGAGCGCCTGCCCCGTGGCCAGGGCGACGAAGAGCACCGAGGTCCCGGCTCCGGCGCGCCCCGGCCAGACCTCGCGCGCCCACAGGATGAGGACGCCCGACGCCGCCATGTACGCGGCGCCGAAGAGCGCGGTGGAGCCGAGCGCGAGGGCGACGCCGCCGGACGTCGCCGCGCCGGCGACGCCGAGGGTGGCGAGCGCGAGCGCCGCGGAGCAGGTGGCCCAGGCGGCCCGCAGCCCGACGTGCCGCACGAGCGCGCCGGTGAGCACCCCGAGGACGCCGCCGATGCCGAGCGCGACCCAGAGCCACCCGGTGCGCGCGGACGGGACCGCCCCGGCGTCCACGAGCACGAGCGGCCCGAAGGACCAGATCATGGCCGACCCGGCCCCGACCACGACGGCCGCGGCCGCCGGGCGCACGAGCGGCGCGCCGGGGGCCGGGCGTGGTGCGTCGTCCCCGCCGAGCGACGGCCCGTGGCCGTCCGTCCCCTCCCCGGGCGGCCGTCCCGCCGCGCGCCGGGCGGTCCACCACGCGGCGCCGGCCGTCACCGCGCACAGCGCCGCCATCAGCGCCCACGCGGGCGCGGTCGCGGGCACGGCGGCGACGACGGCACCCGCCCCCACCACCCCGACCGCGGTCCCGGCGTTGACGGCCGACTGCGCCGCCGGGCGCGCGGGCCGTGGCACCGCGGCGTCGACGACCGGCACGAGCGCGGGCGAGGCGAGCGCACCCCCGGTGCCGGCGACCGCCACGGAGAGCAGGAGCACCGCCGGGTCGGTCGCGAGGGCGACGCCGAGGCACCCGAGCGTGGCGGTCGCCCCCGCCACGACGAGGCCGGCGCGGGGACGGCGGTCCACGACGCGCGCCACCGCGAGCGCGGCGACCGCGTAGGCGGTGAACTGCACGGTCCCGGTCCAGCCGAGCGCGGGCGCGAGAGCGGGCCGCTCCGCCTGGAGCGCCGGTGCGGACAGGCCCACCGCGAACCGCGCCATGCCGTAGGTGGTCGCGACGAGCAGCGTGCCCGCGAGCGCGGTGGCGACCCCGGTGCGTGCGGGCGCCGCCGCAGCGGCGACCTGCCGGGCGGCGGGGTGGAACGACCGTTTCACCATAACGATCGTTATGCTAGGGGTGTGCGGCGCACCGGCGACACCCGAGAGCGGATCCTCGACGCCGCGGAGCGGCTCTTCTTCCGCGACGGCATCGCGGTGACCGGCGTCGACGCCGTCGCCGCAGCCGCGGGCGTGGCCGTCGTGACGCTCTACAAGCACGCCGGCTCCAAGGACGCCCTGCTGCGCGACGTCCTGCGCCGCCGTCTCGACTCCTGGCTCGTGCACTGGGACGCCGCCGTCGCCGCCGCCCGCTCGCCCCGGGACCGGCTCCTCGCGGTCTTCGACGCCGTCGAGACGTTCCGGGCCGCCGCCGGGCCGACGCAGTGGTGCTGCTTCCTCGCCACCGCGTCGGAGCGTCCCCTGCCCGCGGACGGCGAGGACGACGCCGTGCTCGAGCTCGTCCGGCAGGACACCCGCCTCGTCACCGAGCGGCTCGTCGCACTGGCGCGGGAGGCCGGGCACCCGGACCCCCGTGCCACCGCGTCGGCGCTGCTGCTGCTCTACAACGGCGTGCTCGCGAGCCTGCTGCGCGGCGAGCCCGCGGACCCCGTGCCGCTCGCGCGCGAGGCCGCCCGGACCCTGCTCGACGCCACCGGCTGACCGGCGGGGTGGGAGGATCCTCCCCGTGCTGCACGTCGCCCTGTTCGAGCCGCGGATCCCCGGCAACGCGGGCAACGCCATCCGCATGTGCGCCGGCACGGGCGCGACCCTGCACCTCGTCGAGCCGCTCGGCTTCGACCTGTCGGAGGCGCGGCTGCGCCGGGCCGGGCTGGACTACCACGACCTCGCGCACGTGGTGGTGCACCCGCACCTCGACGCCCTCCTGACCGCGCTGCCCCGGGCCCGCGTCCTCGCGTTCACCACGCGCGGCGAGCGCCGGCACACCGACGTCGACTGGCGCGAGGGCGACGTGCTGCTGTTCGGCCCGGAGCCCACGGGCCTGCCGGACGAGGTCGTCGCGCACCCGCGCGTCACCGACCGCGTGCGCATCCCCATGCTGCCCGGCCGCCGCTCGATGAACCTGTCCAACGCCGCCGCCGTCGCCACCTACGAGGCGTGGCGGCAGCTCGGGTTCCCGGGAGGGGAATGAGCGCGCACACCGGCGCGGGCGTCCTCGTGGAACCGGCGCGCCCGGACGACGTCGACGCGATCCTCGCGCTGCGGGCGTCGCTCGAGGACTGGATGGCCGAGGCCGGGGTCGTGCAGTGGCCGCGCGGCTCGCTGCCGCGCGAGCGCGTCGAGGTTCAGCTGGCCGCCGGCGAGTGGCACGTGGTGCGCGGCGCGCCGGGCGAGGTCGTCGGGACGCTGCGGCTGCTGTGGGCGGACCCGGAGTTCTGGGGTGACGACGACACCCCGGCGGTGTACGTGCACGGGCTGATGAGCGCCATCTCCCGCCGCGGCTCCGGCCTGGGCCGGGCGCTGCTCGACTGGGCGGCGGACCGCGGGCGGGAGGCCGGCGTCGCCGTGTTCCGCCTGGACTGCCGGGACACGAACCCGGCGCTGCGCGCCTACTACGAGGGCTACGGGTTCACCGCCGTCGGGCACCGCGACTTCCCCACCTTCCGCGCCGTGCTGCTCGAGAAGCCGCTCGACCCCGCCCCCTGACGCCCTCCGTTTGGCCCGCGGCGCCCGCGCGGCGCAGGATCGACCGGTGTTCACCACGCGCCCCGTCCTGACGGGCACCTTCGGCATGGTCGGCTCCACCCACTGGCTCGCGAGCGCGGTCGGCATGCGCACGCTCGAGGCGGGCGGCAACGCGTTCGACGCGGCCGCGGCCGCGGGCTTCACGCTGTCGGTCGTCGAGCCGCACCTCAACGGGCCCGGCGGCGACGTGCCGGTCATCGGCCACCGGGCGGCGGACGGGCGCACGTTCGTCGTGTGCGGGCAGGGCACCGCACCGGCCGCGGCGACGCCGCTGGCGTTCGCGGCGCTGGGCGTCGACGTCGTCCCGGGCACGGGCCACCTGGCGGCGGTCGTCCCGGGCGCGTTCGGCGCGTGGCTGGACCTGCTCGCGCGGTACGGGACGATGACGCTCGCCGAGGTCCTCGCCCCGGCGATCGGGTACGCGCGCGACGGCTACCCGCTGGTGCCGGCCGCGGCCCGGACGGTCGCGACCGTCGCGGACATGTTCACCGAGCACTGGCCGACCAGCGCCGAGGTGTACCTGACGGCCGGCCGCGCGCCCGAGGCGGGGAGCCGGTTCGCCAACCCCGCGCTCGCGGCGACGTTCGAGCGGCTCGTCGCGGAGGCGCAGGCGGCCGGACCGGACCGTGAGGCGCAGATCGAGGCCGCCCGCCGGGCGTTCTACGAGGGCTTCGTCGCCGAGGCGGTCGACGCGTTCGTGTCGGGCACGCCCGTGGTCGACGCGACCGGCTCGGCCCACGCGGGCTTCCTGCGCGGCGACGACATGGCGGCGTGGCGCGCGAGCGAGGAGCCGACGGTGTCGGTGCCGTTCGCGGGCGTCGAGGTGCACAAGACGGCCGCCTGGGGCCAGGGCCCGGTGCTGCTGCAGCAGCTGCGCCTGCTCGACGCGCTCGGCGCCGAGGACCTGGTCCGGGAGGTCGTCACGGCCGAGCGGCAGGGTCTCGTCGCCGTCGCGCCGACCACGGAGCTCGTCCACCTCGTGACCGAGGCCGCCAAGCTCGCGTTCGCCGACCGGGACGCCTGGTACGGCGACTCGGGCGACGTCCCGCTCGACACGCTGCTGTCCCCCGCGTACGCGGCCGAGCGCGCCCGCCTCGTCGGGGCCGAGGCCGACGGCGGCTACCGGCCCGGCAGCCCGGACGGGCGCGAGCCGGTGCTGCCGCGCGCCCTGGTCGAGGCGCGCGCCGAGGCGGAGAGCGGCACGACGGGGAGCACGGGCGGCGCGCCGGGCAGTGGCCTCGGGGAGCCGACGGTGTCGCCCATCGGCCTCTCCCCCGGCGACACCTGCCACGTCGACGTGGTCGACCGGTGGGGCAACCGGGTGTCCGCGACGCCGTCGGGCGGCTGGCTCCAGTCGAGCCCGGTCGTCCCCGGGCTGGGCTTCGCGCTGCCCACGCGCGCGCAGATGTTCTGGCTCCAGCCCGGGCTGCCGTCGAGCCTGGTGCCCGGCACGCGCCCGCGCACGACCCTGAGCCCCGCGATGGTGCTCGGCGCCGGCGGCGCGGGGTTCGCGTTCGGCACGCCGGGCGGTGACCAGCAGGACCAGTGGACCGTGCCGTTCCTGCTGCGCCACCTCGTGGGCGGGGCCGACCTGCAGGCGGCGATCGACGGTGCGTCGTGGCACTCGACGCACGTGCACGGCTCGTTCCACCCGCGCACGCACACCCCGCGCGGCCTCGCCGCCGAGTCCCGGCTGGGGCGCGAGGTCCTCGCGGCGCTCGCCGCGCGCGGGCACGCGGTCGAGGACGCCGGGCCGTGGACGCTGGGCCGCATCAGCGCGGCGGGCGTGCGCGCCGACGGGCTGCTGGAGGCGGCGGCGAACCCGCGCGGGATGCAGGGGTACGCGGTCGGGCGCTGACCGGTCGCCGACCGGGCGCGCTGACCGGTCGCTGACCGGTCGTGTCGCCGGCGGGTGCCCGCCGAGCGGCAGTCATCGGATGTCTGCGCGCTCGGATGAGGATTCCATGAGGATCCGGCCCCCGGGACGTTCCAGACATCTGACCACCGATACGGTCGAACCATGCCCTACGACGTCGTGGACGCCCATCTGCAGGTGTGGGACCCGGAGACGGTCCACTACCCGTGGATGGCGCAGGACCCCTCCCTCCTGCACCAGGCGTACCGCGTCGCCGACGTGGGCGGAGAGCTGCACGAGCACCACGTGGACGGCGTGGTGCTCGTGCAGTCCGCGGACAACCGGGCCGACTCCGAGCACCTGCTGTTCCAGGCGCTCAGCTGCCCCGCGGTCGTCGGCGTCGTCGCGTGGGTCCCCCTCGACCGGCCGGACGAGGCCGCGACGCAGCTGGACCACTGGCGCGGCGAGCCCGTCGTGGGGGTCAGCCACCACGTCGACCGCGAGGCCGACGCGCGCTGGCTCGTGCGGGACGTCGTCGACGACGGGCTGCACCTGCTCACCGAGCGCCGGCTCGTGCTCGACCTGCCGGCGACGACGCCCGAGCTGCTGGGCCACGTGGCGACCGTCGCCGAGCGGCACCCGAAGCTGACCGTGGTCGTCGACCACCTCGGCGGTCCCCCGCTCGCGGCGCTGCGGGCCCGGGACACGACGACGTGGACCCGGTGGACGACCGCGCTCGACGAGGTCGCGCAGGTCCCCAACGTCGTCGCCAAGCTCGCGGGGCTCGGACGGGCCGCCGGACCGGGCTGGAGCGCCGACGACGTGCGGCCGGCCGTGGAGCACGCGCTCGCGGCGTTCGGCCCCGACCGCCTCATGGCGGGCAGCGACTGGCCGAGCGCGCTGCAGGGCCACCCGTCCTGGCACGCGGCCTGGGCCGCGGTGGGCGCGACCCTCGCGGACCTGGACGAGGTCGGGCGGGCGCACGTGCTCGGGCGCACGGCCGTCGAGGTGTACGGCATCCCGCCGCTCGTCGCCGAGGGCTAGCATCGATCGGGTCGACCGTCCAGGTCGGCGCGCCATGGCGGACCGGACGAGGACGGGCACGTGTCACGCACCCAGGGCGTCGTCGAGGACATCCAGCGGCTGATCCTCGACGGCGGGCTGCGCCCGGGCGACCGGCTGCCCGCGGAGAAGGAGCTCGCCGCCGAGCTCGGCGTCTCCCGCGGCTCGCTGCGTGAGGGCGTCCGCGCGCTCGTCGTCCTCGGCATCCTCGAGGCGCGCCACGGTGACGGCACCTACGTCACGGACCTCAACCCGGCGACCCTGCTCACGCCGCTCGCGTTCGTCGCGGACGTGCCGGGCGACCGCGTGCAGCTGCACGCGGTGCGGCGGATGCTCGAGACCGAGGCCGCGGGGCTCGCGGCCCTGCGCCGCACGGACCCGCAGATCGCGCGGGCCCGCGCCGCGCTCGACGAGACGAACCGCGCGCTCGTCCAGGCCGCACCGGACCCCGAGGTCCTCGTCGCCGCCGACCTCGCGTTCCACCGCGCCGTCGCCGACGCGTCCGGGAACTCGGTGCTGGCCGCGCTCGTGGACGGCCTCGCGGGCACCCACGCGCGCCGCCGCGCCTGGGAGGAGCTGCACGACGTCGCGGGCGACCGCGTCACCGCGGAGCACGAGGCGATCCTCGCCGCGGTCGTCGACCGCGACCCCGACCGCGCACGGCTGCGGATGGCGACGCACCTGCTCGCCGTCGAGGACCTGATCGCGGGCAGGTCCACCCGCGAGCAGACCGCCCTGCGCTGAGGCGCTGGCGGGCTCAGGGCCGGGCGTCGTCCGCGCCGCCGCAGGCCGCCAGCACGAAGTCGTACAGCGCACCCCGCAGCGCCGGCGGGGCGGGCACGGACACCGGCGGGAGCTCCACGCCGTCCACGACGGCGTGCACGCCGAGCACCGTGCCGCGCTTGTCCTCCGCGATCGCGTGCAGGTCGCAGCGTGCCGGCGCCACCGGCAGCACGACCCGGCCGTCCGGCGGCGGGGCGGCGGAGTCGACGTCGACGACCCACCGGCCGTAGCCGCCGGCCGGGCGCAGCAGCGTGGTGGCGCCCACGCCGACGAGCCGCACGTGCGGACCGCCGGGCACGGGGCGCACGCGCAGCACGACGTCGGCCACCGGGCCGGTGGGCCCGTCGCGCGTCGTGAGCGTCGCGTCGAGGGCGAGGGTGAGGCCCGCGGCGACCGCGACGGCGGCGCAGTCCTCGCCGTGCACCCGGCGCAGGTCGTCACCCTCGTCGGTCGGCAGGACCCGCACGGTGCCCGCGCGGCCGGTGGTGTCGACGACGTCGAGCTCGACGACCGGCGCCGGGTCGACGCCCGTCGTGACGCCGCCGGCCGGGCAGACCGGGTCCGCCAGCGTCGCGCGCAGCGCGCGGGTGCTCCCGGCCCGCACGTCGCGTCCCCGCTCGGTGACGGCCGGCGCCGACGTCGTGGCCGTCGTGAGCCGGGCCTCCTGCACGAGGACGTCACCCGCGCCGGCGTTGCGCACCCGCAGCTCGACGACGCGCGCGACCCGGTCGGCGCGGGCCTGCGCCACCTCGACGGTGAGCGCGTCGGCGACCCCGGCGGGCAGGGGACGCGGGGAGCGCCCGGACGACGGCTCCGACGACGGCTGGGACGACGGTTCCGACGACGGCGGGGGCGCGGAGCGGCCCGGCGAGCACGCCGCGACGGTCGCGACGAGGACGGTGACGACGACGACGCGCAGACCGCGGCCGCGCGCGCCCCGGCGACGCACGCGGACCGACCCCATGCCCGCATCCTGCCCCTCCCCTGCGTGCACGGGAACGCCCCCGCCGCACGACCGGGGCGCCGGACGACGTGCCGCCCGTGGGGAGGGAGATGTCCTCCTGCGCCGTACGCACCGTGTGCGCACACCGTCGGGGACATGTCCTCCCGGCCGGCGACACGCCGGGGGCCGCGCACGGGACCGCCGGGAGGGGAACGCGGTGGCCGGGTGCACGGGGCTGCACGCCGGGCCCCGAGCCGGGCCCTCCCGCCGCAGGGGTCAGGCGGTGCGGTCGGGGGTGGACGCGCGCAGGACGACCTCGGTGGGCACGGCGCGCACGCGCGGTGCGCCCGCGTGCTCCTCGAGGGCGAGCTCGGTGGCGAGGACGCCGACGTCGACCAGCGGCACCCGGACCGTCGTCAGCGGCGGCACGACGTCGCGCAGCGTGATGATGTCGTCGAAGCCCGCGAGGGCGACGTCCTCGGGCACGCGGACGCCCAGCTCGCGCGCGGCGGCGAGCGCGCCGAGCGCCATGACGTCGTTCACGGCGAACACCACGTCGACGTCCGGGCCCACCTGCAGCAGCTCCCGCATCGCGGCCTCGCCGCCCTCGTGCGTGAAGTCCCCGGGGACGACGTGCGCGGGCTCGACGGGCGCGCCGAGCTCGGCGAACGCCGCCGCGAAGGCGTCGCGCCGCTCACGCGCCGTCAGGTGGTCCTGCGGCCCGCCCAGCACGCCCGGCCGGCGGTAGCCGCGCGCGTGCAGGGCCCGCGCGAGCGCGTCGGCCCCGGCCGCGTTGTCGACCGCGACCGT
The DNA here is from genome assembly GCF_009720485.1 of Cellulomonas sp. JZ18. Lineage (NCBI taxonomy): Bacteria > Bacillati > Actinomycetota > Actinomycetes > Micrococcales > Cellulomonadaceae > Cellulomonas > Cellulomonas sp. JZ18. The sequence continues at coordinate 560,718 of NZ_CP045245.1, read as the reverse complement.
GTCCACGCCGAGCACCGGCTGCCCCACCAGCGCGACCGCGCCGCCGGCGGCACGGAAGTCGGCGAGGGCGTCGCGCATCGCGGCGTTCTCGGCGTCGTCGTCGTGCCGGCCGCCGGCGACGACGATCGCGCGCGCCCGCTGCCGCTGCAGCAGGCGCACGAGCTCGACCTCGCGGGCCGGCTCGTGCTGCGTGCTCGCGAGCGTCACCTGCAGCGCGGCGCGGTCCGCGGCACGGGTCACGCCCGCGGCGATCGACGAGAAGTACGGGTCGGCGATGTCGTGCACGACGAGCCCGAGCGACGTGGTGCGCCCGCGGGCCATCGCCTGCGCGTTCGCGTCGGGCGTGTACCGCAGCCGCTCGGCGGCCGCGAGGACGCGCTCGCGCAGGTCCGGCCGGACGGTGCGGTTCGCGCTGCCGTTGATCGCACGGGACGCGGTGGCCAGCGAGACGCCGGCCTCGCGAGCCACGTCGCTGAGGGTCACGCTGGAGGCCATGGCGGTCAGGCTAGGGCAGCACGGGCCACCGCCGCCGGGACCTGCGCGACGGCGAGACGGCCGCCCGGGCGCGCCGGGCGGCCGGGCGTCACCGGTCGACCCGCGCGCTGCCCCCGCCGGCGAGCTTGAGCACCTCGGCCTTCGTCGCCATGGTCGTGTCGCCCGGGGTCGTCATCGCCAGCGCGCCGTGCGCGGCGCCGTACTCGACGGCGGTCTGCAGGGGCTGCCCGTCGAGCAGGCCGAACGCGAGGCCGGACGCGAACGAGTCGCCGCCGCCGACGCGGTCGAGGATCTCCAGGCCCGGGCGGTGCGTGGCCTGCACGAGGCCCGACGCCCGCGACCAGGCGATCGCGCCCCAGTCGTTGACCGTGGCGGTGCGGACCGTGCGCATGGTCGTCGCGATGACCTGGAAGTTCGGGTACGTCGCGGCGACCTTCTCGATCATCGCGGCGAACTTGTCCACCTCGAGGTCGGAGAGGTTCTCGTCGACGCCCTCCACCTCGAACCCGAGGGAGGCGGTGAAGTCCTCCTCGTTGCCGATCATGACGTCGATGTGCGGCGCGATCGCCCGGTTGACCTCCTGCGCGCGGGCCTGGCCGCCGACGGCCTTCCACAGCGACGGGCGGTAGTTGAGGTCGTACGAGACGACGGTGCCGTGCCTGTGCGCCACCGTGACGGCCTCGATCACGGTCTCGGCCGCCGAGTCCGACAGCGCGGCGAAGATGCCGCCCGTGTGGAACCACCGCACCCCGAGCTCGCCGAACAGGTGCTCCCAGTCGACGTCGCCGGGCTTGAGCTGCGACGCCGCGGTGTGTCCGCGGTCGGACACGCCGACCGCGCCGCGCACGCCGAACCCGCGCTCGGTGAAGTTCAGGCCGTTGCGGACCGCGCGCCCGACGCCGTCGTACGGCATCCACCGCACGAACTGCGTGTCGAGGCCGCCCTGGAGCATGAAGTCCTCGACCAGGCGCCCCACCTCGTTGTCGGCGAGCGCGGTGACGATCGCGGCACGCAGGCCGAACGCCCGGCGCAGGCCGCGCGCCACGTTGTACTCGCCACCGCCCTCCCACGCGCGGAACTGGCGGGCGGTGCGGATGCGGCCCTCGCCGGGGTCGAGGCGCAGCATCACCTCGCCGAGGCTCACGGCGTCGTAGCGGGTCTCGGACGCGGGGCGGATCGTCAGGTCGGGCATCGTCGGCTCCTGAGGGGTCCGTGGGGCGGCGCGCGGCACCGGCGCCGGTCGGTCTCGGTGGGTCGCCGCAGGGCGGCGGCGGGCGGTCGGGCGTCAGACGGCCGGGCGCAGCTCCGTGGCGAGCGCGACGGCGTCGGCGACGAGGCCGCGCACGCCGTCGAGGTCACCCGCGGCGACGCGGTCGCGCGGGACCATCCAGGAGCCGCCGACGGCCGCGACGGCGGGCAGCGCGAGGTACTCGCCGAGGTTCGTGGGGCCGACGCCGCCGGTGGGCACGAACCGCAGGCCGCCGAACGGGGCCGCGAGCGCCGCGATCGCGGGCGCCCCGCCGGACGTGCCCGCGGGGAAGAACTTGACGGTCGTGACGCCGAGCTCGAGCGCGGCCTGCACCTCGGTCGCCGTGACGGCGCCGGGCAGCGCGAGCACGCCGTGCTCGTGGCAGCGCTCGACCACGGCGCGGCTCGTGCCGGGCGAGACGACGTACTGGGCACCGGCCGCGACCGCGGCGTCGACCTGGTCGGGCGTCAGCACCGTGCCGGCCCCGACGAGCACGTCGCCGCGGTCGCGCAGCGCGCGGATCGCGTCCGGCGCCGCCGCGGTGCGGAACGTGACCTCGGCGACGGGCAGCCCGCCCGCGACGAGGGCGGCACCGAGCCCGTCGGCGTCCTTCGCGTCGTCGAGGACGACCACGGGGACGAGCCGGTGGGCGGCGAGACGGGCCAGCACGTCGGTGCCGGGGGCGGCGCTCAGGGTTCCGGTCACGGCAGGACCTCCTGGGGAGTGGCGGCGTCGGTGCCGCGGAAAGCGCTTGCTGTGACAGGAGGGTACGCCATGCGCGGCAGGTGGTAGGCCAGGTCCACCGCCGTCTGGACGGCCTCGTCGACGTCGAGCCGGTGCTCGGCGACCAGCCGCGCCAGGAAGCCGGCGTCGATGCGCCGGGCCAGGTCGTGCCGGGCCGGGATCGACAGGAACGCGCGGGTGTCGTCCACGAAGCCGGTGGTGTTGTAGAAGCCGGCGGTGTCCGTGACGGCCTCCCGGTAGCGCCGCATCCCGTCCGGCGTGTCGAGGAACCACCACGGCGCCCCGAGCCGCACCGCCGGGTACACGCCGGCGATCGGCGCGAGCTCGCGGCTGAAGGTGTCCTCGTCGAGCGTGAACAGGACGAGCCGCAGGTTCGGGTGGTGCCCGAACGCCTCGAGCAGCGGCGCGAGCGCGCGCACGTACTCCGTCGCGACCGGGATGTCGTAGCCCACGTCGGCACCGCGCTCGAGCGCGACGCGCGGGTCGTGGTCGCGCAGCGCGCCCGGGTGCAGCTGCATGACCAGGCCGTCCTGCGTGGACATGCGCGCCATCTCGAACAGCATGTGCGCGCTGAACGCCTGCGCCTCGGCCGCCGTCACCTCGCCCCGCAGCGCGGCCGCGAAGACCGCCTGGGCGTCCGCCGGGTCCATCGGCGTGGTGTCGGCGCGCAGGTGGCCGTGGTCCGTCGCGCGGGCCCCGGCCTCGACGAACGCCCAGCGCCGCGCCTCGAGCGCGCGCACGTAGTCGCGGTACGAGCCGATGTCGACACCGGCCCGCTCGCCGAGCAGGGCGACGTCCTCGCGCCAGCCCGGGCGGTCCACGTGCAGCACCGCGTCGGGGCGGAACGTCGGGACGACCCGCTGCCCCCAGCCGCGCGCGGCGAGGTCGGCGTGGTCCGCGAGCGTCGCGGTCGCCGGGTCCGTCGTCGCGAGGATCTCGATGTCGAGGCGGTCCAGCAGCGCGAGCGGGCGGAACGCCGGGTCGGCCAGCCGCTCCGCGATCGTGTCGTAGGCCTCGTCGGCGGTCTGCGCGGACAGCTTGTGCCGCACGCCCAGGACCTCGACGAGCACGTGCTCCATCCAGAACCGGGTGGGCGTGCCGCGGAACAGGTGCCAGTGCGCCGCGAACGTGCGCCAGATCGCGCGCGGGTCCGTCTCGACCGGCTGCCCGTCGCGCCGCGGCACGCCGAGCGCGTCGTGCGGCACGCCCTGCGAGACGAGCATGCGCACGAGGTAGTGGTCGGGCACGACCAGCAGGGACGCGGGGTCCCCGAACGGCTCGTCGCGCGCGAGCAGGCCCGCGTCGACGTGACCGTGCATCGAGACGATCGGCAGCTCCCGCGTCGCGTCGAAGATCTGACGGGCGATGCCCCGCGTCACGGGGTCGGCCGGCAGCGCGCGGTCGGGGTGCAGCGTCCAGCGGGCGTCGGTTCCGGGCATGGGTCCTCCTGGACGTCGGTGCCGCGGGCGCCCCTGCGCGCCCGCCGCCGCCGCCCGCGTCCGTGCTCGCACGTCCGGGCCGCGCATCCGACGGATGAATGCGTTTGCACGGACGACCATGCCAGGCGGAATGCGCTGCCCGCAAGGGGTCGGGGGCACGTTGCGCGCGGCGCCTGAACCGTGCTGCAATCGCATTCATCACGGACGGGCGTCCGCCTCGGGCGGCGCGGCACCGCCGGCAGCACCGCACGACCGGCACGAGGAGGACCGATGGCCGTCACGCTGCGCGACGTCGCGCGCGCCGCCGGCGTCTCCCCCGCCACCGCGTCCCGCGCCCTGAGCGCTCCCGACCTCGTCGCGCCGGAGCGGCGCGAGCTGGTGCGCCGCGTCGCCCGCGAGCTCGGCTACCGGCCCAACCGCGCGGCCCGCGAGCTCATCACGGGCCGCTCGGGGCACCTGTGCCTCGTCGTGCCCGACCTGGAGAACCCGTTCTTCGCGGCCGTCGCCAAGGCGGTGCAGGCCCGCGCGCGCGCCGCCGGGCACGCCGTCGTCGTCGCCGACGCCGAGGAGGACCCGCTGCTCGAGGCCGAGCTCGTGAGCCACCTGGGGGCGCAGGCGGACGGCGTCCTGCTGTGCTCGCCGCGCATGTCCGCGGACGACCTCGCCGACGTCGCCGCCGACGACCGCCCGCTGCTGCTGGTCAACCGCGAGGCCGCCGGCCTGCCGTCGGTCGTCATCGACAACCGCGACGGCGTCCGGCAGGCGGTGCGGCACCTGCACGCGCTCGGGCACCGGCGGGTCGCGTACGCCGGCGGACCGCCGGGGTCCTGGTCCGACGCACGGCGGCGCGAGGGCCTCGGCGTCGAGCTCACCGCCGCCCTCCCGGACCTCGAGGTCGTCGACCTCGGTGCGCACGCCCCGGTGTTCGCCGGCGGCGTGGCGGCCGCCGACCTCGCGCTCGCCGCCGGGGCGACCGCCGTGCTCGCCCACAACGACCTCATGGCGCTCGGCCTGCTCGACCGGCTGCGGGTGCGCGGCGTGCGGGTGCCCCAGGACGTGTCCGTCGTCGGGTTCGACGACGCACCCGTCGCGACGCTCGTGACACCCGCACTGACGACCGTCGCCGCACCGCTGGCCCGGCTGGGGCGCACCGCCGTCGACCTGCTGCTCGACCCGCCGCGCACCGACGAGCCCGCCCGCGTGGCGCTGCCCGTGGAGCTCGTCGTGCGCGGGTCGACCGCGCCGCCGAGCACCGCCGGGGCACCACCGACCCGCTGACCGACGCCCGCCCCACCACCGTCCCCGCCGCCCGACGACCGCCGCCCGACGACCGCCCGCCCGACCCGCGCCCGTCGGACCCGCCGCCCCCGGTCCCCGACCACCGCGCGACGACCCACCGCCCACGCCCCACGACCCACCGGAGCCCTTCGATGACGAACCCCCGGCTGTCCCTGCGCACGTGGCACGAGCGCGCGTCCCGCCCCCTGCCCGACGCGGTCCGCGGACCCGCGGTCGACCCCGCCGCGCTGACCGTGGGCCAGGTGCACCTCGGCCTCGGGGCGTTCACCCGGGCCCACCAGCTCCTGTGCACCGAGGACGCCGCGGCCGCCACCGGCGAGACCGGCTGGGGCGTGCTGGGTGTGACGCAGCGCAGCCCCCGCGTGGCGGAGCAGCTCGTGCCCCAGGACGGTCTGTACGGCGTGCTCACCGCGGGCGCCGACGCGACGTCGCTGCGGCTCGTCGGGTCGGTGCGCGACGTCGCCTTCCCCGGGCGGGACACCGCGCGCGTGCTCGACGCGCTCGCGGCGCCGACGACGCACGTCGTCACGCTGACCGTGACCGAGAAGGGCTACCGGCGCACGGCGGACGGCGGGCTGGACACGGGGGCGCAGGACGTCGCGGCGGACCTCGCGGACGCCCGGGCCGAGCTGGTGGGCGACGGGGACGCGGCCGCGCGCACGCCCGTCGGCATGCTGGTGCGGGGTCTCGTGCGCCGGCACCGCACGTCCGGCGCGCCGCTGACCGTGGTGTGCTGCGACAACCTCACCGACAACGGCACGGTGCTGCGCGGGCTGGTCGCGGACGCGCTCGCGGCGGTGCCCGGTGCCGACGACGTGCGCGCGTGGGTCGAGGCGTCGGTGCGCTTCCCGTCGACGATGGTGGACCGGATCGTCCCGGCGACGACCGAGGCGCACCACGCCGAGGCGGAGGCGCTGCTCGGCCTGCGCGACGAGGGCCTGGTGGTCGGCGAGCCGTTCTTCCAGTGGGTCGTCGAGGACGCGTTCGCCGGTCCGCGGCCGGCGTGGGAGCGGGCCGGGGCGACGCTCACGGGGGACGTCGCGGCCTACGAGCGCGCGAAGCTGCGGGTGCTCAACGCGACGCACTCGACGCTGGCGTACCTGGGCGCGCTGCGCGGGCACGCGACCATCGCGGCGGCCGTCGCCGACCCGGACCTCGCGGCCGTGGCGCGCGCGCTCGTCGACGACGACGTCCTGCCGACCCTGACGGCGCCCGACGGCACCGACCTGCACGCCTACCGCGACTCGGTGCTGCACCGGTTCGCGAACCCGGCGACCGGCCACACGACCGTGCAGGTCGCGATGGACGGCTCGCAGAAGCTCCCCGTGCGGCTGCTCGGCACGGTCGCGGACCGGCTCGCCGCCGGCGCCGTGCCGTACGCGGCGGCGACCGCGTTCGCCGGGTGGATCGCCTACGTCCGCGCGGCGGGCGACGGCGGCCTGGTCGTCGACGGGCGGACGGTCGCGCTCGACGACCCGTTGGCCCCGGTGCTCGTCGAGGCGACGGCCGGGTCGGCCGAGGAGGCCGTCGACGGCGTGCTCGCGCTGCGGCAGGTCGTGCCGGCCGACGTCGCCGCCTCCACCGGCTTCCGCGCCGCCGCGGTCGCCGCGCTCCGCGACCTGACGCGCTGACCCTCCGGCTCCCCGACCCGGCCGCGGCCCCGGCCGGTCGTCGCACCCGGCCGCCGCCCCCGGCACCCTCCGCCGGCCGCCGTCCCCGGGCGGCGACCCCGTGGTCGTGCACCGACGTGCGGCGGCGACGATGCACGATCACGGGGTCGGCGGGGTGACGGGGCGGTGTCGGCGGTGACGGGCCGCCGGGGGGCCGCGCGGGGCGGCGACCACCGGGGCGGTAGGCGACCGGTGAGCCCCGTCGCCCGGCGTCCGCGTCCGCCCGTGCGGAGGAGGTCCCGGGGTCGTCGACGCGTCCAGCGCCTTGACGGTCGCGGCCGCCCCTCCGTACGATCCGGAAAGCGCATTCCTCGGGCGGGCGACGGTGCCGGCCCCGACGACAGGGAGACCCGATGACCACCCGCACGCTGCGCATCGCGATGAACGGCATCACCGGCCGCATGGGCTACCGCCAGCACCTCGTCCGCTCGATCCTGCCGATCCGCGACCAGGGCGGCATCACGCTGCCCGACGGCACGCGCGTGCAGGTGGAGCCCGTGCTCGTCGGCCGCAACGCCGACAAGGTCCGCGAGCTCGCGGAGAAGCACGGCGTCGAGCACTGGACGACGGACCTGCAGGCCGCGATCCACGACCCGGCGACCGACATCGTCTTCGACGCGTCGATGACGAGCCTGCGCGCGGGCACGCTGACCGAGGCGATGAAGGCCGGCAAGCACGTCTACACCGAGAAGCCGACCGCCGAGACGCTGGCCGAGGCCGTCGAGCTCGCCCGCCTGCGCGAGACCACCGGCGTCACCGCGGGCGTCGTGCACGACAAGCTCTACCTGCCGGGCCTGGTCAAGCTGCGCCGCCTCGTCGACGAGGGCTTCTTCGGCCGGATCCTGTCGCTGCGCGGCGAGTTCGGGTACTGGGTGTGGGAGGGCGACGTGCAGCCCGCGCAGCGCCCCTCGTGGAACTACCGCAAGGCCGACGGCGGCGGCATGACCGTCGACATGTACTGCCACTGGAACTACGTGCTCGAGGGCATCGTCGGCAAGGTCCGCACGGTGTCCTCGCAGACCGCGACGCACATCCCGACCCGCTGGGACGAGAAGGGCGAGCCCTACGAGGCGACGGCCGACGACGCGGCGTACGGGATCTTCCAGCTCGAGACGCCGGGCGGCGACCCGGTGATCGCGCAGATCAACTCCTCGTGGGCCGTGCGCGTGCACCGCGACGAGCTCGTCGAGTTCCAGGTGGACGGCACCGAGGGCTCCGCCGTCGCCGGGCTCTTCCACTGCGTCGCGCAGCCGCGCTCGGCCACGCCGAAGCCGGTCTGGAACCCGGACCTGCCGACCACCGAGAAGTTCCGCGACCAGTGGATCGACATCCCCGCGAACGCCGAGCTCGACAACGGGTTCAAGGCGCAGTGGGAGGAGTTCCTCGCGGACGTCGCGCTCGGCCGGACGCACCGCTTCGACCTGCTCTCGGCGGCCCGCGGCGTGCAGCTCGCCGAGCTGGGTCTGCGCTCCTCCGACGAGGGCCGGCGCCTGGACGTCCCCGAGATCACGCTGTGAGCGGGGCGGGCACCGGCACGGTCGCGGTCGCCCCGGTCGCCCAGGCGGCCGAGGGGCGGCGCGCCGACCTGGCGCGGCTCTCGCTCAACACCGCGACGACCAAGCACCTGACGCTGGCCGAGGCCGCGGCGGCGGCCGCCGACGCGGGGCTGTCCGCGATCGGCGTGTGGCGCGACCGCGTGCAGGAGGTCGGCGCCGAGCGGGCGGCCCGCATCGTCGCGGACCACGGGCTGCGCGTATCGTCGCTGTGCCGCGGCGGGTTCCTCACCACGCCGGACCCGCAGGCCGCGGCCGCGGCGCTCGAGGACAACCGGCTGGCGATCCGCGAGGCGGCGACCCTCGGCACCCACGAGCTGATCATGGTCGTCGGCGGCCTGCCGGCGTGCCCGGCCCCCGGCGCCGGGGCGCGCCCCTACCCCGGGGACGGCGCGGCGGACCCGGCCCGCGACCTCGTCGGCACCCGGCAGCGCGTCGCGGACCGGATCGCCGAGCTCGCGCCCTACGCCGCGGAGCACGGCGTGCGGCTCGTGCTCGAGCCGCTGCACCCGATGTTCGCCGCGGACCGGGCGGTCGTCTCGACGCTCGGTCAGGCGCTCGACCTCGCGGCGCCGTTCGACGCCGACGTCGTGGGCGTCGTCGTCGACACGTACCACGTGTGGTGGGACCCGGACCTGCAGCGCCAGGTGGCCCGCGCCGGCGCCGAGGGACGCATCGCGTCGTACCAGGTGTGCGACTGGGTGCTGCCGCTGGCCGCCGAGCCCCTGAACTCGCGCGGGCACGTCGGCGACGGGTACGTCGACTTCGCGACGGTCACCGGGTGGGTGCGCGACGCCGGGTACGCCGGCGACGTCGAGGTCGAGATCTTCAACGAGAGCGTCTGGGCCGACCCCGCCGACCGCACCCTGGCCACGATGGCCGAGCGGCACGTGCGGCACGTCCTGCCGCACCTGTGACGACGCGCCACCCGTGACGAGGGCGCCGGCACCCCGCCGGCGCCCTCGTCCGCGTCACTCCCCCGGCACGCCGCGCTCCCAGCGCAGCAGCGTCCCCTCCTCCGGGTGCTCGACGCGCGCGACCTGCGCGAACCCGGCCGCGCGCAGCACGCCGCCGGAGCGCTCGTCGCCGTCGCGCGTGTGCGCCACGACCCGGTCGACCTCGCCGGACGCCGCCGCGGCCGCGACCAGCGCCCGGACGGCCGCCGTGGCGAAGCCGCGCCGCCGGTGCTCCGGCGCGATCTCGTAGCCGACCTCGACGGTGCGGTCCACGGGCGGACCGGCGAACCCGCCCGAGCCGACGAGCCGCCCGGTGGCGTCGTCGAGGAACAGGTGCATCCACCACGCGCCCTGCTCGGGGTGCTCGGTGAGGATGCGCAGGGTGGCCGGGACGGCCTCGGGGAACTCCGGCCAGCCCGCGGGGACGGGCACGCCCAGCAGGGCGGACAGGTCCTGCGGCGAGCGCAGGAGGGCGGACAGGTGGGATGCCGTCGCGGTGAGGAGACGGACGCGCGCCATGATGACGACCTTTCGTGACGAGGCCGTGCGCGTGCAGGTGGCGGGACGTCCCAGGAGTGCGCGCACGACGAAGCTGACCGCGCACCCGCTCCTGCGGGGGCACGGGGACCCGGATACGGGTGCGGCACTCCTGGTCAGCTCGGTCGGCGTCGTGTCACGCCGGCGTCCACGCTAGCAGCGCGCCCCCTCGTGACGCACGGCACACGGTGCGCGCACGACTTCACCCGGACGCGCGTCCGGATCGCGGTGGAACGCCCGTGACCTGCTGGTTCACTCGACCGGTGAACGCGAACCACCGCCGTGCCCTGCTCCCCCTGACCGCCGTCGTCGCCGCCCTCTCGCTGTCGGGGTGTGGCACGGTCCTCGACGCCGTCCTCGGCGAGAACCCGCCGCCGGCGCAGCGCGACGAGCCGGGCGGCGAGATCACCGCGTCGGCGGAGGCCGACGTCTTCACGCTCCAGGTCGGCGACTGCCTCAACTACATGGACCAGTCGGACGCCGACGAGATCTCGTCGCTGCCGACGGTGCCGTGCAGCGAGCCGCACGACTCGGAGATCTACGCCGAGATGACGATCACCGAGGACCAGCTCCCGACGGTCGAGACCCTCGCGGACGCGTTCTGCCTCGAGCAGTTCACGACGTTCGTCGGCATGACCTACGACGAGTCGGCCCTGTACTACAGCTACCTCGTGCCGTCGGAGCTCAGCTTCGACCAGGGGGACGACGTGGTGCAGTGCCTGGTCGTGCAGCAGGAGGGCGGCGTGACGGGCACGCTGAAGGGCGCCGGCATCTGACGTCGCGCCGCCGTCAGCGGGCGGGCACCGCCTGCTGCACGGCGGCCAGCACCCGCGCGAAGCGCTCGCCCATGCGCTGCTGCGCCGCGGCGTCCGGGTGCAGCAGGTCGGCCATCGGCAGCTCGGCGGCGTCCGCGTCGCCGTAGAGCTCGCGCCCGTCGACGTACGTCAGCGCGGTGTCGCCCGCGGCGCGCCGTGCGGCCACGAGCGCCGCGAGCTCGGCACGGATCACGCGCAGCGAGAGCTTGCCCTCGGCCACCTCCTCGGCCCGCCCGGCGGTGCGGAACGTCGTCACGGGCGCGTCGGGGTCGATCGACGTCGGCCCCGGCGCGTCCTCGACGAGGGGGCACAGGACCGGCGAGACCACGACGAGCGGCGTCGTCGGGTGACCCTCGCGCACCGTGTCGAGGAACCCGTGCACGGCCGGGACGAACGCGCGCCGGCGCATGAGGTCGTGGTTCACGACGTTGATGCCGAGCTTGAGGCTGATCACGTCGGCGGGCTGGTCCCGGATGGCGCGGGCGACGAACGGGTCGAGCACGGCGTTGCCGGACAGGCCCAGGTTGACGAGGTCGACCCCGGCGCTGCGGGCGGCGACCGCCGGCCAGGTGCCGGTCGGCGCGTCGGCGTTCGCGCCGTGGCTGATCGACGAGCCGTGGTGCACCCAGCGGGGCGCGTCGACGGGTGCGGGCGGCAGGACCGGGGCGTCGGCCTCGACGGCGACGAGGGCGACGCGCTCGCGGTACGGCAGCCACACCTCGATGTCGGCGGGCACCCCGCCCGCGTCCGGCAGCGTGCACGCCACAGTCCCTGCGGGCGCCGCACCGAGCGACGTCGTCGCGGTGCTCGGGTCGAACGTCAGGAGGCCCGACGCCTCGCACACGGCCGACGCGACGACGCGGCCGCCGACGAGCACCTCGAACCGCTCCGCGGGCGCCGGCTCCGCGTGCGGGAGCGTCGCGACGCGCCACGTGCGCACGTGCAGCACGAGGCGGCGCGCGGCCGTCCGCAGGCGCAGCCGGACGCCCGACGGCTGCTCGTCGCACATCGCCACGACGTCGTCGGGGAACTGCGCCCACGTCCACGCCGGCAGCCGGTGGGGCACGACGCCGTCGTCCGTCTCCTCGAGCCAGGCCGCCCCGCGCACCTCGACGCGCGCGTCGGGCAGCGGGACCCGGTGGACGTCAGTGGACGTTGCCGTGCTCACGGAACTCCCGCCACACGTTCTCGAAGAAGTCGTCGTCCTCCGGGATCGGGCGGCGGGGACGCCACCGGAACACCGGGGTGCCGGCGGGGTCGTCGACGGCACGCGGCACGACGGGCGCCCAGCCTGGGCCGCCGTCGTCCGGCACCGCCGCCTCCCCCGGCGCCAGCCACGCGGTCTCCTGCACGACGTCGTCGAGCACGCCGCCGTCGAGCGCGAACCGGAAGACGTCCGGCAGGTCGAGCTCCGTGTCGGCGTCCGGCCCGTACCCGGTGCGCGGCAGCTCGCCGGACGCGTCGGAGTACAGCACCGACCCGCGCGAGCGCCCGCCGTGCGCGACGTAGTCCGCCATCGCGGACAGGTACACGTAGGCGCTGGTGAGGATGTCGCGGACGAGGAACGTGCGGTTGACCGAGCGCCGCGAGGTGCCGTCGGCGGTGACGAGGTCGTCGTACCGCGTGAGCCAGTCGTGCACCTGCACCAGCGCCTCCTGGATGGAGGCGGCGGACCGGACCGGCCCGGCCTTGGCGCTCATGAGCACCTGGACGTCCTTCAGCAGGTCGCCGGTGTTGTCCGGCACGCCCGCCGCGGCCCGTCCCGTGGCGCGTGCGGTCAGGTCGAGGGCCGCGCCGAGCACCGGTGCCGCGACCTCGGCGAACTCCGCCTCGGGCAGCGGCTTCTCGTCACGACGCGCCGCGATGAACTGGGCGGCGCGCGTCGCACCGACCTGACCGCTGTTGAGGGCCGCACCGCCGGGGCGGTAGACGCCGTGCGCGCCGCCCGCCTCGCCGACGGGGAAGAACCCGGCGACGTTCGACTGCCACCACGCGTCGACGACGAGCCCGCCGTTGTTGTGCTGCGCGCACACGTCGACCTCGAGCATCTCCCGCTCGAGGTCCACGTACGGGTTCTTGTCCAGGTAGAACTGGTACGCGGGCTCGTTCATGCGCCGCAGCCGCTGGATCGGGGTGCCGAAGAGCACGCCGGCCTTCTCCAGGTAGGCGAACGCCTCCGGGCTGAGCGCGGTCGGGTCGAAGTCCTCGCGCACCGGGTTGCGGCGGAAGTCGAGGAACACGCGCCGCCCGCGCAGCACCGTCTCGCGGTAGACGAGCAGGTCGACCAGGCTCGACCCGTCGCGGGCCTTCCGGATGTCGAACGGCCACTGGTAGCCCTTGAGGAACACCAGCGACATCAGGCGCCCGTAGTCGGGGATCGCCTCGGTGAGGAACTCGCGCTCGTCGCCGCCGTCCTGGTCGGTCGAGACGAACCGCGGGATCACCTGCATGTACGTGCCGGACACGTTCCAGCGCGGCTTGATCGACGCGAGCCCGAACTGCCACTCGGTGAGGTTCTTGCCGTGCACGCCCGCCCGGTACGCCGCACCGGACGCACCCCACTGCCCGTTGGGGAAGACGCGCGTCGCGTACATGCCCGCCGGCCCGCCCGTGGCGTAGACGAGGTTGGTGCAGCGGAACAGCAGCCACGGGCTCGCGGCGCCGTCGTGCGGGACGTCGGTGCGCAGCACGAGCAGACCGGCGACGCGGCGCGTGCCGTCGGGGTCCGTGGCCGTGACGACGTCGACGACGCGGCACCCGTCGAACACGCGCGTGCCGTCGCGCTGCACCTTCTTCTCCAGGTGCTCCACCATCGACCGGCTCGTGTACGGCCCCACCGACGTCGCGCGGCGACGCGGGTCGTGGTCGGTCTTGTAGCCGATGAACTCCCCGAACCGGTTCTGCGGGAACGGCACGCCGAGGTCGACGAGGTGCAGGAACCCGCGGGCGGACAGCGCCGCCTCCGCGAGCGCGTTGTCGCCGTCCATCGCGCCGCCGCTGAACAGCGTCTCGGCCATCTCGCGCACCGAGTCGCCGTCGCCGCCGGACAGCGTGAGCTTGTAGTACGTCTGCTTGTCGGAGCCCGCGTTGCGGGACGCGCCGGCGTGGATCTTGTCCGCGACCATGACGACGTCGTCGTGCCCGAACTGGACCAGCCGCGCCGCGGCGCAGTAGCCGGCCGACCCGGTGCCGACGACCACGGTCGTCGCCGTGACGACCGGGACGTCGTGGCCGCCGATGCGCAGCGTCTCGGGCTCGTGGTGCAGGGCCTCGGTACGGGGCTCGGTACGGGGCTCGGTGCTCATGGCGCTCTCGATTCCGTGGTGCGGGTCAGAGGACCGGGATGTGCATGCCGCCGTCGACGTGGAAGACCTCGCCCGTCGAGTACGGCGTCTGCCCGGACGCGAGGACCGCCACGGCACCGGCGACGTCCGCCGGGCGGCCCCAGCGGTTCACGGGCGCGAGGCCCTGCTCGATGAGGGCGTCGTACTTGCCGGTGACGCCGGCCGTCATGTCGGTGGCGATGACGCCCGGGCGCACCTCGTAGACGACGACCCCCTCGGGGCCGAGGCGGGCCGCCCACAGCTGCGTCGCCATGCCGACGCCCGCCTTGGAGATGCAGTAGTCGCCGCGGTTGGTCGACACCGTGGTCGCGGAGATGGACGAGACGTTGACGACGGTCGCGACGGGGCCGGCGGGCGGCTCGGGCAGCGCGTCGAGCGGGCCGCGCAGCTCGATGACGCGGCGCGCGAACTCCTGCGTGAGGAAGTACGGGCCGCGCAGGTTGATGCCGAGCACGCGGTCGAACGACTCGGGGGTCGCCTCCAGCAGGTCCGCACGCACGCTCGGGGCGACGCCGGCGTTGTTGACCAGCAGGTCCAGCCGCCCCCAGGCGCCGACGGCGTCGTCCACGTAGCGGCGGTGGTCGTCGAGGTCGGCGACGGAGCCGCGCACGTACCGGACGAGGGACGGGTCGCCGGCCGCCGCGCGCAGCTCGTCGAGGACGTCCGTCGGCTCCTCGCGCGTCGCGAGGATCGAGACGGCGAACCCGTCGGCGACGAGACGGCGGCTGATGCCGAGGCCGATCCCGCGGTTGCCTCCGGTGACCAGTGCGACTGCGGGCATCGTTGCCTTCCCTCGTGCGAGCACGCGGCCGCCGCGCGAGGCGCACGACCGGGTCGCCGTCGTCGGCGACAGGGTGATGGTGTCACGGTGGGCCTCACGGAGGCAAGCGCTTTCCGGTGCCGTCGGGCCGTGCGAGGATCGGGACCGTGGGACGACGGACGACAGGTGCGCGCTGATGGGGGCCGTGCTCACCGCCCTCGGCACCATGGGCGCCGTCGTCGCGCTCGGCTGGGCGCTCGGCCGGTACCGCGTCCTCGGGGAGCGCGCCGCGCCCGTGCTCGCGCGCGTCGTCTTCGCCGTCGCCACGCCGGCCCTGCTGCTGGGGACCCTCGCGCACGCCGACCTGCGCCTCCTGCTGTCCCGGACGGCCGCCGTCACGTGGGGCTCCACGGTGCTCGTCGCCCTGACGGCGGCGCTCGTGCTGCGGCTCGCGCTGCGCCGCGGCGCCGCCGACGTCACGGTCGGCACTCTCGCCTCGTCCTACGTCAACGCCGGCAACATCGGGCTGCCGCTGTCGGTGTACCTGCTGGACGACCCGGTCGCGGTCGTGCCGACGCTGCTGTTCCAGCTGCTCGTGCTGGCCCCCGTCGCGTTCACCGTGCTCGACGGCGCGGCCGCCGCGCAGCGGGTCGACGAGGGAGCCGACGACACCGGCGGGGGTCGCGCCGGTGGTCGGGAGGCCGCCGCCGTCGTCCCCTGGGCCCTGCGGGCGCGCGCGGTCGTGCGGCGCACGCTGACGAACCCGATCATCCTCGGCACGCTCGCCGGGCTCGTCCTCGCCGCGCTCCCGTGGCGCCTGCCCGAGGTCGTGTTCGAGCCGTTCCGCCTGGTCGGCGCCGCGGCGGCGCCGCTCGCGCTGCTCGCGTTCGGCATGCAGCTGGCGGTCCCGCGCACCGCCGGCACGTCCGCCCCGCGGCCGGACCTCGCGCTCGCGGTCACGCTGCGCAGCGTCGCCCACCCGGTGGCCGCCTGGGCGCTGGGCTCCGCGCTCGGGCTGCCCGCCCACGCGCTGCTCGCCGTGACGGCGATGGCGGCGCTCCCGACGGCGCAGAACGTCCTCGTCTACGCGATGCAGTACCGGCACGGCGAGGCCCTCGCGCGGGACGCCGGACTCGTCACGACCGTGCTGTGCGTGCCGGTGCTGCTGATCGTCGCCGCAACGCTCGGCTGATCGGACGCACCGGACCGACCGGCAGGGAACGGACTTCACCCGCTCGTGCCCGGTTTATCCGTTACTGATACGTTGCAGTGAAACGGATGCGTTACGTACATTCTCCGTCGACAGAGGGCCGCCGATCCGCGCGCGGCCCCAGCAGGGGGAGACCACCATCACCATGGCAGCACCGTCCCGCGGCGTCCGCCGCGCCGTCGCTCTCGCCGCCGCGCCCGTCGCGGTCCTCGCCGCCGGCGCGCTCGTCTGGCAGAGCTCGACCGCCGCCTTCACCGCCACCACCCGCAACGCGGGCAACGCCTGGAGCACCGGCCAGGTCACCCTGACCGACGACGACCAGGGCCGCGCCGGCTTCACCGTCACCAACGTCGTGCCCGGCCAGAGCGGCGAGCGCTGCATCGTCGTGACCTCCGGCGCGACCGTGCCCGGTGAGGTCCGCGCGTACGTGCAGAACCTCTCCGCCTCCGGCGCGGGTCTGCAGGACCGCATCTTCCTGCAGGTCGAGCGCGGCACGGGCGGGAGCTTCGAGTCCTGCGCCGGCTTCACCCCGCAGGTCTCGACGCCGACGCACCCGCTGTCCGTCCTCGGCACGCAGTGGAACTCCTACGCGACCGGCGGCGCGAGCTGGACCACGCAGGGCACCCCCGGCGAGTCCACGACGTACCGCGGCACGTGGCGGTTCGACACGACCGGCATGACGCAGCAGCAGGTCGACTCCCTGCAGGGCTCGCAGGTCTCCGTGGACCTCGTGTGGGAGCTGCAGAGCAACGACCCGGCGACCCCCTGACGCCGGGTGGGGACGTCGACCGCGCGCCCCCGCGACCGGCACTCCCCCGCACCACCCGCGAGCGCGTCCCCGACGCGCCGCGGGTGGTCGCGTCGTGACGGCTGGCCGGCGCTCGTGCTCGGGACGGTGGCCGAGTGCTACCTCGTCCTCGTCCTGGCTCTCACCGCGATCGCCGTCGTGCCGCTCGCGCTCGGGTGGCAGGGCTCGGTCGTGCAGACCGGGTCCATGCGCCCGCACGTGAACCCGGGCGACGTCGTGCTGTCCACCGCGCTGCCGGCGGACTCGCCCGTTCCCCTGGGGGGCGTCGTGCAGTTCCGCACGGCGGCCCCCGGCGGTGGCGAGCGCACCGTGCTGCACCGCATCGTGGCCCCCGCCGAGGAGCAGGGCGAGTGGGTCACCGCGGGCGACGCGAACCACGACGTGGACTCGAGCACCCTCTCGCGCGAGGACATCACCGGTCAGGCCCGGCTGCTCGTCCGGTGGGTCGGCCTGCCGAGCGTGTGGCTGCGCACGGGTGAGCTCGCGTGGGTCGCCGCCTGGGTCGCCCTCACGCTGGCCGCCGTCGCGGTGCGGGTCTGGTCGTGGCCGCGCCGCGAGGACGAGGACGCACCGACGCCGTCCCCCGGCGCCGGTGCGGGCCCGCCCGCGCCCGCGCTGGGTCGCCGCACCTTCCTGGCCGCCGCGCTCGCGGTGACGGCCGGCGGGACGGTCCTCGCCGGGCGCGAGCCCGTGTGGGCGGGCTTCACGGCGCGCACCGCGACGGCGGGGAACACGTTCCGGGTCGGCACGTGGCCGACGCTCGCGCTCGGGCGCGTGGCGTCGTTCGCGCTCCTCGCGGCGACGCGCGTGGCGAACGAGGCGCCCTACGGCATCGGCAGCTCGGTCGTCGGCAGCGTCGGCGTCTCGCCCGGCACCACCGTCTCCGGCTTCTGGAGCTGGGACATCACCGGGTCCGTCGAGCGCAACACCGCCACGGCCCGCAACGCCCGCGCCGACGCCCTCGCGCTGTACGACACCACACGGGCCCGCGCGGCCACCCGGGCCGCGTCCACGACGGTGACCGGCACGCTGCCACCGGGGGTCGCGCACCGCAACGGCCCGGTCCACGTGACCGGCACGCTCACGCTCGACGCGCGCGGCGACGCGAGCGCGGTGTTCGTGATCACCGGGACCTCGGTGACGTTCACGGCGGGGTCGTCGGTCGTGCTCGTCAACGGGGCGTCGGCGGACCGCGTCCTGTTCCTCGGCACGTCCACGGTCACGGTCTCGGAGGGCGCGTACGTGCGCGGCGTGGTGCTCGCGAACGGGGACGTCTCGCTCGTGCGCGCGACCGTGGCCGGACGCGTGGTGTCCACGCAGGGCGCGGTGCTGCTGCGGGCCGCGACGATCG
Source organism: Cellulomonas sp. JZ18 (assembly GCF_009720485.1). Taxonomy (NCBI): domain Bacteria; kingdom Bacillati; phylum Actinomycetota; class Actinomycetes; order Micrococcales; family Cellulomonadaceae; genus Cellulomonas; species Cellulomonas sp. JZ18. The sequence goes on along the minus strand of NZ_CP045245.1, from coordinate 542,488 downwards.
CGGCGCCCTGACCCGCGGCCGCACCCGTGGCCGCACCGACCGCGGGCGGCCACGGGGGCCGGCGGACGGGACGCGGCCACCGAGGGGGCCGGGGCACCCGCAGCCGGCCCCCGGAACGGCCGTCACGGCTCGCGCAGGCCGCGCCCCGTCTCGAGCACCGACTTCAGCCCGCTGAGCACGGTCGTCCAGCCGACGCCCGCCACACCGGCGGCCGTGCCCGGCGAGCGCTCGAGCCGGTCGTGCGTGACCGTCAGGAGGCTCACGCCGTCGCCCTGGTCCTCGACCTCCCACGTGACGCGGCTCGCGGGCTCGTCCGCCACCGCCGGGTCGAACAGCGAGCGCCACCCCACGACCAGCCGCCTCGGCGGGTCGGACTCGAGCACCGTCTCGTCGCCCCACAGCTGCGCACCGTCCGGCGAGCGGTAGCGGAAGGGCGTCCCGACCTCCGCGGTGGTCTCGACCCGCGCGCCGTAGAAGTAGCGCGCCGTGAACTCCGGCCGCGTGATCGCGTCCCAGACCGCCTCCGGCGTCGCCCGGATGACGATCCGGTACACCTGTGCGGCGGCGCTGTCGTGCTCGGTCGACGTCGTCGTCATGACCCCTCCTCCAGTCGGTCCTTCAGGTCGAGCAGCGCGGAGACGTGCCGTTCCGTGTACTTCCCGATCCACCGGTCGTGCAGGGCCCGGATCGGGACCGGGTTGAGGTGGTGCAGCTTCTCCCGTCCGGAGCGACGCGTGACGACCAGGCCGGCCTCCTCGAGGACGCGCAGGTGCTTGGCGACACCGAACCGGCTCATCGGCAGCACGCTCTCGAGCTCCGTGAGGGTCCGGCCGTCCTCCTCGAAGAGGCGGTCCAGCAGGCTGCGACGGGTCGGGTCGGCGAGGGCCTTGAAGACCTTGTCGTCGTCCTGCGCCGTCACACCACGACAATACGTGACCGGATGGTCACATGTGAAGCCCCGTCCAGCGCACCACCGCCCCCCTCGTCCGGTCCGCGGGTGCGCCGCCGATGCCGGGATCCCGGCGGCACCGTCGTACGTTGAGGGGCAGGGAGCGGCCCTCGGGCCGGACGCGACGACGAGAGCAGTGAGATGAGCAGCACCCGGGCAGTCCTGACCGCCATCGACGTCCGCGCGGGCTACGGCGGACCCGCCGTCCTCGACGGCATCCACCTCACGCTGCGCACCGGGGACGCCGTGGGTCTGCTCGGACGCTCGGGCGTCGGCAAGTCCACCCTCGTCGAGATCCTCGGCGGGCACATGCGGCCCGGGGCCGGGCGCGTGACGCTGGACGGCGTCGACGTGTCGAAGCCGCCGCTGCGCCAGCGCAAGCTCGTCAAGGCGCGGCTGCGGACCGTCCACCAGAACGGCCTGGCGGGCATCGACCCGCAGCGCACGGTCGAGCGGACGCTGGAGGACGCGTTCGGCGAGGCGCGCAAGGCCGGGCGGTCGACCAACCACGACGTCGAGGCCGCGCTCGGCGTGGTCGGGCTGCCCATCCGCTTCGTCACGCGCACGGTCCGCTCGCTGTCCGGCGGCGAGCGCCAGCGCGTCGCGATCGCGCGGGCCCTGGCCGCCAAGCCGGACCTGCTGCTGCTCGACGAGCCGCTGACCGCCGTCGACCAGGCGATGCGGGAGGAGGTCGCCGCCGACATCCGCGCGCTCGTGCGCGAGGACGGCATCGGCCTGCTCGTCGCGTCGCACGACGTGCGCCTGCTCGACCGGCTCACCGACACCGTGCACGTGCTCGCCGACGGCCGGCTCGTCGAGTCCGCGCCGCTGCGGCAGCTGCTGCGCGACCCGCAGCACCCGGACACGCGTGCGCTCGTCGAGGCGCTGCCGGAGGCCGTCGCGGGCGGGCGGGTGCTCGCGGACTGACGCGCCGCGGGCTCACCGGCGGACGCGCCCGGCCCGCCCGCTCCGGCGGACGCGACGCACACCTCGCGCTGCGCACGCGCCGCACGCCTCGCGCCGCCGCGGACGCCTGTGCGGATCCCCCGCACGGTCGGGACGAGGCCTGCACGGGACCGCCACGCCGATCGCGCCCGGCCGGCCCGGCGGCAGCCGTAGCCTTCCGCCGGGTCGGCGGGCGCCGTCCGGGAGGAGGGCGACGTGCGGGCACCACGGGCGACGACGACGGGCGCGGTGCTGGCCGCCCTGGGCGGTGCGGCAGCGGCCGCGCCCTGGGTGACGACGGGGGCCGGCACGGTCGCTGCGCTCCTCGTCCTGCTCGGGCTGGTGCCGCTGACCGCGACCTGGGCGGGCCGCGCGCGGCTGGTCGAGGGGCCGGTGGAGCGGCCGGTCGAGGGGCCGGTGGAGGGACCGGTCGAGGGGCCCGCCGGACGCAGCCGCCAGAACCCGGTGCTCGGCGGCGTCCTCGCCGCCGGCCTCGCGCTGGCGGCGGCCGGCGTCCTGCTCGCGGCGCCCGGGGGTTCGGGGACGTGCGGCTGGCCCTGCTGTCGCCGCGGACGGCGGTCGTCTCCGTGGGGGCCTGGGCACCGCTGGGACTGGCAGCCCTCGGGGTGGCGGCGGCGCTCGCGGCGACCGGCGCGCTCCGGCGGCGACGCGGACCGGTGCTCGCGGCGGCGGTCGTGGTCGCCGCGTCCGCCGCGCTCACGGCGCTCCAGCTGCTGGCGCGCGCGGCCGTCGACCTCGTCGTGCTCGTCCGCTACGACGTGCCGCCGGCGTCCGCGGTCCCGTGGGACCTCCTGCTCTGCGCGCTGGTCGCGGGGGTCGCGGCCGTCGTCGCGCTCGTCGTCGCGGTGCGCGTCCGCGTGCTCCTGCCGGACTGGCTGCCCGCCCGGGTGCTCGCGCAGGGGCCGGCCGGCCGGCGGCGGTACGCGCGGCGCACGGCGGTCGCCTGGTGCTCCGGCATCGTCGTGCTCGTCCTCGCCGTCGCCGGGACGGCGGCCTGGCGGGCGGCGCCGCGCGAGGCCCTCGCGGACGTCGTGCCCGACGCCGCCCTGCGGGCGTGCGTGGCCACCGCGCTGGGGGCCGACCCCGACGCCTCCGTGTCCGAGCGGGCCCTCGCCGACGTGCGCACCCTCGAGTGCCCCGGGGCGTTCGTCCCGGAGGCGTCCGGCGGGGCCGGTGGCGGGTGCGACGTCGACCCCGACCGCTGCGTGCGCGACCTGACCGGCCTGGAGCGGCTCGGCAACCTCGCCGGGCTCGACCTGGCCGGGCAGGCGGTGACGGACCTCGCGCCGCTCGCCGGGCTCGAGAAGCTCGGCACGCTGACGCTGACGGACACCCCGGTCGCGGACCTCGGCCCGCTCGCCGGCCTGCCGGTCCTCGTCGACCTCGGCCTGTCCGGCACCGCGGTGCACGACGTCACGCCGCTCGCGTCCGTCCCGACGCTGCGGTTCCTCGGCCTGGCCCGCACGCCGCTGGCGGACGTGGGCCCGCTCGCCGGCAGCGGCGTCGTCGAGCTGGACCTGTCCGGCACCCGGGTCTCCGACGTCGCGCCGCTCGCCGCGGCCACCGGCCTGACCCGTCTGGACCTCTCCCGCGCGCAGGTCGTCGACCCGTCGCCGCTCGCCGCCCTGCCCGCGCTGACCATGCTGAACGTGCGCGGCAACCGCGTCGCCGACGCGGCCACGCTCGCCGACCTGCCCGCGGTCGACGAGCTGTGGCTCGGCGAGAACCCCGTCACCGACCTGCGCCCGCTGCTGCGCATGCCGTCCCTGCTGGGCGTCGACGTCGAGGGCCTGGACCCGGCGACCCCGGGCATCCCAGAGCTCCGCGCAGCAGGCGTCCACGTCGGCGGCCTCGCCTGACCCACCCGCCCCGACCTGCCCCTCCCCCGCCGCCCCGACCCCACCCCGCCGGGCACCCCACCCACCCCACCGCTCGCCGAGTTCGGCAGTTTCGTGCCGACTTCGCGACCTGGAGCTGCCGAGCTCGGCACAGAACCACCGAACTCGGCGAGGGGGTGGGGGTGGCCGGGGGACGCGCGGGGCGGGAGGGGTGGGGCGGGAGGGGTGGGGCGGGAGGGGTGGGGCGTCAGGGGCGGTCGCGGGAGGGGAGGTCGCGGGGACCGCGCGGGGCCGAGCGCAGGCCGCGCTCGACCTCCATGAGCAGCAGGTTCGGGTCGGCCCACCCGGCGAGCGACGTCGACGTGGTGGCCCGCACCCGCACCGGACCACCGGCGCAGGCCCCGGCCAGCCGGTCCCGCAGCGTCGTCGCGAGCTCCGCCGCGCGGTCGTCGTAGACGGCCGGCAGCAGCACGAGCACGCCGAACGCGTCGCCGTCGAGACGGCCGACGACACCGCCCTCGGGCACCGCGCCGAGCAGGCGGGCCGCGAGGGTGCGCAGCGCGTCGTCCCCGGCGGCGAAGCCCGCGGACGCGTTGAGGTCCGTCATGCCGTCGACGTCCAGCCCCACGAGCAGCAGCCGCCGGCGGGTGCCGGCCACCGCGTCCTCCGCCCACCGCGCGACGGTCGCGAGCAGGTGCGTGCGCGACAGCACCCCGGTCAGCGGGTCGCGTGCGGCGCGGTCGGTGAGCGCGCCGGTGAGCGCCTGGACGAGGTCGGCGGTGGACGCCGCGGACCACGACGAGCCCGGGACGAGCACGTCGTCGTGGCGCACGGACGCGTCCCGCGCCATCGCGGCACGGGCGGCGTCGACGACGCTCGTCGAGGGGTCGAGCACGAGCGGCTCCCAGTCCGCGGCGTGGCCGACCTCGCGGCGCGTCATCACCGCGCGCCCGTACCCGAGCCGACCCGTCATCACCTCCGTGTAGCGGTGCCGCGTCAGCAGCCCGACACGTCCGGACTCGCGGTCGTGCACCACCACGCACGTGCGCTGGGGGGCGCGGAACAGGATCTCGACGTCGCTCATCACGTCGAGGGCGGAGACGACCTGGACGGGCGCCGCGACCTCGCCGAGACGCGAGGGGGCGGGCGCACGAACCGGCAGGGAGGGGGTGGCGGTCGGCACGGACGCCATGATCCGCACCCGCCGGCGGCGTTTGGTCCGGGTCGTCCGTTCGTCGTCCGCCGTTGGCGCAGATTTCACGGACCCGACCGTCGTGCGACACCACGGACGACGGACGGCGTCACCCGTCGGCGCGGCGACCCGCCGTCAGACGGTGACCGACGCGCGCACGACCCACAGGCGCCGCTCCGCCGCGTCCCACCGGGCCGCCGCCGCCGGGTCCGGCTCGTACCGGACCAGGTCGACGCCCCGGGCGCCCACGGCGCGCAGGTCCGCGAGCGACCCGGAGAGCACCCCGGCGGCACGCGCCTGGACGAGCACGTTGCCGAGCGCGGCACCCTCCACGGGACCGGCGACGACGGGCAGGCCCGTCGCGTCCGCGGTGAGCCGGCACAGCAGCGTGTTGCGCACACCGCCGCCGACGAGGTGCACCACCGACACGTCCCGCCCGGACAGCGCGACCGCCTGCCGCACGGCCCGGCGGTAGGCGAGCGCCAACGAGTCGAGGACGCACCGGACCGTCTCCGCCTGGGACTGCGGCGGGGTCTGCCCGGTGCGGGCCGCGGCGGCGGCGATGCGCGCGGGCATGTCGCCGGGCGGCAGGAACTCGGGGGCGTCGACGTCGACGACCGTGGTCAGGCCCGGCACCTGGGCGGCGGCCGCGAGCAGGTCGGGCAGCTCGGCGGGCAGGCCGGCCTCGTGCCACGTGCGCAGGGTCTCGGAGAGCACCCACAGGCCCATGACGTTCTTCAGGTACCGGACCGTGCCGTCGACGCCGGCCTCGTTGGTGAAGTTCGCGGTCCGCGACGCCTCGGTGAGCACCGGCGCGGGCAGCTCGAGGCCGACGAGCGACCACGTGCCGCACGACACGTACGCGAAGTCCTCCCCCGTGGCGGGCACCGCGACGACCGCCGAGGCGGTGTCGTGCGACCCGACGGTCCACACCGGCAGCGGCGCCCGGTGGCCGATCTGCTCGGCGAGGTCCGGGTGGACGTGGCCCAGCAGCTCGCCCGCGTCGCGCAGCGGCGGCAGCAGGCCCGCGTCGACGCCGAGGCGTGCGGCGACGTCGGTCGCCCAGGTGCGCGTGGTCGCGTCGAGCAGCCCGGTGGTGGACGCGTTGGTGACCTCGGCGACCTGCTCGCCCGTCAGCCACGCGCCGAGCAGGTCGGGGACGAGCAGCAGGCGCCGGGCGGCGTCGAGCTGCGCCGTCCCCTGCGCCGCGACCAGCTGGAACACCGTGTTGAACGGCTGCACCTGCAGGCCGGTGCGGGCGTACAGCTCGTCCGCCGGGACGGTCCGGAACACCCGCTCGGGCACGCCGTCGGTGCGCGCGTCCCGGTAGTGCACGGGGTTGCCGAGCAGGGCGCCGTCGGCGTCGAGCAGGCCGTGGTCGACGGCCCACGAGTCGATGCCGACGCCCGCGAGCGGCCCCGCCTCGCGCGTCGCGGCGCGCAGGCCGTCGAGCACCCCGCGCCACAGGGCGAGGACGTCCCAGTGCAGGGTCGTCCGCCCGTCCGCCCCGGGCACCGGGACCGGCCCGTTCGGGAACCGGTTGACCTCGTGCAGGTCGACGCGCGGCCCGTCGCCCCCACGTGGACGCGCCCGACGATGACGCGTCCGCTGGACGCGCCCAGGTCGACGGCCGCGAACGCCGCCCTGCGGTGCTCATCCCGACGCGCCCGTCAGCGCAGGAACGCGGCGGCGACGCCGGAGTCGACCGGCACGTGCAGGCCCGTGGTCTGCACGAGGTCCGGCCCGGTGAGCGCGAAGACGGCCGCCGCGACGTGCTCGGGCAGGACCTCCTTCTTCAGCAGCGTGCGCTGTGCGTAGTACTCGCCGAGCTTCTCCTCCGGGACCCCGTACACGGCGGCGCGCTTGGCGCCCCAGCCGCCGGCGAAGATGCCGGACCCGCGCACGACGCCGTCGGGGTTGACCCCGTTGACGCGGATGCCGTGCTCGCCGAGCTCCGCCGCGAGCAGCCGCACCTGGTGCGCCTGGTCGGCCTTGGTCGCCGAGTACGCGATGTTGTTCGGGCCGGCGAACAGCGAGTTCTTCGACGCGATGTAGACGATGTCGCCGCCCATGCCCTGCGCGATCATCGCCCGGGCCGCCTCGCGGGCCACGAGGAACGAGCCGCGCGCCATGACGTCGTGCTGCAGGTCCCAGTCCTTGACGGTGGTCTCGAGCAGCGGCTTGGAGATGGACAGGCCGGCGTTGTTGACGACGAGGTCGACGCCGCCGAACGCGAGGGACGCCGCGCGGACCAGGCCCGCCACCGCCTCCTCGTCCGTGACGTCGGCGTGCACCGCGACGGCCACGTCCGGCCCCCGAGGGAGTCCGCGACCTCCCGCGCACCCTCCAGGTTCACGTCCGCGATGACGACGCACGCGCCCTCGGCCGCGAGCCGCTCGGCGATCGCACGGCCGATGCCCGAGCCCGCGCCGGTCACGAGCGCGACCCGCGTGGCCAGCGGCTTCGGCTTCGGCATCCGCTGGAGCTTGGCCTCCTCGAGGGCCCAGTACTCGATGCGGAACTTCTCGGCCTCGTCGATCGGCGCGTACGTGCTGATGGCCTCCGCGCCGCGCATGACGTTGATCGCGTTGACGTAGAACTCGCCCGCGACGCGCGCCGTCTGCTTGTCCTTGCCGAACGAGAACATGCCCACGCCGGGCACGAGCACGATCGCCGGGTCGGCGCCGCGGATCGCGGGGCTGTCGGGAGTCGCGTGGCGCTCGTAGTAGGCGGCGTAGTCCTCGCGGTACTGCGCGTGCAGCGTCCGCAGGCGCGCGACGACGTCCGCGAGCGGCGCGTCGGCCGGCAGGTCCACCACGAGCGGCGAGACCTTGGTGCGCAGGAAGTGGTCGGGGCAGGACGTGCCGAGGGCGGCGAGGTGCGCGAGCTTCTCGCGGGCGACGAAGTCGAGGACGACGTCGGTGTCGGTGAAGTGGCCGACCTGCGGGCGGTCGGCCGAGGCCAGGCCGCGGATCACGGGCGCGAGGGCGGCTGCCCGCTCCCGGCGCTCCGCCTCGGGCAGCGCCTCGAAGCCGGGCCGCACGGCACCGAACGGGTGCGTGCCCTCCGCGGCGAGCGCGGCCGTGCGCTCCTCGATGAACCGCTCCGCGGTGCGGATGATCTCCAGCGAGCGCTGCTCGGCCTCGTCCGACGTGTCACCCCACGCCGTGATGCCGTGACCGCCGAGGACGCACCCGATCGCCTGCGGGTTCTTCTCCTTGATCTCGGCGATGTCCAGGCCGAGCTGGAAGCCGGGCCGGCGCCACGGCACCCACACGACGCGGTCGCCGAACACCTCGGACGTCAGCGCCTCGCCGTCGGCGGCGGTCGCGAGCGCGATGCCCGCGTCCGGGTGCAGGTGGTCGACGTGCGCGGCGTCCACGAGGCCGTGCATGGCCGTGTCGATGGACGGCGCCGCGCCGCCCTTGCCGTGCAGGCAGTAGTCGAACGCCGCGACCATCTCGTCCTCGCGGTCCACGCCCGGGTAGACGTCCACGAGCGCGCGCAGGCGGTCCAGGCGCAGCACGGCGAGGTTCTTCTCCGTCAGCGTGCCCAGGTCGCCGCCGGAGCCCTTGACCCACAGCAGCTCGACGTCCTGGCCCGTCACCGGGTCGGTCGCGGTGCCCTTGGCGGACGTGTTGCCGCCGGCGTAGTTGGTGACGCGCGGGTCGGAGCCCAGGCGGTTGGAGCGCGCGATGAGCTGCTCGGCGGGCGACGTGGCGTCGGCGTTCGTCGGCGTCGTCATGGCGGTCAGGCTCCCCATCCGGCCTGCGCGCCACCGACGCGCTCGGCCACGATCGTCTCGGCGTAGCCGCTGCGCGCGTAGGCGCCCAGCGGGTCGGGGTCGAGCCCCTGGGACTCGCGCAGCCGCGCGAGCAGCGGGCGCACGTCGGTGTTGTAGGCGTCCATGAGCACGCCGTTCGCCCCGAGGACGTCACCGGCCTGCTGCGCGGCCGCCAGCGCGTCCGCGTCGACGAGCAGCGCCTTGGCCGTCGCCTCCTGCACGTTCATGACCGAGCGGATCTGCCCCGGGATCTTCGGCTCGATGTTGTGGCACTGGTCGAGCATGAAGTTGACGCCCGAGTCGGGGGCGAGCGCCCCGCCCTGGACGATCTCGTGCAGGATCCGGAACAGCTGGAACGGGTCCGCGGCGCCGACCATGAGGTCGTCGTCGGCGTAGAAGCGGCTGTTGAAGTCGAACGCGCCGAGCCGGCCGACGCGCAGCAGCTGGGCGACGATGAACTCGATGTTCGTGTTCGGCGCGTGGTGCCCGGTGTCGAGCACGACCATGGCGCGCTCGCCGAGGGCCAGGCAGTGCAGCAGCGACGTGCCCCAGTCCGGCACGTCCATCGTGTAGAAGTACGGCTCGAAGAACTTGTACTCGAGGATCAGCCGGTGCTGCGGGTCGGCCGCGGTGAGCGCCGCGTAGATCTCCTGCAGCGACTCGGCGAGGCGGTCCTGGCGGCCGCGGATCGAGTCCTGGCCCGGGTAGTTCAGGCCGTCGGGCAGCCAGATCTTCAGGTCGTGCGAGCCGGTCGCCGCCATGACGTCGATGCACTCGAGGTGGTGCGCGACGGCCTTCTTGCGCACGCGCGCGTCCGGGTGCGTGAGCGACCCGAGCATGTAGTCGTCGTCCTGGAACAGGTTCGAGTTGATGCCGCCGATCGCGACGCCGTGGTCCGCGGCGTGCTTGGCGAGGGCGTCGAAGTCGTCGACCTTGTCCCACGGGATGTGCAGCGAGACCCGCGGGGCCGCACCGGTGTACCGGTGCACCTGCGCGGCGTCGGCGATCTTCTCGAACGGGTCGCGCGGCACACCGGCCTGGGCGAACACCTTGAAGCGCGTGCCGGAGTTGCCGAACGCCCAGGACGGCAGCTCGATGGTCTGCTGGGCGAGGGCGGCGAGCGCCCGCTCCTCGCGCGTGCCGGCGCCGCCGGCTGCTGTGGTGCTCATCGGTGCTGCTCCTGGGTGCTCTCGGTGGGTGCCGGTGCGGCCGTGGGCCGCGTGGGGAGCCCGGCGGCGGCGAGCTGGCCTTCGAGGTGGAAGACCTCGTCCAGCAGGACGAAGCCCTCGTCGGGGTTGCCGTCGTCGACGAAGAGGTCGGCCATCTGCGCCTGCCAGCGGGCGTTGACCTCGGTGGCGGCCATCGCGGCCTGGGCGGCGGCGTAGTCCTCGGTCTCGAGGACGCCGACGAGCAGGCCGTCGGGCGACAGGAAGAGGTGGTAGTCCCGCCAGCCGGTGTCCCGCAGCGCCTCGAGCATCTCCGGCCACACGGCGGCGTGGCGGCGGCGGTACTCGTCGAGGTGGTCCGGGTGGACGTGCGAGACGAAGCACACGCGGGTCATCGTCGACCTCCGGGTTTCGTCCTTGAAACGATTCATGGCCACTGTAGGGACGCTCCCGATCGGGTGTCAACAGCCCCCGGCACGTCCGTGGATCGCGCTTTCCGTCATCATGGCACCAGAGCGGCACGCCCGTGGAGGCCACGGCCGGACGTCCTGGCGGGCGGGCCCGACGTCGTGGCTACGATCGCCTCGGCAGCGCGACCAGGGAAGGGGCGTCGATGGCCACCAGGGGCAACGGCCGCCCGCGTCGGCCGTCCATCACCGACGTCGCGCGCCGGGCCGGCGTCTCCGTCGGCACCGTCTCGAACGTGCTGAACCGGCCCGAGCAGGTCACGCCGGCGACCCGCGAGCGCGTGCAGGCGGCGATCGAGGAGCTGAACTTCGTCCGCAACGCCTCGGCGCGGCAGCTGCGCGCGGGCACCATCCGGACCGTCGGGGCGATCGTCCTCGACATCGCGAACCCGTTCTTCACCGAGGTCGCGCGCGGCATCGAGGACCGCCTCGCCCCGACGAGTACACCCTGATGCTCTCGTCCTCCGACGAGGACCCCGAGCGCGAGGCCCGCTACCTGCGCCTCTACGAGGAGCACGGCGTGCAGGGCGTGCTCGTCACCCCGTCGCAGGGGTCGCTCGAGGCGATCCTCGCGCTGCGCGAGCGCGGCATCGGCGTCGTCCTGCTCGACGCGACGAGCGACCTCGAGGACGTGTCGAGCGTCGGGGTCGACGACGTCCGCGGCGCCGCCCTGGCGGTCGAGCACCTGCTGGGGCTCGGGCACGAGCGCATCGCGTTCATCAACGGCCCGGACTCGATCCGCCAGTGCGTCGACCGGCGGGCCGGCGTCGTGTCCGCGCTGCTGGAGGCCGGGCGCGACCCGGGCGACGTGCTCACCGAGGTCACCGTCGGGTCGCTCAACGCCGACGCCGGCGAGAAGGCGATGAACGAGCTGCTGGGGCTCGACGCCGCGCGCCGCCCCACCGCCACGTTCTGCGTCAACGACTTCACGGCGCTCGGTGCGCTGCGCGCGCTGCGCTGGGCCGACGTGCGCGTGCCGGACGAGATGGCGCTGGTCGGCTACGACGACGTCGTCATCGCCCCCATGCTCACGGTCCCGCTGACGAGCGTGCACCAGCCGACGCACACCCTCGGCTGGACCGCCGCCGACCTGCTGCTGCGCGAGGCGTCCGCCGAGGGCGCGGTCGAGCACCAGCGCGTGCTTTTCCAGCCGGAGCTGGTGGTGCGCACGAGCACCGCCGGCGCCTGAGGCGCCGCGCCCGCCGCGGGGGGCGCAGCGGGCACCGGGCGCGGGCACGAGCCGCAGGGGACGGGCCGCGGGCACGAGCCGCCGGCGAGCGCGAGCGCACGGGCCGACGCAGCGGGTGGCGCAGCCTGCGCATGACGTCCCGCCACCCCGGGGCGTCCGCATGCCGAAGCGCACCCCCGGTGACCCCGTCATCCGGCGTGCGCAACCAGCCGGATGAGCGCCTCATGGCGGGGTCACCGCGGCCGCATCTCACATGGCGGACGACGCCCCGGCTGCCTCGCGTGCGCTCCGCGTCCCTTGACGCGCGGCAAGCGCTTACCGGTACGGTGACGGCACCACCGGCGCGAGGGAGCGTGGACGTGAGCAGCACCGAGGAGACCCGCACGGCCGACACCGGCACGACGGCCGGCCGGCCGCCCCTGCGCGCCGCGATCGTCGGGACGGGCGCCGTCGCGCACCTGCACGCGCAGGCGATCGCCGAGGACCCGCGGGTCGAGCTCGTCGCGGTGTCGAACCGCGGCGAGTCCCGGCGCACCGAGTTCGCCGACCGCTACGACGTCCCCGGCCGGTACGCCACGCACACCGACCTGCTCGCGGCCGAGCACGTCGACCTCGTCGTCCTCTGCACCCCGCCGGACCTGCACCGGCAGCAGACGCTCGACGCGTACGCCGCCGGCGCGCACGTGCTGTGCGAGAAGCCGCCGGCCCTCTCGCTCGCCGAGCTCGACGCCATGCAGGCCGCCGCCGACGCCGCCGGTCGGGCGTTCGCGATCGTCTTCCAGCAGCGCACGGGCACCGCCGCCGCGCACGTGAGGCACCTCCTCGACTCCGGTGCGCTCGGCCGTCCCCTGCTCGCCCAGTGCCAGACGCTGTGGCACCGCGGCGACGACTACTACGGCGTCGACTGGCGCGGCACGTGGGACGGCGAGGGCGGCGGCACGACGCTCGGGCACGGCATCCACCAGCTCGACCTGCTCGCCCACCTGCTCGGCGACTGGGCCGAGGTGGACGCGCGGCTGTGGCGGGTGGCCCGCGACATCGAGATGGAGGACGTGTCGACCGCGGTCGTGCGGTTCGCGAACGGCGTGGTCGCGCAGGCCGTCTCCAGCGTGCTGAGCCCGCGGCAGACGTCGGTCGTGCGGGTCGACTGCGAGCGCGCGACGGTCGAGGTCGAGCACCTGTACGGGCACGCGGGGCCGGACTGGCGGATCACCCCGGCGCCGGGCGTCGGCGAGGACGAGGTCGCCTCGTGGGCCTTCCCCGCGGACGACGAGCCGAGCGGGCACACGCCCCTGGTCCGGGCGGTCGTCGACGCGCTGTGGGACGGCACCCCGATGCCCGACCTCGTCACGCACGCGCGGCGGCCGCTGGAGCTCGTCACGGCGATCTACGCCTCCGCGACGTACGGCAGGCCGGTCACGCACGCCGACCTCGACGACGACGAGCGGTTCCGCACGTCGCTCGTCGCGGACGTCACGGACGTGCGGCCGGCCTGACGTCCGCCCCGCTGCCGCCCGAGCCCACCCCCGCCCCGCCACCCGACGACGCAGCACCCTGACCCAACGCCCTCCGCCCCGCCGCCCTCGGCCCGAGGACGCCGTGACCTCGGACGCCGGGCCCGACGCGGGCAGGCACGCGCCGTCCGGCCCGTGGACCCGCCGCCCGCCGACCCCGTCATCGCACGCGCTCCGACCGTGATGGAGCGTCGGATCACGGGGTCACGCGCGCCCCGTCCCAGCACCCGGACGGGGTCCGACCGTCCCGCCCCCGTCCGGCGCCGGGGCCTCAGCCGACGAGCCCCTGCGCGATCGCGCGCAGCTCCGCGACGTGCGCCGAGAAGGCGCGCCGCCCCTCGGCGGTCAGCCGCAGCCAGGTCAGCCGGCGCGCGTCGGACCGGCTCGAGGACGCCGCCTTGCGCACCTCCACGAACCCGGCGTCGGCGAGCACCCTCAGGTGCTTGGACAGGGTCGCGTCGGACACGCCGAGGGCGTCGCGCACGACCGAGAACTCGACCTGGTCCGCGGCGGCGAGCAGCCCGCAGACCCGCAGCCGGACCGGGGCGTGGATGACCTCGTCGAAGCGCGGCGCGACCTCGTCGGACGCGACGTCCGGTGCGTCAGCGGACACGGTCGAGGGCCTGGCGGGAGAGGGTGTCGGAGCGCCGCAGGACCGCGTACGCGACGGCGCCGGCGGCGAGCACCGGCAGCGCGACCCAGGCGTGCAGACCGCCGGCGACGAGCCCGAACGACACGCTGAGCAGCAGCAGGACGGCAGCGAGCAGCGCGACGAGGAGGCCCGCCCCGGCGACGCCGGCACCGCGCGGGCGCACGAGCCGGCGCCGCTGGAGGAACACGGCGAGGACGATGAGCGCACCGCCGATCATCGTGACGGCCGGCGTGCGGTCCTCACCGAGCAGCGGGACGGCGACGTAGGCGGCGATCAGCGCGGTGACCGAGGCGAGGTACCAGGTGGGCGTGGCGGCGCGCTGCGCGAGCGCGGCACGGTCGCCCTCGAGGTCGGCGAGGAGCTCGCTCGCCCGCTGCGGCTCGGGGGTGGCAGAGTGAGTTTCCATACCGGAAACAGTACTCGGACTTTCCGAGATGGCAAGTGACTACGACGTCCGCGGCCAGGCTCCTCGCGCCGCGCACCGCCGGTCCGGTCGTCCCCCGCGACCGGACCGGCGAGCGACCGGCATCCCTCAGCCCGTGACGGTGAACCCCGCCCGGAGCAGGTCACGGTCCCGCGAGGACCGCCCGACCAGCAGCTCGAAGTCGCCCGGCTCCACGACCCGCCGCCCCTCGGCGTCGACGATCGTGCAGTCCGCGACCGGCACCTCGACGTCCACCGTGACGGACTCCCCCGGCGCGACGTCGACGTGCCGGTACGCCTTCAGCTCCTTCTCCGTCCACGTCAGCGACGTGACGAGGTCGCTGACATAGACCTGCACGACCTCGTGCGACGGCCGCGACCCGGTGTTCGTCACCGTCACCTGCGCCCGTACCGTGCCGTCGACCCCGAGGGTCGGCTCCGCGACGCGCAGGTCGGAGTACTCCACCGTCGAGTACGTGAGCCCCTCGCCGAACGCGAACGCCGGGTCCTGCGTCAGGTCCGCGTACCGCGCGCCGTGCTGGCCGCGGATCTGGTTGTAGTAGACCGGCTGCTGGCCCACGTGCCGCGCGAACGTCACGGGCAGGCGGCCGGCGGGCTCGACCAGCCCGAGCAGCAGCTCGGCGATCGCGCGCCCGCCGCGCATGCCGGGGTTCGCGGCCCAGACCAGCGCGTGGGCGGTCAGTGCGGAGTCCGGCAGCACCAGCGGCTTCGACGCGATGACGACGACGGTCATCGGAGTGCCCGTGGCGGCGAGCGCGTCGAGCAGCGCGACCTGCCCGCCGACGAGCTCGAGCGTCGCCGTCGAGCGCGTCTCGCCCATCAGGCCGATCGTGTCGCCGACGACCGCGACGACGTGGTCGGCGGCCTCCGCCGCCGCGACGGCCTCGGCGATCATCGCCGCGTCCGGCTCGGCCGCGTGCATGATCGGCATGCGCGGCTGGCCGTCCGGGTAGAACTCGCCGGCCGGGTCGGGGCCGAGCTCGCCGATGTCGGCGCCGCGCGCGTGCGTGATCGTCCACCCGGCGGGTGCGACGGCGCGCAGGCCGTCGAGCACCGTCTCGGACATGTGCCGCGGGTGCCCCTCCTCGCGCATCCAGTCGACCTGGCCCGAGCGACCGGCCCAGTCGCCGAGCTGCGCGTCGACGTCGTCCGCGTTGGGGCCGACGACCGCGATCGTGCGCGGCTCCGGTGCCCCGGACGGGCCGGTCGCCCGCCCGTCGTCCCCGGCGACGAGGTCCCCGCCGAGCGGCAGGACGCCGTCGTTGCGCAGCAGCACCAGCGAGCGACGCGTCACCTCGAGGTTGGTCTGCTGGTGGGCGGCCGACCCGATGACCGCCTGCTGCCGCTGCGGGTCGGGGCGGCGCGGGTCCTCGAACAGCCCGAGCTCGAACTTCACGGTGAGGATGCGCGCGACGGCGGCGTCGAGCTGCGCCTCCTCGATCAGCCCGTCCGCCACGGCCTTCTGCGCGCCCTCGAAGAACCCGGGCGTCGTCATGACCATGTCGTTGCCGGCGTTCACCGCCATCGCGGCGGCCTGCGTGTGGTCGGCGGCGATCTTCTGCTCCCACACCATGCGACCGACGTTGTCCCAGTCGGTGATGAGCGTGCCGGTGTACCCCCACTCGCCGCGCAGCACGTCCTGCAGCAGCCACTTGTTGACGACGATCGGGATCCCGTCCGTGGACTGGTAGCCGATCATGAACGTCCGGGCGCCCTCGCGGGCGACGCGCTCGAACGGCGGCAGGAACCACGAGCGCAGCTTGCGGCGCGAGATGTCGGCCTCGGACGCGTCCCGGCCGCCCTGCGTCTCGGAGTACCCGGCGAAGTGCTTCGCGCACGCGAGGATCGCCGTCGGGTCGGTCAGCCCGTCGCCCTGGTAGCCGCGGACCATCGCGGCCGCGAGCTCGCCGAGCAGGAACGGGTCCTCCCCGAACGTCTCGTTCACGCGGCCCCAGCGCAGGTCGCGCGTGATGCAGACGACCGGCGAGAACGTCCAGTGCAGACCGGTCGCCGACACCTCGACGGCCGTCACGCGCGCCATCTGCTCCGCGGCGGCCGGGTCCCAGGACGACGCGACACCGAGCTGCGACGGGAAGATCGTCGCGCCGCGCCAGAACGAGTACCCGTGGATCGCGTCGTCCGCGACGAGCAGCGGGATGCGCAGGCGGGTGCGCTCGACCGCGTCGAGCGCCTCGAGCACGCGCTGCGGCGAGGCGTGCAGGATCGAGCCGACGTGCATCTCCTCGACGAGGTCGACGACGCCCGGCTGCGCGTCGAGCTGCAGCATCTGCCCGACCTTCTCGGGCAGCGTCATGCGGCTCAGCAGGTCGGCGACCCGCTCCGGGATGGACAGGGACGGGTCCTGGTACGGGAGCGTTTCCACGAGGGTGTCCTCTTCGACGTTCGGATCGTTACGACCGGCACGCCGACGCTAGCGGACACCCTCGGGCACCCACACCCCTCCCCGCGCGCGCCTCGCTCCCGATCTACTCCCCGCGCACGCCCCGCTACCTACCAGCGACACCATTCCATCGCGCGGAGATCCGCTCCAATTCCGAGAGCGTCTGCTCGGCCTCCCCCGCTCGACTCGCCTCGACACGAACGCGCACGTAAACCTCGTCCCAGGCGGCGCGAACAGCGCCACCCTCGAACACCCCGGCACCTCGAATAGCCGATTCCGCCAGCCGCGCACACCATCGCAAGAAGGATAATGCGGACACAAAATCGCGACGATCATGCGCAAATGCGGCGCGATAGTGCTTCTCACCCTGCTCGAACAACTCAACCCACGACAGCCCCAGGCCTGCGAGGTCCGCCGCGTACGCCATGGACACGCTCCCGGCAGTCGTCCGCGTGTAGGCATCGTCGAGAATACGAACCGCCTCGCCTGCATACGATTCTGCAACCGTCCAGTCTCTCCGCGCTCGCGCGCACAGAGCAGCCTGTTCCCAGTAGCGCGCACTCCATTGACCGAAGGAGGGTCGCAGATTCTCATAGAACTGCTCCAGGTCAGCAGGTCCACCGAGTCGCGGCGCGAGGCGCTTGAACGTCATAAGGTGCCCCACGAGCATAGGAATGCGATTGCGCATACGAAGCCCTTGCTGCGACGCCTGAGGAGCCAGCCTCAGAATGGCATCCTCGACAACTTGACGCGCCCAAGGCTTTCCCTTCGACGCAATAGCCACCTTCGCCGCCGCTTCCCGCTGGCGTGCATAGACAGTCGAATCCGCCACCTCCAGCAGAGCTCGAGCTTCATCGGTCGCCGCGCTAGAGGCAATATCAGCAGCAGTGACGCCAACGGCCCGAGCTAGTTCTGCGATACCAACGGGCCGTCCAGCCTCCGCCGCCAGCCCCAGCACTAGAGCGGCGCGCGCAACCCACTCGTCGGCAGCGAGAAGTTCGTGCCGAAGGCGCGTCTCAAAGCGCTCACCGCGCGTGATGAGCATCATTGCCGAGAAGACATTCAGCCCAGAGATTGCCGTTCGCCGTGCTTCGTCGCCGACGTTAGCGAGGGCGCCGAGTCGGCCAGCGTCGGCAAGTTTGCGCAGCAACGCACTCGAATCAGACGACTTCAGGGATCCACCATAGAATCCCGAGACGGACTGCCCGTATGCACCTCCTAGCCGCCCCTCGAATCGAACTGAATTGTCCCGGACGTCCGACGCGACAACATAAATAGGAAGTTCTTCCCGCGCGGCTTCGATTAGCGTCCGGTCTATATCGTCCCCGAAGTCAGCAGCCCCCTCGATGATGAATACAGTGGGGCCGACGCGCGCTAGGTCGCAGAGGTTGCCTGCGTGCCACCTCGAGCTGCGATCGAACAAAAAGACGCGGATTCCTTTGCGCACCGCTTCTCTTGCCAAAGCCAACAACCCTGTAGTCGTGCCGCTCAAGCGAGGCGCGTAGATCGTCCTTAGGCGAGCGTCCGGCATCGGCTGGTCCGCCCACGCTTCAACCGCCTCGATCTCACTGCGGACCCAACCGAAGAGCGCGTGCTTTCCGTGCACCACATCATGCCACTCCGGGTGATCGCCGGAGTAGAGGTCGTGCCCTCGGCGCGGAGGCGCGACGACGCTAGTATCGAGAGCGTGGAACTGCGGCACAGCGATACCGGAGATCGCGCCCGCTGCGGTGATGCTCGCAACGTCAACAGCACCGCGCCACCACAAGGTGAAATCTTGACCTGTCATCTTGAGAACATCGAATCCCCATTGGCGCAATTGCCACTCCCGATCCACGGGGATGTACGGATCGACTACAACAGACGGTGCAGTGTTGACCGGCCGATTGTCGACCAATAGCGCTTCCATGTCAGGATCGTCAAGCATTCGCGCGCCAACAATCACGAGCGGCTCGGCAGCAACGATGTCCTTGAGCATGGAGAACCAGACCGACTTATTCTCAGCCGAAGACACGTACTGCGCGAGCGAGAAAATGACCGGGCGAGGTATCTCGTCGTGGACGTGACCGTGCAGGTGGACGACTTGCATGCGGCCCGACTCAGCGTACGGCGATTGCCAGTCCAGGACCTCGAGCTGTCTCGAATTTGCCATCGCGGTCTTACGGTATGCCGCCTCGAACACATCGTCGACGTTCAGCGTCCAAACACGTCTCCACGGGGACTCCGCCAAATCCGACACCCAGGGGCCGGGGTCGACGCTGAGAACACTTCGCGGAGGACGCGGTAAACGTCCTCCCTCGAATGAGCGGTGGCCGCCATTTGGTACGCGCGGTGTAATGGAGCGCCGTCGGGTATGGGCGCCTTCTTGAAACGGGCAGCGAGGATACGAGCGAGCGCGTCTCCGGTAGGCAGCGTACCGGCCCGGTTCGTGCTGTCGGACGAAGCGCCAGCCCCTAACAGCAACTGGTACTGTCCGGCGCGAGCCGCCCTTCTCAGGCGTCGCGTCTTGTCCTCGTCTAGCACGATGCTCCATTCGACGTGGCGATGGTACGGACGCTGCGACACGACAGGAAGGGTGAAGAAGGCGCTCTCGGCCGAAGCTCGTGCCCTGGTTGGTTGCCGACCCGGTGCCACTCCCTCCCCGCAACGACGGCTCCGCGTAGAGACCTGCCCGACTCCGGTCCGGCCGCGTCGCGGTCAGCCCGCAATCCTCGGCGACGGGTCGCCTGCAGGACTCCGAGACCGGCTTCCGAGCGTTCGGCCTGACGCAGGTAGACCTCTAGGCCCAGGGGGTGCCCGGGCCCGCCATCGACGTGTACGACGGGTTGCCCTCGGTGATCTCGCCGCGGCGGACGGGCCGCCCCGTGAACGCCGACGCGTAGATGGCCGCGACCAGGTCGAGCGTGTCACGGGCCTCGCGCAGGCTGACCGGCAGGGTGGTGCCGGCGTCGAGGGCGTCGAGGATCGCGCCGACCTGCACGCCGTGCCCGCTGCCGGGCGCCTCGGCGTCGAGGCCCTCGGCCCACCACGCGGCGGCGTCCTCGCGGCCGGGCGCCGCGGTGAGCCGCCAGTTCTGGTCGGTGTACCCGTACAGGTGCTCCACCTCGACCGTCGCGGCCTCGGCGTCGATGCGGATGAACGAGGTCTCGCGCGGCGACAGCAGAGAGTTCATGACGGTCGCGATCGTCCCGTCCGCGAACCGGACGACCGCGGCGGAGACGTCCTCCGTCTTCGTCGGTCGGGCCCGGCGCGCGGCCATCGCGGTGACCTCCTCCCACGGGCCGAGCAGCGCGAGGAGCAGGTCCATCTGGTGGATGCCGTGGCCCATGGTCGGGCCGCCGCCCTCGACCTCCCACGAGCCGCGCCACGGCGCGTCCCAGTAGGAGTCGCCGCGGAACCAGAGCGTGTCGCAGACGGCGACGAGCGGACGCCCCAGCGGACGCCCCTCACCGAGCGCGTCGGCGACGCGCAGCCCCGCGTGCCCGAACCGGTGCTGGAAGACCACGGCGACGTCGACGCCGGTCCGCTCGCTGACCGCGAGCAGCTCGTCGAGCTCGGCGAGCGAGAGGGCCGGCGGCTTCTCGACCAGCACGGGCACGCCGGCCTCGAGGCACTGCGTCGCGAGCGGCACGTGCGTCCCCGGCGGGGTGCAGATGTGGGCGAGCGACGGCTTCGCGCCGTCGAGCCCGGCGAGCGCCGCGGCCAGGTCCGTTGTGGCGTGCGGGACGCCCATCTCGTCGGCGAAGGCGCGGGCGCGGTCGGCGTCCACGTCGACCACGGCGGCGACGCGGGCGCGGTCGCCGTGCGCGTTCACGGCGTGGACGTGGGCGTGGGCGATGGATCCGCCGCCGATGACGATCGTCTCGTGCACGAGGTCCCCTCGGGTCGGGTGGCCGTCACGACGAGCCGTCGTCGGTGACGGTGAATCGGTTCACTACTGTAGGTGACGCCCCACTCGACGAGGAGAGAGCGACACCGTGACAGCATCCGCGCAGCACCCCGACCGCGCACGCTGGCCCCTCGGGCTCGACGGCATCGGCTACGGCGGTGACTACAACCCCGAGCAGTGGCCCGACGAGGTCCGGCAGGAGGACGTGCGCCTCATGCAGGAGGCGGGCGTCACGATCGTCAGCGTCGCGATCTTCTCCTGGGCTCGCATCGAGCCGCGCGAGGGCGAGCTCGACTGGACGTGGCTCGACACGACCATGGACCGCCTGCACGGCGCGGGCATCCGCGTGAGCCTGGCGACCGCCACGGCGAGCCCGCCGCCGTGGCTGACGACGAAGCACCCGGAGATCCTGCCGGTCCGCGACGACGGCACGGTCCTGTGGCCCGGCTCGCGCCAGCACTACCGGATCGCCTCCCCGGTGTGGCGCCGGTACGCGCTCGCGATGGCCCGGCGGGTCGCCGAGCGGTACGCGGACCACCCGGCGCTCGCGGTCTGGCACGTCGACAACGAGATCGGCTGCCACGTCCCGCACGACTTCTCCGACGACGCCGCGACGGCGTTCCGCGCCTGGCTCCGGGCCCGCTACGGCACCGTGGACGCGCTGAACCACGCGTGGGGCACGGCGTTCTGGTCCCAGCAGTACGGCTCGTTCGACGAGGTCCTGCCGCCGCGCACCGCCGCGACGCTGGTCAACCCGACGCACCGCCTCGACTTCGCCCGGTACTCCAGCGACGAGCTGCTGTCGTACTACACCGACCTGCGGGACGTGCTGCGCGAGGTGACCCCGCACGTGCCGGCGACGACCAACTTCATGGTCCAGCGGCACACGGGGAACATGGACTACGCGCGGTGGGCCGACGAGGTCGACGTCGTCTCGAACGACCACTACGTCTACGCCGACGACCCGGCCCCGCACGTCGAGCTCGCGTTCAGCGCGGACCTGACGCGGTCGGTCGCGAAGGGCGAGCCGTGGATGCTCATGGAGCACTCCACGTCCGCGGTCAACTGGCAGGGCCGCAACCGCGCCCGCACCTCCGACGAGTCGCTGCGCCACTCGGTGCAGCACCTCGCGCACGGCGCCGACGCGATCATGTTCTTCCAGTGGCGCCAGTCCGCCGCGGGGGCGGAGAAGTACCACTCGGCGATGCTCCCCCACGCCGGCACGGACACCGACGTGTGGCGCAACACCGTCCGCCTGGGGAACCTGCTCAAGGCGGTCGGCGAGGTGCGCGGCGCCACGCAGCGCCCGCGCGCGGCCGTGCTGTTCGACTGGCCGTCGACGTGGGCCGCGCAGCTCGACTCGCACCCGACGGACGCGCTCGACCCCCGGCAGCAGGCCGTCGCGCTGCACCACGCGCTCGCCCGCCGCGCCGTCGAGGCGGACGTCGTGCGCGCCACCGACGACCTCACGGGCTACGACCTCGTCCTCGTCCCCGCGCTGTACCTGGTGACCGACGAGGGCGCGGCCGCCGTCGCCGCCGCGGCCGAGCGCGGTGCGTCCGTGCTGGTCACGTTCTTCTCCGGGATCGTCGACGAGCACGACCACGTGCGCCTCGGCGGCTACCCGGGGGCGTTCCGCGACCTGCTCGGCGTGCGCACCGAGGAGTTCTGGCCCCTGCAGCCCGACGAGCGCGTCCGGCTGGACGACGGCACCGAGGGCGAGCTGTGGAGCGAGAAGGTGCACGCGCTGGACGGCACCGATGTCGTCCGCCGCTTCGTCGGCGGTCCGCTCGACGGGGTGCCGGCCGTGACGCGCCGCTCGGTCGGCGAGGGTGCCGCCTGGTACCTCGCGACCTGGCCGACCGACGCGGACGCGCTGCAGCGGGTCGTCGACGCGCTCGTCGAGGAGTCCGGCGTGCCGCGCGTCGTCCCCGATTTGCCCGAGGGCGTCGAGGTGACCCGCCGGGTCGCCGACGACGGCCGGTCCTGGCTGTTCGTGCTCAACCACACGGACGCCCCGGTCACGGTCGCGGCGTCCGGACGCGCCCTGGTGGACGCGCGCGACGTCGACGGCACGCTCGAGGTCGCGGCCGGCGCGGTCGAGGTGGTGCGCGAGGCGTCCTGACGCGGTGGTGACGGCCGCGGTGCGGGGTCCCGCGCCGCGGCCGTCGTCACGCCGGCTCGTCCGCGCACCGGCCCGCGGTCAGGCCGGCACCCACTCCTGCCAGCGTCCGACGACCCGGAACCCGCACCGTTCGTACAGCCCGCGCGCCTCGGCGGTGGCCTGCAGCGTCGCCGTCCCCGCGCCGTCCGCGCGCACCGCGGACAGGGCGGCGCGCAGCAGGATCGTCGCCCAGCCCTGACGGCGGGCGTCGGGGCGGGTGACGACGAACGACACGACGACGTCGTCCTCCACCGGCTGCAGCACGAGCCCCGCCTCGGTCCCCGCCGTGGCGAACGCGCGCATCCCGGGCACGCCGTCGACGAGGTCCGGGTCGACGCCGTTGAGCCGTGCGACCACCGCGGGCTCCACCTCGCGGACCCCGTCCGCGCGCCGGTCGCCGTCGTCGCACGCACGCGGGTCGTCCAGCGCGGCCAGCATCGGCCAGGTCACGACGTCGCGGCGCAGTCCCGCCGCCGCCAGCGCGGCCTCCCCCGCCGGGTCGTGCGACCACGCCGCGAAGGGCCCGGGTGCGACGGCCGCGAGCGCGTCGCCCGTCGCCGCCGCGTCGAGCACCGCGACGTTCGTCAGCACCGGCCGGTGCGGGTGCCGCAGCGCGACGAAGCCCGGTGCGCGCCGCACCGACGCGTCCGGGTCGGGCGCCGCGAGCCCGTCCCACGAGGCGGCCAGGGAGCGCAGGTAGCGGGCGAATGCGGCGTCGCGCGAGTCGGTGGCGACGACGGCGGGCCCGGGGCTGGTCGGCACGCGGGCACGCTACCGGCGCCCGGCCCGGCTCCGCGTCCTCCCCGGCCGCGACAGGTATCACCGGCCGTCCTCGTGCCCCTTCCTGCGTGGACGGACCGAGGGGGAGGGCACGACGATGCACAGGATCACGGCCACGTCGACGCTCACGCACGCGGCGTGCGTGCTGCTGCGCGACGGCACGGTGGTGACGGCGACGCTGCACCGCGACGACCAGACGCTGGTCGCGCACGTGTTCGCGCCGGAGGGCGTCACGACGCTCGCGTGGCCGTCGGCGCCCCTGCTCGACGCGATGGTGCACGCGGGGCGCACGTTCGACGCGGGGCACGCCGCGGTCGTCGTCGACACCGCGACCGGGGACGTCCTGCTCACGCTCGACGGTCCGCACGGCGACGCGTGGCTCGCGGTCCCGGGCGGCGCCGTACGCGCGGCGCTCGTCCGCTGACGCGGGCCGCCGCCGGCGCGGGCCGGTGCCGCCGCACCGACGGTGGGTGCACCCGTCGGTGCGTGCCGCACGGGCCCGGGCGGCGGCGGCCCGGTGTCGGTGGCACGCGCGAGGATGAGACGTGCCCGCGTACGTCGTCGTCGTCCCCGACGCGTCCGCGCGCACCGTCACTCTGGTCGACCTCGACGAGCACGCGAGCGAGACGGCCCGACGCACGACGCCGGCCGAGGCTCTCGCCGACCAGGTCCGCCGGGTCGAGGCCGCGGCCGACGGCGCACCGCCGCGCTGGGTCTGGGACGACACGCGCACCCGCTACCCGCCGCTGCTCGCCGCCGGCGTGCGCGTCGAGCGCTGCCACGACCTGCGGCTGTGCCACGCGATCCTGCGGCACTCCGCACGGGCGGCCGGCTCGGCGCTCGCGCTCGCGCCGCCCGGACCCTGGGACGACGACGTGCCGACGCCGACGCCGCACGCGCCGTCCCTGTTCGACGCGCTGGACGACCTCGACGCGGCCGACGAGGCGGCACCCGACGCCACGACGGCACGCGACCCCCTCGCCGAGCTGCGTGCCCAGCTCGACGCGGTCGCGGGCGCGACGCACGCCGCCCGCCTGCGCCTGCTGCTCGCGGCCGAGTCGACGGGTGCGCTGATCGCCGCCGAGATGCACCACGACGGCCTGCCGTGGGACGCGGCCGTGCACGACGCGATCCTCACGGACCTCCTGGGGCCCCGGCCGTGGGGCGGCGCGCGGCCGCAGCGCCTCGAGGAGCTCGCCGAGGAGATCCGCACGGCGCTCGTCGCCCCGCACCTCAACCCGGACTCGCCGCCGGACCTGCTGCGCGCGCTGCGACTGCAGGGCTTCGACGTGCAGTCGACCAGCAAGTGGGAGGTGCGCGGGCTCGACCACCCCGTCGTCGCACCGCTGCTGGAGTACAAGAAGCTGTCCCGCCTGCTGTCCGCGAACGGGTGGGCCTGGCTCGACCAGTGGGTGCACGACGGGCGGTTCCGGCCGGAGTACGTGGTGGGCGGGGTGGTCACCGGGCGGTGGGCGTCCGACGGCGGCGGGGCGCTGCAGCTGCCCGCGCAGGTGCGCGACGCCGTGCGGGCCGACCCCGGCTGGCGGCTCGTCGTGGCGGACGCCGCCCAGCTGGAGCCGCGCGTGCTCGCCGCGATGTCCGGCGACCGCGACATGGCGGCCGCCGCGCGGCACGCCGACCTGTACCAGGGCGTCGCCGACGCGGGCGTCGTCCCGACCCGGACGGACGCGAAGTACGCGATGCTCGGCGCGATCTACGGCGCGACGTCCGGTGCGGCTGCGCAGCTCATGCCGCACCTGGCGCGGGCGTTCCCGCGGGCGGTCGCGCTCGTCGAGGACGCCGCGCGGGCCGGTGAGCGCGGCGACGTCGTGACGACGTGGCTCGGCCGGTCGTCCCCGCCGGCGTCCGAGGCGCTGCGCGTCGCGCTGGCCGCGGCCGCCGGTGAGGGCGCCGGGGCGGACGACGTCCGCGAGACGCGCCGCCGGGCGCGGGACCGCGGGCGCTTCACGCGCAACTTCGTCGTCCAGGGCACCGCCGCCGAGTGGGCGATGTGCTGGATGGCGTCGCTGCGCCGCCGGCTGCGCGGCGTGGAGGGCCGCCCGCACCTCGTGTTCTTCCTGCACGACGAGGTGGTCGTGCACTCCCCCGCGGCCGTCGCGGACGAGGTCGCCGCCGCCGTGCGCGCGTCCGCGGAGGAGGCGGGGCGCCTGCTGTTCGGCGCGACGCCGGTCGACTTCGCCCTGGACCTGTCGGTCGTCGACTCGTACGCCGCCGCCGACTGACGCCGCCCGCCCGCGCCCGCAGCCCTCGCCGGCCGCGCAACCGTCGGCCGCCGGGTGCGCGGTTCGGCGAGCGCGCCACTTCCCGCGCGAGCGCGCCCGACATGAAGGGTGCGCTCGTGCGACAAGGGGCGCGCTCGGCGGCGAACGGGCGGGGGTGGGCGGGGGTGGGCGGGGGTGGGCGGGGGCGGGCGGAGGGGGCGGGCGGAGGGAGGCGGGGGCCTGTGCGCACCTGGACGCTCGTCGGGTGGGGGCATCGGCGCGCCGCTACTGTTCCGAGCGTGTCGACCACCCCCTACGGCAGCGCCGGCGCACCCGGCTGGCCCGGTACGCCCAGCACCGCGACGTCCCACCAGCCGGCCGCCGTGCCCACGCAGTGGGCGGGCGGACGTGGGCGCTCGGCGACCGCGACGGTCGTCGCCGCGCTCGGTCTGGCCCTCGCGGGGCTCGCGGCGCTCGCGGGGATCGCGGTCGTCATGCTGCAGGTCGGCATGGGTCCCGGCCTGACGGGGACGCTCCTCGCGCTCGTGCCCCTCGGCCTGGTGCTCGCCGGGGTCCGGTGGCTCGACCGGTGGGAGCCCGAGCCGCGCGGCGCGCTCGTGTTCGCGCTGCTGTGGGGCGCCGGCGTCGCCGTGCTGGTCTCGGCGGTGGTCAACGACCTGGCGGCGTGGACCGTCGCCAACGCGACGGGGAGCCTGGACGCGGGCGCGGTCGTCGCCGCCGTCGTGTCGGCCCCGATCATCGAGGAGGTCGCGAAGGGCGCCGGGGTGCTGGTGCTCTACCTCGCGCGGCGGCGCTACTTCGACGGTGTGGTCGACGGGATCGTCTACGCCGGGATGGTCGCCGCGGGCTTCGCGTTCACGGAGAACATCCTCTACTTCGGGCGCGCGGGCGAGGCGCTCGCCGAGACGTTCGTGCTGCGCGGCCTCGCGACGCCGTTCGCACACCTGCTGTTCACGGCGTGCACGGGTGCCGCGCTGGGTCTGGCGGCGCGCTCGCGCAGCCGGGGCACGGTCTGGTGGGCGCTGCCGGTCGGCCTGCTCGGCGCGATGGTCGCGCACTCCGCCTGGAACCTCACGTCCGTCCTGGCGGGCGGGTCGTACCTGAGCGTCTACGTGCTCGTGCAGGTGCCGATCTTCCTCGGGGTCGTCGGCATCGCGCTGTGGCTGCGCGGCAAGGAGCGCCAGGTCGTGCAGCACCGGCTCACCGAGTACGCGCAGGCCGGCTGGTTCGCGCCGCACGAGGTGCAGATGCTGTCGTCCCTGCGGCTGCGCCGGGCGGCGGTCGACTGGGCCGGCCGCGTCGGCGGGCCCGCGGCGGCGGCGGCCATGCGGGACTTCCAGCGGCGCGCGACGACGCTCGCGTTCCGCCGTCAGCTCGCGGTCAGCGGGCGCGCCGACCTGCGCACCCACGGCCTCGACGAGCGCGAGACGCTCGCGTCGCTCACCGGGGACCGCAGCCGCGTGCTCGCCTCGGCCGGCCGGGCCTGACCCGCCGTCCCCCTGCCCGGCCGCGACCCCGTGGTAGTGCAGCGCCCGGCGGCCCGATCACTGCAGGACCACGGGGTCGACGGCTGGTGCCCGCGAACCGCGGTGACGTGCCGACGGGTGGGGCGGGCGCCCTGCCCGGTGCTGCGGCCCGGTCCTACCCGCCCAGGTCCCAGGTCTGCAGGCGGCCGCACATCCCGTACCGCCGGGGCGCGGGACGCGCCTCCACCCGCTCCGCGCGCGCGAGCTGCAGGTGCGGCGCCGCGCCGCGCATGAGCCCCTCGAGCACCCGCGCCGTGCCGTCGGTGTCGGCGAACGCGGTCCGCCCCCACAGGTCCTGCCAGCGCGGCACCTGCGGGCGCACGAGCCGCACCGCGGCCTCGAAGAACGGCAGCAGCGCGGCCCGCGGTCCCTGCCGCTCCGCGGCGGCGATCAGCGCGGCGTACCCCTCGAGCGCGAGGTCGCGCCGGGCGCGGGCGGCCGCCGCGACGTCGGCGTCGGAGACGACGCCGCGGGTCCCCCCGGTCGGCAGCGTCGCCGCGGCGCGGTAGGACGCACCGTCGGCGAGCACCTGCGGCGGGAACGTCATGACGGCGTCCCCGGCCTCGGGCAGGCCGGCGTTGGACATGACGACCAGCACCTCGAGGTCCCCGTCGTTGACCGCGCGGTGGATGACGCCGGGGCGCATCTGCACGATCACGCCCGGCGCGAGCGGGTGCACCGCGAACCCGTCGGGGCCCAGCGTGTGCACCGCGCCGGTGCCGGACAGGACGACGTAGGCCTCCGCGGAGGCCAGGTGCATGTGGGGTGTGCCGCTCCCGGCGAGCCCGACACCGTCGGGGGCCGCCCAGTCGTACACCCGCAGGCGGCTCACGCTGACGCCGCCGGGCAGGGTGGTCATGCGGACAGGATGCCCGCCCCGAGGTCCGCGAGCGCCTCGGCCGACGCAGGATCACCCGTTCCGTCCGCGACGATCACGGCATACCGGAACCGCAGCGTCGCGCCGGCGTCGAACGGCACCTCCTCGCTGAAGAACGGCGCGGGGTTGAGGCACGCGAACATGTCCCGGCGGGCGAACCACTGCGGCGGGTGGACGGGGTTGTCGGGCGCGTCGACCATGACGATCGTCGCGGCGTTGCCGGTGCCGTCCTGCCGGCCGGTGAAGCCCATCCACGGCCCGCGCTGCCCGCGCACCTCCTCGCCCCCGGCGAAGTCGGGCGCCAGCAGGGTGCCGCCGGTGAACGAGCGCGGCCCGCGCCAGAACAGGCCGCCGTAGCCCGCGTTCTCGCGGCCGCGGGTCGTCGGCGAGCCGATGGGCAGGTCGCGGCCGGAGACGTTGGTCATCGTCGTGTCGAACAGGAGCACCCACGCGTCGTCGCGGTCGGCGGGGACGACGACGGCCAGCGCACGCTCCTCGTCCACGACGTGCTCGCCGCCCTGCGTGTGCCAGGCCAGGGTGTGCGCGAGGTCGACGCGGTCGC
This sequence comes from Cellulomonas sp. JZ18, assembly GCF_009720485.1. Taxonomy (NCBI): domain Bacteria; kingdom Bacillati; phylum Actinomycetota; class Actinomycetes; order Micrococcales; family Cellulomonadaceae; genus Cellulomonas; species Cellulomonas sp. JZ18. The sequence continues at coordinate 513,885 of NZ_CP045245.1, read as the reverse complement.
CCGCCGGACCCGTCCCGACGTCGAGCCGGGTGAGCGCCTGGTGGTCCATCGACCCGTCGTTGTCGAGCTGCACGTACCCGTGCTCGGACGCCTCCGGGGAGACGAACGTCGGCCCGCCCCAGAAGTTCTCGTCCCCGACCACCGGCAGCGACCAGGCGATGCCCTTGTGCCACACGTGGTCGTGCGGGCGGAACTCGCTGACCAGGTCACCGCCGCGGGTGCGCAGGGGGTGCACGTACGGCTTGGGCGACTCGAGCTGCACGTCGTCCGGCACGTACACGTAGCGGGCGAGCGTCGTGCCGTCGTGCACGACGTCGACGGCGCGGCCGACGTCGTGCAGGGCGCGCAGCGCGGGACGGGCGTCGAGGCGGGGCAGGCGGGTGGTCATCGGGCGGCTCCGGTGGGGACGGTGGCGGAGGTCGGGTCGGCCGACGGGGCGGCGGGCGCGGCGCCGGCCGAGGGTGCGGCGGGCGCGTCGCCGGCCGACGGTGCGGCGGGAGCGTCGGCGGACGCCTCCGCACGCGGCGTGCCGGCGGGCGGGGTCGCGGGCAGCTCGGCGCCGTCGCCGTCGGCCGCCGGGTCGAGGTCGCCCAGCCCCAGGTCGTCGACGAGCACCGGGCGGCCGGTGGCGAGCGAGCGGTTCGCGGCGATGCCGACCGCGACGGCGCGCAGCCCGTCGCGGTACCCCGCGGCCCGTCCCAGCGGGTCGGGACCGAGACGCAGGTCGCGACGGAAGACGTCCATGAGCAGGATCGCGTCGCCGCCACCGTGCCCGCCGATGCCCTGCGGGATGCGCCACTCGCGCGCCGGCTCCCAGTGCCGCTGCACGAGCAGCCGCTCCCCCTCGGGTCGCGCGGCCTGGGCCGCGACCCCCTCGGGCGTCGCGGACGGGTCGAGCACGGCGCGTCCGTCGGCGTCGAGGATCACGGCCCCCCGCTCGACGACCTCGAGCTCGGCGCGTCCCTCGGTGCCGTTGACGACGACCCGGTACCCCTCCCAGGGGCTGTGCGCGTTGAGCGAGTACGTGAGGGTGGCCCCGCCGCGGTAGTCCACGACGAGCGCCATGTTGTCCTCGATCGTGATGCCGGGACCGAAGACGTCCTGGTCGCGGCGGTAGCCGTCGTGGTGCTCGGCGTCGAGGTAGAGGGCCTTGAGGCGCGGGTCGTGGGTCAGGTCGAGCGACCACGGGTCGCCCGTCGTGCCGGTCCCCCGCTCGGGACGCGGGCCCATGCCGCGGGCCGCCGCGTTGTCGTCGCCGTAGAAGCGCAGCCCGCCGGACGCGTAGACGCGCGCCGGGACGTCGTGCAGCCACCAGTTGACGAGGTCGAAGTGGTGGCTCGACTTGTGCACGAGCAGGCCGCCGCTGTTGCGCTTGTCCCGGTGCCAGCGGCGGAAGTAGTCGGCGCCGTGCACGGTGTCGAGCACCCACTCGAAGTGCACGCTCGTGACGCGTCCGATCTCGCCCGACGCGATGACCTCGCGCAGCGAGGAGTTGCGCGGCGCGTACCGGTAGTTGAACGTCATGACGACGTCCCGTCCGGTGCGGGCGACCGCGCGCACGATCGTGCGGCAGCCCTCGACGGTCGTCGTCAGGGGCTTCTCGACGACGACGTCGGCGCCGGCGTCCAGGGCGCGGGCGACGACGCCGGCGTGCGCGTGGTCGGGCGTCGTGACGACGACGACGTCGACGCGCTGCTCGTCGACCATGCGCTCGACGTCGTCGGCGTCGTACTGCGGCAGTCCGGCCGGGCCGCCGAGGCCCAGCGCCTCGCCCACCTGCGCGTCGTAGTACGCCATGCGCCCGGGGTTGGTGTCGCACCAGGCGACGATCTCGCCGACGTCGGCGTGCTCGCCGGTGAGGGCGGCGACGTACATGCCGGCGCGGTGACCCGTGCCGACGACGGCGTACCGGCGGCGGCGGCGCCCGGGCGGCGGCGGGGCGAAGGCGGGCACGACGGCGGGGTCACCCTCGGTCGCGCGGTGGGACGGGGGACGCGGTGCGGTCGGGTTCTGGTCGGACTCGTTCACGGGGGTCCTTCGACGACGTCGGCGATGGCGGGCCGCTCCCCGCGCACGCACGGCTCGGGAAAGCGCAATCCGTAACGCGCACCACACTAGCCGACACCCGCCGGGCGGACACGCGCGCGTCCACCGGCGCGCGTCCGTCGCCCCGTGGGCGATGACACGGCGCACGGCACGGTGCTAGACCGGGAGCGACCCTGCGTCGCCGCCTGCGCGTTCGCGACCGTCCGTCCCCGGCCCGGGCGGGCGGGCGCAGCCGCGGCGCCGGCACCGCCACCCGTGACGGTGCCGGCGAGGGGCCCGCGTCGGGGCGCCGTCCGGTGAGCGGAAGGGTCCACCACAGGGGCGGAGGGTCGTCGTAGGCTCTCCTCGTACAACGTTGTAGTCGCCGCGGTGGAGCGGCGGCACCCCGATCGGAGAGCCATGACTGAGCGCGCCCGCGTCCTGCTGCACCCCGCCTTCCGCACCGGCACGATCGACCGCCGCCTCTTCGGCTCGTTCGTCGAGCACCTGGGCCGGGCCGTGTACACCGGCATCTACGAGCCGGGGCACGAGACGGCCGACGAGCACGGGTTCCGTCGCGACGTCGCCGAGCTCACCCGTGAGCTCGGGGTGACGATGGTCCGCTACCCCGGCGGCAACTTCGTGTCGAACTACGTCTGGGAGGACGGCGTCGGCCCCGTCGAGGACCGCAAGCCGTTCATCGACCTCGCGTGGCGCACCATCGAGCCCAACACGATCGGCACCGACGAGTTCCTGCAGTGGGCCGAGCGCGAGGGCGTCGAGCCGATGATGGCCGTCAACCTCGGCACGCGTGGCGTCGCGGCCGCGGCGGCGCTCGTCGAGTACTGCAACGGCGAGGCCGGCTCGCGCTGGGCCGACCTGCGCATCGCGAACGGCCGCGAGAAGCCCTACGGCGTGAAGCTGTGGTGCCTCGGCAACGAGATGGACGGGCCGTGGCAGATCGGCCACAAGGACGCGCACGAGTACGGCAAGCTCGCCGCCGAGGCCGGCAAGGCGATGAAGCTCGTCGACCCGTCCATCGAGCTGGTCGCGTGCGGCTCGTCGTCCATGACGATGCCGACGTTCGGCGAGTGGGAGCAGACCGTCCTGTCCTACACGTACGACCTGGTCGACCACATCTCCATGCACGCCTACTACGAGGAGATGGACGGCGACCGCGCGTCGTTCCTCGGGTCGGGCACCTCGATGGACCGGTTCATCCGTCGCGTCGTCGCGTCGGCGGACGCGGTCGGGGCGCGCCGCCGCTCGGACAAGAAGATCACCATCTCGTTCGACGAGTGGAACGTCTGGTACCTGCAGACGCGCTTCCCCGGGGAGCAGAACCTGCCGCTGCAGTCCGACGCGCCGCGCATCATCGAGGACGTCTACTCCGGGCTCGACGCGGTCGTCGTGGGCGACCTGCTCGTCACGCTGCTCAACCACGCGGACCGCGTCCCCGTCGCGTGCCTCGCCCAGCTCGTCAACGTCATCGCGCCGATCATGACCGAGCCCGACGGCCCGGCCTGGAAGCAGCCGACGTTCCACCCGTTCGCCACCACCGCGCGCCTCGCCCGCGGTGACGCGCTCGACGTGCGCGTCGAGGCCCCGACGATCACGACGGCCAAGCACGGCGACGTCCCGGCCGTGACCGCGGCCGCCACGTGGGACGGCTCGGAGGCGGACGGGCAGGTCGCGGTGTTCCTCGTCAACCGCACGGCCGAGCCGGTCGAGGTCGAGCTGACGCACCCCGGCGTCGTCCTCTCCCTCGGTGGGGGCCTGCAGGTGACGGCCGACCACGAGCCCGCGGTCCACGGCCCGAGCACGCGGCGAAGGTCGAGGCGGAGCACGTGACGACGCTCGACGCGGCGCCGGTCACCGCGTCCGGCGCGGGCACCACGACGCTCACGCTCGCCCCGAGTCGTGGACGGCCCTCGGCGGCACCGCCCGCACGGCCTGAGCGCAGCACCCGGCGGCGCGCCGCTCCCGCTCCGGCGACGTCCGGGCGGGAGCGGCGTGCCGTCCGTCGTCGTGGGGCGCGCCGGCCGGGCGCCGGTCAGGCCGCTCAGGCGCGCTGGTCCGCCGGGACGGTGAGGCGCTCGACGACCGTGGGGAGCCACCGCGCGGCGAGGTCCTGCGCCCGCACGGTGCCGCCCGCGAGCTCGGCCGTGCGCCGGTCGGCCTCGTACCCCTCGGCGACGAGCAGGAGCACCTGCCGCGCGTCGACGACGAAGCGGCGGCCGACGTGGGCCGCGAGCCGCTCGACCTCGGCCGCGCACTCCGCGACCATCTGCCCCTCGAGCTCGAGGTAGCCCCCGGCGACGGCCGGCTGGCGCAGGGCCAGCAGGCGCAGCTCCGTGCTCACGACCCGCCAGCGGCGGTCGTCGGAGATGCGGTCGAGCAGCGCGGCCACGAACCGGCCGACGTCGGCGACGTCGAGGTCGGCGCCCGGCAGCCCCTGCGCGGACGCGGCCGCGATGCCCTCGCGCAGCTCCGCGAGGTGGCGGGCCTGCTCCCGGCCCGCGAGCGCGAGCAGCAGCTCGTGCTTGCTCGCGAAGTTGGAGTAGAACGCGCCGCGCGTGAAGCCCGCGCGCTCGCACACGGTCTCGATGGACGTGGCGTCGACGCCGTCCTCGGCGAAGAGGTCGAACGCGGCGTCGAGCAGGCGCTCGCGCGTGCGCTGCCGCCGCGCGGACAGGGGCGCGTCCGGCCCGTCGGCGCGGCCGTCCGCCGGCGCCGCGACGTCCTGGTCGCTCATCGGCCCACCTCCGTCCGCGCACGAGGATCCCACGCCCGAGGGTACCGGTCCGATGCACTCCTGTATCCGATGCACTCCTGTATCGCATACAGTCCTGTATCGGCCCGCCTCCAGCCCGGGCCGCGGGACGCCGCCGTCCTCCCCCGTCACCCGTTCCCTGGAGGGACCGTGTCCTCTGCGCTGTACCGGCTCGGCCGGTTCGCGTTCCGCCGCCGCACGACCGTCATCGGGGCGTGGCTCGCGGTGCTCGCCGTGCTCGGCGCGGCCGCGGGCCTGTTCATGACGCAGCTCGACAACGGCGTCTCCATCCCCGGCACGGAGTCGCAGCAGGCGCTCGACCGGCTCGCGGCCACGTTCCCCGAGGCGAGCGGGACCACGGCCCAGGTGCTCGTCGTCGCCCCCGACGGGCAGGACGTCGCCACGGACGACGTGGTCGCGGCCGTCGCCGACGCCGCCGGCGCCTTCCGCGACGTGCCGGGCGTGCGCGCGGTGGCGGACCCGTTCGACACGCAGACGCCCGGCGGGGTCAGGTCAGCGACGACGGGGAGGCGGCCCTCCTGACCGTCTCGCTCGACGGTGAGGGCGTGGCGGTCGGCGACGACGTCAAGGACGAGCTCCGCGCGCTCGCGGACGACCTCGACGCGGCGCTGCCCGAGGGGTACGAGGCCACGATCGGCGGGCAGCTGTACGCGCAGGAGTTCCCCGGCCTGACGGTCACCGAGGCGCTCGGCGTGCTCGTCGCGTTCGTCGTGCTGCTGTTCACGCTCGGCTCGTTCGCGGCCGCGGGCATGCCGCTCGTCAACGCGCTGGTGGGCGTGGGCCTGTCGACCGTGCTCGTCTTCCTCGCGACCGCGGTCACGCCGATCACGTCGACGACCCCGCTGCTCTCGCTCATGCTCGGGCTCGCCGTCGGCATCGACTACGCGCTCTTCATCGTCTCCCGGCACCGGGAGCAGCTCGGCGCCGGGCTGGCGACGGAGGAGTCGGCCGCCCGCGCCAACGCCACCGCGGGCTCCGCCGTCATCTTCGCGGGCCTCACGGTCATGATCGCGCTGGTCGGGCTGGGCGTCGCGGGCATCCCCTTCCTCACGACGATGGGCGTCGCGGGCGCCGTCGCGGTCGGGATCGCCGTGCTCGTGTCGATCACGCTCGTGCCCGCCCTGCTCGGGGTCGCCGGCGAGCGGCTGCGGCCGAGGCCCCGGCGCCGGGGGCGCCAGGCCGGTCTGCCGGCGCACCACAACCGCTTCTTCGCCGGCTGGGTCCGCCTGGCCACGGCCCGCCCGTGGGTCACGGTCGTCCTGACGATGGGCGGCCTCGTCGCCCTCGCGCTGCCGGCCCTCGACCTGCGGCTCGCACTGCCCGACGCGGGCGTGCAGCCCGAGTCGTCGTCGACCCGCGTCACCTACGACCGGGTCTCCGAGCACTTCGGCGCCGGCGCGAACGGGCCGCTCGTCGTCACCGGCAGCATCGTGACGAGCGACGACCCGCTCGGCCTCATGGCGGACGTCGCCGACGAGCTGCGCGCCCTGCCCGGCGTCGCCGACGTGCCGCTCGCGACGCCGAACGCGTCCCTCGACACCGGCATCGTCCAGGTCGTCCCCGAGACCGGGCCGACGGACGAGGCGACCGCCGACCTCGTGCACCGCATCCGCGACATGCGCGACGAGATCCGCGCCGAGCACGGGTTCGACCTGTCCGTCACCGGCTTCACCGCCGTCGGCATCGACGTCTCCGCCAAGCTCGGCGCCGCCCTGCTGCCGTTCGCGGTGTTCGTCGTCGGGCTGTCGCTCGTCCTGCTGACGATGGTGTTCCGGTCGGTCGCCGTGCCGCTCAAGGCGACGCTCGGCTACCTGCTGTCGGTGGCCGCCGCGTTCGGCGTGGTGACCAGCGTGTTCGAGCACGGCGTGCTGGCCGACGCGCTGCACGTGTCGCGGCTCGGACCCGTCATCTCGTTCATGCCGATCGTCCTCATGGGCGTGCTGTTCGGCCTCGCGATGGACTACGAGGTGTTCCTCGTGTCCCGCGTCCGCGAGGACTACGTGCACTCCGGCGACGCGCGCCGGTCGATCGCCACCGGGTTCCTCGGCTCCGCGAAGGTCGTCACCGCCGCGGCGGTCATCATGGTCGCCGTCTTCTTCGCGTTCGTCCCCGAGGGCGACGTCAACATCAAGCCCATCGCGCTGGGCCTGGCGGTCGGCGTCGCGGTCGACGCGTTCGTCGTCCGCATGACCCTCGTGCCGGCCGTCCTGCAGCTGCTCGGCGAGAAGGCGTGGTGGATGCCGCGCTGGCTCGACCGCGCGCTGCCGTCGTTCGACGTCGAGGGCGAGGCCCTGCACCGCGAGCTCGCACTCGCGTCGTGGCCCGGGGACGAGGACGTCGTCCTCGCGGCCCGGCACCTGCGTCCCGCCGTGGCGGACGGCACCGACGAGGTCGCGCTCGCCGTCCGCACCGGCGAGGCGCTCGTCGTCCGCGCGGACGAGCCCGCCCGCGTCACCGGGCTGCTGCTGACGCTCGCCGGGCGGCTCGAGCCCGTCGCGGGCGACCTCAAGGTCGACGGCCTCGTGCTGCCCGTCCGCGCGGCGGCCGCCCGCCGCCGCGCCGGGTACGTCGACCTGCGCACCGAGGGGGTCGCCGGGCTCGCCGCCGCGGTCGCCGAGCACCCCCGCGTCCTCGTCGTCGACCGGGCCGACGCGGTGACCGACGCCGCCGAGCGCACCCGCGTCGCCGCGCTGCTGCGGCGCGCCGTCGACGGCGGGCTCGCGGCCCTCGTCCTCGGGTCCGCCGGACCGGGCGACCCCGGCGACCTCCTGCCCACCGGCACCCCGTGACCACCCTCGCGCCGCAGGACGTCGCGGCCGTCCGCGCCTGACCGGCGAGGAGGAAGGCACCCCCATGAGCACTCCCACCACCCGCACCGCCCGGCGCTGGCCCGCGGTCGTCGTCGCGCTCGCCGCCCCGCTCGCGCTGGCGCTCGTGCTGCTCGCCGGCACGTGGGACCCCGCCGAGCGGCTCGACCGCGTGCAGGCCGCCGTGGTGAACGAGGACGCGCCCGTCACGCTCGACGGGCAGTACACACCGCTCGGGCGTCAGCTCGCCGGTGCGCTGACCGACGGCGAGGGCGCCGCCGCGACCTACGACTGGGTCGTCACCGACGCGGACGACGCCACCGCGGGGCTCGAGGACGGCCGGTACGCCGCCGTCGTGACCATCCCGGCGGACTTCTCCGCGGCCGCGACGTCGTTCGCCGCACCGGACGGCTCGCCGCGGCAGGCGACGGTGTCGGTCACGACGCCGGACCGGTCCACCGCGGTCGACGAGGTCGTCGCGCAGGCCGTCACCGCCACCGCCGCGCAGGTGCTGGGCCGGCAGCTCACGACCACCTACCTGGAGAACGTGCTCGTCGGGTTCTCGACGCTGCAGGAGCAGCTGGGCGAGGCAGCCGACGGCGCGACCCGGCTCGCCGACGGCGCACGCTCGCTCGCGGACGGCAACGCCCAGCTCGCCACGGGCGCGGCGGGGCTGGCCGACGGGTCGGCGCAGCTCGCGTCGGGTGTCGGGCAGCTGCGCGGCGGTGCGGGCGAGCTCGCGACGGGGGCGGGCACGCTCGCCGGCGGGTCGCGGCAGCTCGCCGACGGTGTGGGCGCGTCGGCCGCGGGCGCGCGCGAGCTCGCGGACGGGCTCACACAGCTCGCAGGCGGCACGGCGGCGCAGCCGGGCGGCACGGACGTCCTCGCCGACGGTGCGCGGGACCTCGCGGCCGGGCTCGGTCAGGCGGCCGCGGGGGCGCGCCCGCTGAGCACCGGCGTCGACGCGTTCACCACGGGCGTCGTCGCCGCCGCCGACGGGGTCGCCGGCGTCACGCAGGCGGGGGCGCGGAGCATGGACGCCGCCGTCGAGGCGCTGGACGGCGCGATCACCGCGCTGTGCACGACCGACGCGGACGCCCCGGGCTGCGCCGAGCTGCGCGAGCAGCGGGCGTCGCTGGACGCGGGCCGGGGTGCGCTCGCGGAGGCCGAGGCGCAGGCGGCCGGGCTGCGCGAGCTCGGGCAGGGGCTGTCCGCCCAGCTGCCGGGTGGTCTGCGGGCGCTCGTCGACGGGCTGGACCGGTCCGCGGGGGCCGCGTCGCAGCTGGCCGCCGGTGCGGGGCAGGTCGACGCGGGCGTGCAGCAGCTGAGCACGGGTGCCGGGCAGCTCGCCGACGGCCTCGGGACGCTCGCGGGCGGTGCACGGGACCTCTCGGGCGGTGCGTCGCAGCTCGCCGCCGGCTCGCAGGTGCTCGCGGGGGGCGTCACCGACCTCGGGTCCGGCGCGGACCAGCTCGCGTCCGGCAGCGCGCAGCTGGCCGACGGCGTGCGTGCCGCGACGGACGGTGCCACGCAGGTCGCCGACGGCACGGCAGAGCTCGGCACGGGCCTCGGGGAGGCGGTCGGGCAGCTGCCCGTCACGCCCGAGGACGAGCGCGCGTCGCTCGCGGACGTCGTCGCGACGCCCGTCGTCGCCCCGGCGACGTCGGTGGCCGCGCCGCTGGGCCGCGTCTCGGTGCTCACCGCCGTGGCCCTGTGGGTCGGCGCGCTCGCGCTGCTCCTCGCGTTCCCGTCGCTGCCGCGCCGGGCGGCCGGCTCCACGCGCTCCGCGCTCGGCTCGGCTCTCGCCGCGCTGGCGCTGCCCGCCGCGCTGGGCGCGGTGCAGGGCCTGGTCGTCGGCTCCGTGGTCGGCGGCGTGACCGGTCAGGGCGCGGGCCGCACCGTGGGCCTCGCGCTCGTCGGGCTCGTCGCCGGGGTGGCGCTGGTGGCGTTCCACCAGGCCCTGGCCGCGTGGTTCGGCACACCCGGCCGGGTGCTCGCGGTCGTCGCGGCCTTCGCGTTCCTCGTCGCAGGCCTCGCCGCGACCGTGCCGGCGTGGGTCGGCGACGCGGTCGACTGGCTGCCCCTGGGTCCGGCGGCCGACGCCGTGGCCGGCGTGGTCGGCGACGGGGGGTCGGTCGGCGGCGCGGTCGTCGCCCTCGTCCTGTGGGCCCTCGCCTCGGTGGCCGCGACCGCGGGCGCCGCGGCCCGCGCCCGCGCGTCCTACGGCGCCCGCACCCTCGCCGCCCTGGCCTGACGCCCCGCCGGACCCGGACGTCGTCGGCTCCCGGCCGGCCCGAGGCCTGACGACGTCCGGGGGCATGCCCCGGGGGTCAGCCGGCCGGGACGGGGGGACCGCCTCCCGCGTCGACGTCAGCCGGCCGGGACGGCGGCGGGGCGCGTCGCCCCCGGGGCGACGGCCCGCCACGTGAGGACCGCCGCGGCGGCCGTCACCGGCACCCAGACCAGGCGCTCCGGCAGCGACGGCGACGCCAGGTTCACCGCGCAGCCGACGGTCAGCAGCGCCGTCGTCCCGCGCAGCACCACGCGCCGCAGCCGTGCGCCGCCGGCCCCGGCGGCGACGGCCGCGAGCGCGCCGTACACCGGGACCATCGCCGCGCTGGTCGTCCGCAGGTCGTCGGGGAGGACGCCCGCGTGCCCGCCGCCGTACGCCACCACGCCCCACGGCGCACCTGCCGCGAGCGCCAGCTGGAAGCCCGCCACACCCGCGAGCAGCACGGCCGCAGCCCGCCCCGCGTCCTTCTCCGAGATCCTCATGGCGCCATCACAACATATCTGTCAGATATAGTCGAGACCGTGAGCCGCCGCGCGCAGACCGACGTCGCCGTCCTCGGCGCCCTGACGCTCCAGCCCATGACCGGGTACGCGTTGCGCGCCGCGATCGTCGAGACCCTCGGCCACTTCTGGAGCGAGAGCTTCGGCCAGATCTACCCGACGCTCGCCCGGCTCACGGCGGACGGGCTCGTCACCAAGGACGACGACGGACGGTTCACGATCACGCCCGCCGGGCGCACGCACCTGCGCACCCGCCTCGCCGAGCCGTACGACGTCACGCCGCCGCGCAACCCGCTCCTGCTCCGGCTGTTCTTCGGCCGCACCCTCGGCCGCGACGCGTGCCGCGCCCTCCTGCGCGACACGGGCGCCCGGGCGACGGCGCAGCTCGCCGCGCTGGCCGCGGTCCGCGACGAGATCGCCGCCGAGCCGCCGTCGCCCGACCACCCGTACGCCCTGGTCACGCTCGACTACGGCGAGCGGATGGCGCGCGCGCACCTCGAGTGGGTGGAGGCGTCGCTGCGCGCGCTGGACGCGCCCGGCGGCTGAGCGCCCGTCGCCCGCCGGGCCGGCGACCCGGCGCCCGGCGTCAGCCCCGCCGCGCGGCGGCCCGGTGCTCGACCGCGACCACCGCGAGCGCGAGCAGTCCCGGCACCAGCACCGCGAGCGGCGGGAGCATCCACACGATGACGCCGCACAGGCCCAGGGCGACGACCAGCAGGCCGGAGCCGGTGAGGTCGTCCCCGGCGCGGGCCCCCGCGTCCCGCATCACCTGCCGCCACGACGCGCCCCGGTGCCAGCCGCCGGCCGCGCGCAGCAGCACGACCGCGAGCATCGCCGCCACCGCGAGGGACAGCACGAGCACGCCCGTGCCGCCCGGGAGCACGCCGGTGCCCGCGACGGCGGTGTTGAACCACAGCAGCACGAGCAGCGCGAGCGACGCCAGCGCGTACGGCCACACGCCCCGCAGCGCGGCGACGAACTCGTGCCACAGGTCCGCGACCCGGTCGGTCTCGCCCGTCAGGTGCCGGCGCACGTGCGCGGCGCCGGCGGCCAGCGCGGGCAGCACGGTCACCACCGGCAGGCTCAGCACCGAGACGCCGAGCCCGACCACGAGCACCTCGCTGAACAGCCCGAACCGTCCGCCGCCGAACGCGGCCCTGCGCTCCGGCGCGGTGGGGTCGGGGCGGCGGACGTCGTCGTCGGGGGCGTCGGTCATGGTCACAGCCTCACACGTGGGGAGCGGTCGTCGGCCCGGTCGGGGCCGGGACCCCCGACGCACGGCGGCCGGTCGGCGGCGCCCCCCGGCTGCCGCCGACCGGCCGTCGCCGGTGGTGCGTGGTGCGGGTGCGGACGCTCAGCCCTTGAGGCCCTGCGTCGCGACGCCCTGCACGAGGTAGCGCTGGAACACCAGGAAGAACAGCAGCACCGGCAGCAGCGCGAGCACGGCCATGGCCATCTGCGCGCCGTAGTCGGACACCGTCGTCTGGTCGACGAAGAGGCGCAGCGCCAGCGGCAGCGGGAACGTGTCGGGCGAGCTGAGGTAGATCAGCGGGCCGAAGAAGTCGTTCCAGGACCAGATGAACGCGAAGATCGAGCTGGTCACGAGCGCCGGCTTCATGAGCGGCAGCATGATCGCGGTGAAGATCCGCACGTGCCCGGCGCCGTCGATGCGCGCCGCCTCGTCCAGCTCGCGCGGCAGGTTGCGCATGAACTGCACCATGAGGAAGACGAAGAACGCCTCCGCCGCGAGGAACTTGCCGATCAGCAGGGGCACGTACGTGCCGACCAGGCCGAGCTGGTTGAACACGATGTACTGCGGGATGATCACGACGTGGAACGGCAGCAGCAGCGTGCCGATCATGAGCGTGAAGAACAGCCCGCGGCCCGGGAAGTCGATCCGCGCGAACGCGTAGGCGCTGACCGAGCAGGACAGCGTGATGCCGACCACCGACCCCACCGCCAGCAGCAGCGAGTTGAGGAAGAACTGCCAGAACGAGACGCCGGCGATGCCGGCCAGGGCCTTCGTGAAGTTCGCCAGGCTCGGGTCGGTCGGGATGATGCTGACCGACCCGATGATCTCGCTCGACGGCTTCAGCGTGGACACGAACATCCACACCGCCGGGTAGAGGATCACGGCGACCACGGCCAGCGAGATCACGTGGAACACCACGGAGCGCACGCGGCTGCGGCCCTGGTTGCGGCGGCGCAGGGCCGCGGACTGCTCAGCGGTCGGGAGGCCCTGGCGCCCGGACGTGGCCGGCGACGCCGCCGGTGCGGTCGTGCTCACTTGGACTCCCCCGAGTAGTGCACCCACCGGTTCTGGGTGCGGAACATGACGAAGCTGATGGCGCCGACGACCAGGACGAGCACCCAGGCCATCGCCGACGCGTAGCCCATCTGGAAGTCCCGGAAGCCGCGGAAGTACAGGTAGAGCGTGTAGAAGAGCGTCGACCGGGCGGGACCACCGGTGCCGGACGAGATGATGAACGCCGACGCGAAGATCTGGAACGCGTGGATGGTCTCGAGCAGCAGGTTGAAGAACAGCACCGGCGAGAGCATCGGCAGCGTGATCCTGAGGAACTTGCGCACGGGACCGGCGCCGTCGACCGACGCGGCCTCGTACAGCTCCGTGGGGATCTGCTTGAGACCCGCGAGGAAGATGACCATCGGGGCGCCGAACTGCCAGATCGTCAGCAGGATCAGCATCGGCAGCGTGCGACCCGGGTCGCCGACCCACCCGCCGGCCGGCAGGCCGAGGGTCTGGCCCGCCCGGTCGACGATGCCGTTGTCGATGAACATCGCCTTCCACACGATGGCGATCGACACGCTCGCCCCGATGAGCGAGGGCGCGTAGAACGCCGACCGGTAGAAGCCCTGACCCCGGCGGCTGTTGTTCAGCAGCATCGCGACCGCGAGCGCCGAGACCAGCTTCAGCGGCGTCCCGATGAGGGCGTAGAGGGCGGTGACCCGCCACGCCTGGATGTAGTTCGGGTCCTGGAAGAGCCGCTGGAAGTTCTCGATGCCGACCCACTCCGGCGACGTGAACAGGTTGTAGTTCGTGAACGCCAGGTACAGGGAGGCGATCATCGGTCCCGCGGTGAGCAGGACGAAGCCGAGGAGCCACGGCGCGAGGAACGCGTAGCCGGCTCGGGTCTCGGCGGCCTTCCGGCGGCGGCGCATCGGCGAGGGGGACGCGGGGGTCCGGGTCGCGCGCGCCTCGGCGGTGAGGGTCACGGTGCTGTCCGATCTGTGGGTGCGACGGTCGGGGCCGTCCGGCTCCCGGGGCCCCCACGGGACCCCGGGGGCCCCGGGCACGGGTGCCGGCGTCGGTGCCGGCGGGTGCGGTCCGGGCCGCGCGGTGCGCACGGCCCGGACCGCGGGGGTCACATGGTGGCCATCTCCGCCTCGGCGAACCACTCGCTCGCGAACTGCTCGGGCGTGATGGTGCCGTAGTTGAGGTTCTCGCCGAGCTCGAGCCACTTGGCCTCGATGGTGCCGAAGCCCTTGACCGGGATCGGGGTGGTCTCGGTGACCTCCTCGGCGACGGCCTCCTCGTACGCGATGACCTTGGCGTCGACGGAGCCCTCGGGCGCCTCGACGGCGGCGCGCTGCTCCTCGTCCGCGGGGACGCCCTTCGAGGTGCCGAAGATGCGGCCGACCTCGGGGTCGGTGAGCAGGAAGTTCACCAGCGTGGCCGCGGCCTCGGGGTGCTCGGTGTTCGCGCCGATCGAGTAGAGCATCGACGGCTTGAAGAACAGCGCCTTCTCCCCCGGCTCGACCGACGGGATCTGCGTGATCTCGAGGTTCTCGGTGCCCGAGTCGGCGACGTAGCCGGCGAGGAAGTTGTCCCAGCTGATCTCGGACGCCGACTCGTTCACGGTGAAGCCGCCGAGCGGCTTGAGCGCGACGCCGCGCTCGACCGGGTAGACGGCCTTGTCGGCACGCAGGTCCGCCGTCATCTCGAGGTACTCCACGACGTCGCCCTCGTCGAAGCCGAGCGTCCCGTCCTCCTCGAACGGCGTGACGCCCTTCTGCAGCAGGTACTGGATGAAGAACCAGAACGTGGCCGTGTAGTCGCCGCCGCCGTAGATCGGGTAGCCCTCGGGGGTCGACTGGCCGGCGGCCGCGACGGCCGCGATGAACTCGTTGTACTCGTCGTACGTGTAGGTCTCCGCGTCGGGGAACTCGACCCCCGTCTGCTCCAGCAGGTTCGGGTTGTAGAACATGCCGAGCGTGTTGGTGGACGTCGGGATGCCGATCGTCTTGCCGTCGAGCACGCCGGCCTCGACGAGCGTCTCGTCGAAGCCCGACAGGTCGATCGCGCCGCTGTCGATGTGCTCCTGCAGGTCGAGCAGCTGGCCGCTCTGGTTGAACTCGCGCAGGTAGGACAGGTCGAACTGCATGACGTCGGGCAGGTTGCGCCCGGCGGCCTCGGTGGACCGCTGCGTCCAGTAGTCGGGGAAGGCCGCGAACGAGCCGTTCACCGTGATGTGCGGGTACTCCTCGCTGAAGAGCTCGAGCGCCTCGTTGTAGCGGGCGGCGCGGTCGTCGTTGCCCCACCAGGTGAAGTTGAGGGTGACGGGCGTCGTGTCGGCGGTGCCGCCGGCGGACGGGGCGGCGTCGCCCCCGCTGTCGCTGCCGCCGCAGGCGGCGAGGCCGAGGGCGGCGACGACGGCCACGCCGGTGGCCGTGAGGACGGATCGCTTCATTGCGGTGAGCCTCCTTGCTCGGGGTGAAAGCGCATTCCGCACGCTAGGTGCGCCTCTCGGGGGTGTCAACGCTTCGCGATGAAACGTTACAATCGCGTTGTCCGGGGCGGCAAGCCCGTGCCCGGACGGGCGCCGCGCCACCGCCGGCTCCCGGCACGCACCCGCCCGACGACGCGCACCGAGGTGACCGCCATGACCCGCCGACAGCTCCCGAAGTGGTCCGAGCTGGCGCCGCTCCTGCAGCCCAAGCCGCTGCGGCTCGACCCCACCCGGCGGGCGCTGGAGGACGCGCTCACCATCGCCGACCTGCGTCGCGTCGCCAAGCGTCGCACGCCCCGCTCGGTGTTCGACTACACCGACGGCGCCGCCGAGGCCGAGATCACCCTGCGCCGCGCGCGCCGCCTCTTCCGCGACCTGGAGCTGCGCCCGTCGATCCTGCACGACGTGTCGCACGTGGACACCACGACGGAGTACCTGGGCAAGCCGTCGGCGCTGCCGTTCGCGTTCGCGCCCACCGGGTTCACGCGGATGATGCACCACGAGGGCGAGCGGGCCGTCGTGCGCGTCGCCGAGCGCCGTGACATCCCCTACGCGCTGTCGACCATGGGCACGACGTCCATCGAGGACGTCGCCGCAGAGGCCCCCGACGCGCGCAAGTGGTTCCAGCTCTACGTGTGGAAGGACCGCGGCGCCGGCGAGGACCTCATGGCCCGCGCCAAGGCCGCCGGGTACGAGGCGCTCATGCTCACGGTCGACGTCCCGGTGGCGGGCGCCCGCCTGCGCGACACCCGCAACGGCTTCTCGATCCCGCCGGCCCTGACCGTGAAGACCGTGCTCGACGCCGGCATGCACCCCGCCTGGTGGATCAACCTGCTCACGACCGAGCCGCTCACGTTCGCCTCGCTGAACTCGTGGGGCGGGACGGTCGCCGACCTGCTCGACAAGCTGTTCGACCCCACCATGACGATCGCGGACCTCGAGTGGCTGCGCGCGTCGTGGGACGGGCCCCTCATCATCAAGGGCGTCCAGACCGTCGAGGACGCGCGCCGCGTGACCGACGCGGGCGCCGACGCGGTCGTGCTGTCGAACCACGGCGGCCGCCAGCTCGACAAGGCGCCCGTGCCGCTGCGCCTGCTGCCGGACGTCGTCGACGCCGTCGGGGACCGCACGGAGGTGTGGGTCGACACCGGCATCACCAACGGGTCCGACGTCGTCGCGGCGCTCGCGCTCGGCGCGAAGGCGACGCTGGTCGGGCGCGCCTACCTGTACGGGCTCATGGCGGGCGGCGAGCGCGGCGTCGACCGCGCCGTCGAGATCCTCGGCCGCGAGGTGCGCCGGACCATGGCCCTGCTGGGGGTCAACGACGTCAGCCAGCTCGGCGAGCGGCACGTCCGCCTGCCCTGAGGGAGCACCGTCCCCGAGGGAGCACCGTCGAGCACGGCCGCTCCCGCGGGAACACCACTGGCGCCCCGGCGGGCCCGCGGGGGACGCCTCCAAGGTGGACAGCCCCCGCTTCCACATCCCGGGACGTGCCCACCACGACCCCGCCATCGGACGCGCCACGAGCCCCGGACCGCGCCCGATGACGGGGTCGCGCGCCCGACGTCCCACGACACGAGACGGACCCGAGCCGGACAGGACCGGCGGCCCCCGCTTCCCCATCGCGGGACGCGTCCACCACGACCCCGCCATCTGACGCGCCACGAGCCCCATACCGCGCCCGATGACGGGGTCGCGCACGCGACGCTCCCACGAGGCGGGACGCGCGCGTGCCGCGGTCACGACGAGGGCCCTCCGGGACGACGGGCGCCTGCGGCACGCGCGCCGCCCACGCACCCTGTGAACCGTTTCAGCGCTGGAACTGGAAACCGTTCTCCCCCGTACCGTCCTCGCACCGGCGGGCACCCGCCCGCCACGTCGAAGGGGACGAGATGAGACCGATCCGAGCCGCTGCCGCCACAGCGGCCCTCGCGACCGCCGTGGCCGGGCTCGCGCTGGCGCCCGCCGCGCAGGCAGCACCGGGCTGCCGCGTCACGTACACCGTGACGAACCAGTGGGGCGGCGGCTTCGGCGCCGACGTCCGCGTCGAGAACCTCGGCGACGCGCTGGACGGCTGGACGCTGACGTGGGACTTCGCCGCCGGGCAGACCGTGACGCAGGCGTGGAACGCGGTCGCGACGCAGTCCGGACGCACCGTGACGGCCCGCAACGCGTCGTACAACGCCGCCCTCCCCACCGGCGGCAGCGTCGGGTTCGGGTTCAACGGCAGCTGGTCCGGCTCCAACCCCGTGCCGGCGGCGTTCGGGCTGAACGGCACGGCGTGCACCGGCGCCGTCGCCCCGACGTCGTCGCCGACCACGAGCCCGACGTCCTCCCCGACGTCGTCCCCGACCGCGTCGCCCACCGCGACCCCCACCCCGCAGCCGACCACCGTGCCGAACCCCGCACCCACGACCCCGACCGCCGGTGCCAAGCAGCTCGAGGACCTCGACCGCGGCCTCGTCTCGGTGCGCTCCGGCAGCGGCAACCTCGTGCAGTGGCGCCTGCTCGGGTACGAGGACCGGGCGACGGGCTTCCACGTGTACCGCGACGGCACGCGCATCACGTCGTCCCCGGTCACCGGCTCGACGAACCACCTCGACGCGGGCGCACCCGCCGGTGCCCGCTACACGGTCCGTGCCGTCGTCGGTGGCGTCGAGCAGGCGGCGTCCGCACCGTCGCTGACGTTCGCGAACGGCTACCTCGACGTGCCGGTCTCCCGTCCGTCGGCGGACCACGTCATCAACGACGGGAGCGTCGGTGACCTCGACGGCGACGGCGACCTCGACGTCGTCCTCAAGTGGGACCCGACGAACGCCAAGGACAACAGCCAGTCCGGCACCACGGGCCACGTCTACCTCGACGGCCTGCGCCTGGACGGCACCCGGCTGTGGCGCATCGACCTCGGTCGCAACATCCGCGCCGGCGCGCACTACACGCAGTTCCAGGTGTACGACTACGACGGCGACGGCGTCGCCGAGGTCGCGGTGAAGACGGCCGACGGCACCCGCTCGGGCACCGGGCAGGTCATCGGCAACGCGTCCGCCGACCACCGCAACGGTGACGGCTACGTGCTGTCCGGCCCGGAGTACCTCACGGTGTTCCGCGGGGACACCGGTGCGATCGCGGCCACCACCGACTACGTCCCGCCGCGCGGCACCGTCAGCAGCTGGGGCGACAGCTACGGCAACCGCGTCGACCGGTTCCTCGCCGGCACCGCGTACCTGGACGGGCAGCGTCCGTCGATCGTCATGGCGCGCGGCTACTACACGCGGGCCGTCGTCGCGGCGTGGGACTACCGCGACGGGCGGCTGACCCGCCGGTGGACGTTCGACTCGAACGCGTCCGGCAACGGCGGGTACGCGGGCCAGGGCAACCACTCGCTGTCCGTGGCGGACGTCGACGCGGACGGCCGCGACGAGATCCTGTACGGCGCCGCGGCGATCGACGACGACGGGCGCGGGCTGTGGACCAACGGCACCGGGCACGGCGACGCCGGGCACGTGGGCGACCTCGTCCCGTCGCGCCCCGGGCTGGAGTACTTCAAGGTCACCGAGTCGACGAACCAGCCGAACATGTGGGTCGCGGACGCCCGCACGGGGCAGACGCTGTGGCGCTCGCCGTCCGGCGCGGACAACGGCCGGGGCGTCGCCGGCGACGTGTTCGCGGGCAGCCCGGGCGCCGAGGCCTGGTCGAACGCCGAGCCGGACCTGCGCAACGCCGCGACGGGCGCGGCGGTGGGCCGCAAGCCGTCGTCGGCGAACTTCCTCGCCTGGTGGGACGGCGACCCGGTGCGCGAGCTGCTCGACCAGACGCGCATCGACAAGTACGGCACGGGCGGGGACACGCGGCTGCTCACCGGGTCGGGCGTGCGGGCCAACAACGGCACGAAGGCGACGCCGGTGATCTCGGGCGACATCCTCGGCGACTGGCGCGAGGAGGTCGTCTGGGCGCGGTCGGACGAGGCGGCGCTGCGCATCTACGCGACGCCGCACCCGACGTCGCTGCGGGTGCCGACGCTCCTGCACGACCCGATGTACCGCGTCGCGCTGGCCTGGCAGAACACCGCCTACAACCAGCCGCCGCACCCGTCATTCTTCCTCGGCGACCCGTTCACCGCACCGCCGCAGCAGCGGCTCTACGTGCGCTGACGGACCGGCGTGCCGCGTCCCACCCCTCCGGGACGCGGCACGCCCGGGTGCCGGACCGGCGGCGCGGGCCTAACGTCGACGGCATGCGGACGGGTCAGAAGGTCAGCTGGAACACGTCGCAGGGCCGCACCCACGGGCGGACCGTCGAGCGGCGGACCGAGGACTTCGAGTTCGACGGCCAGCAGTTCCGCGCGTCCGAGGACGACCCGTACTGGATCGTCGAGTCGGAGAAGAGCGGCAAGCAGGCGGCCCACAAGCAGTCCTCCCTGACCCCGGACGACTGACCCCGCCCTTCTGCAGTCCCCCGCCCCGCCCCGTGCCGAGTGCCGAGTTCGGCAGTTCCGCACCCGGTTAGCGACCTGAACCTGCCGAACTCGCACACGAACCACCGAACTCGGCGGGTGGGGGCGACCGCGGGTGGGGTCCCGGACAGCCGGTCAGCACGGGCAGCGCGGCTAGCACGGACAGCGCTGACGGCACGGATCCCGGCCTCCGTCCCCTCCGCCGAGTTCGGCAGTTCCACGGCCAGTCAGCGACCTGGAGCTGCCGAACTCGCGTGCGAAGCGGCGGACTCGACGGGTGGGGCCGGTGGGTGGACGGGGCGGGTCAGGCCGTCGCGGACGGGACCGGGAGCGCCCAGGGGGCTCCGACCGCGGCGAAGCCCTCGCCCCGGTCGGCGACGGCGGCGCACCACGCCTCGACGTCCGCGACCACGGGGTGCGCGTCGACGCCCTCGCCCACCCACGTGACCAGGTCCTCGGGCACCGGGCGCGGGTCGGGGGCCGCGCGGACCGCATCGAGCACCGCCATGAACGCCCCCGTGTCGGCGACGTCGCAGCGCAGGCGGGCGGCCGGGTCGCGGCGCGCGTCGAGCAGGTCGGTGAGCAGGTCACGACGGCCGGTGCGGATCGTCCGAGCGCCGCGCGGCGTGCGGACGTCGAGCTCGTCGGCCTCGTACCGCAGGGTCGCCTCACCCTCGGTGCCGCGCACGACGACGACGGCCGGCGTCCGCTCGCGCGCGCACACGGTGAGCCCGGCGGCGACCGTCCGGCCGTCCGCGGCGCGCACCACGACGGACGACGTGTCGTCCGCCTCGATCGGGTGGGCGCGGAACAGCTCGACGTCGACGGACGCGACGTCCTCGACCCGCGTCGCCCCCGCGACCCGCAGCGCGGTCGCGACCGCGTGCGCGAGGGGGTTCGTCACGACCCCGTCGACGACGGGCACGCCGTCGAGCACGCGCCGCCCCGCCCACGCGGAGCGCGCGTAGTAGGCGCGCGTGCGCACCCAGGTCCCGACGGCGCCGACGGTCGTCACCTCGCCGAGCTCGCCGGACGCGACGAGCCGCGCGAGCTCGTCGGCGGCCCCGGAGCCGAACGTCTGGAACCCGACCTGGCAGCGGTGGCCCGTCTCGCGCACCACGTCGAGCAGCGCCGCGTGCTCGTCGAGCGAGGCCACCGTGGGCTTCTCGAGCAGCACGTCGCAGCCGGCGCGCAGGGCGGCCGACGCGAGCGGCAGGTGCGTGTGGATGGGCGTGGCGAGCACGACGACGTCCGGCGGGGCCTCCCGCAGCAGCGCGTCGAGGTCCGGGTACCAGCGCGCGTCGGCGGGGACGAGGGGCCCGGGCGCACCGGCCTCGGCCTCGGTCAGCGCGGTGCCGGCGACGGGCCGCGGGTCGACGACGGCGGACAGCCGCGCCCGTCCGGCGGCGGCGAGCCCGCGCACGGTCCGCAGGTGCGACGCCCCGTGCCCGTGGACCCCGACGACGGCGACGCGCGGCGACTCGGTCACGCCCATGCCCGCACCGCCAGCTCCGCCGCCTCGTCGGCGCCCAGCGCCCGGTCCACCAGCACGGCCGCGAGGCCGGCCTCGAGCGTCCCGCCGGCGGGGACGTGCGTCACCGCGTCCCACGCCAGCGCCGGTCCGGCCCCCGGGTACTCGGCGACGCGGACGAACCACGGCCGCACCTGCTCGGGCGGTTGCACGAGCAGCAGGGTCGTCGACGCCAGCTCGCGCCGCTGCACGAAGGCCAGCCACGGCGAGCGCGACCCGTGCACCGCCTGCTCCCCGGCGAGCCCCTCACCGAGGACCGAGGTGGTGTCCGCCGCGGCGAGCCGCCAGAACAGGCCGCCGTACCCGGCGTTGGGACGCCCGTTCGTGGCGGGGCTCTCGATCCGCAGGTCGCCGTGCTCGGCGTGCAGGGTGCTCGACCAGCGCAGCACCCACGCCCGCGCGTCGCCCCACGGGTGCGCCTCCAGGGTGCGGTCCTCGCGCAGCAGGGGCTCGCCGCCCTCGTCGAGCCAGAGGACGTCCTCCACGAGCGCCGCCCCCGCCGCACGCCGCGTGCGCGGCACCTGCCGGCCGTGGTTGGGCAGCAGCGTCGGGCCCTCGTCGCGCAGAAACGTGCGCCCGCCCCAGTAGGACGTGCCGTTGACGACGGGCACGGCGAACGACATCCCGTAGTGGTGCCGGTGGTCGACGGGGCTCACGTCGGTGAGCGCGTTCCCGGCGGCCGTGTGCACGGGGTGCAGGTACGGGCGCGGCGCGTGCACGGGCGGCAGGTCGGCACCGGTGACGTACCGCGCGAGCGGCAGCTCGCCGACGTGCGTGGCGGTCGACTCCCCGACCAGCTCGGCGGTGGCCTCGGCGGCGGGGACGCCGTCCTGCAGGCGCCACGCGACGTCGCGCAGGGGTGCGGTGTCGGCGCGCGGCACGCCGTCGTCGGTGGCCCGCGCGAGGCGGACGGACGGCGGCACGGGGCCGGTGCTGGCGCGCACGGCGAGGGTCGGTCGGATCGGGGCGGGGTCCTGCACGGGGTCTCCTCCCGCCAGGACGGGGCGCAGGTGCTCCCACGCCAGCCGTCCCAGCTCGGCCTGGGGCACGGCGGCCGTCGTCAGCGACGGCGTCGCGAAGCGGGCGAGCTCGACGTCGTCGAACCCGACGATGGACAGGTCGCCGGGCACGGCGACGCCCAGCTCGTTGAGCCGGGCGAGCAGGCCGAACGCGACGAGGTCGTTGTAGGCCACCACCGCGGTGGGACGTGCGGCGAGCACGTCCTGGGCGACGGCGTACCCGGCCTCGACGGTGGCGCCGGCGGGCATCTCCGACAGGCGGACGCCGGCCCGGTGGGCGGCGGCGGCGCGCAGCGCCTCGAGGCGGCGCAGGTGGGACGCGCTCTCCGGCGGGCCGGCCAGGTAGAGCAGGTGCCGGTGGCCGAGGCCGAGCAGGTGGTCGACGATCTGCGCGATGCCGTCGGCGTAGTCGATCTCGAGCGTGGGCGTCGTGCCGTCGGGTGCGCGGTTGACGACGACGGCCGGGCGCACCTGGGGCAGCAGGGCGCGCAGCGCGCGCTCGGGCATGCGCGGCGAGACGAGGACGAGCGCGTCGCAGCGGGTGCGGGCGTCGAGGACGACGCGCTCCTCGTCGCCCGCGTGCTCGGCGGTGTCGGCCACCAGGACGCGGTAGCCGGCCTCGCCGGCCGCCCCGGTGACGCCGCGGAGCACCTGCTGGAACATCGGGTTCGCGAGGTCGGGCACGACGACGGCGACGGTCTCGGTGCGTCCGAGGGACAGGCTGCGCGCGAC
Source organism: Cellulomonas sp. JZ18 (assembly GCF_009720485.1). Lineage (NCBI taxonomy): Bacteria > Bacillati > Actinomycetota > Actinomycetes > Micrococcales > Cellulomonadaceae > Cellulomonas > Cellulomonas sp. JZ18. The sequence continues at coordinate 490,983 of NZ_CP045245.1, read as the reverse complement.
GGTGCTGGGGCGGTAGTGCAGGCGGGCGGCGACCTCCCGCACGCGGGCGGCGAGCGCGGCGTCGACGGTGTCGCGGCCGTTCATCACGCGCGAGACCGTCGCGCGGGACACGCCCGCGGCCGTCGCGACCTCGGCGATGGTCGCCGCGGCGCGGGGCAGGCGTGTCTGCGGCCGTTCTGTCGTCACGTGCGGCCTCCTGCTCGCTCCGGCGGGCCCCCTGGACCGGCGTCTCCGTCGACGCGTCCGAGCCCCCGTCCGACCCGGACACTACACCACAAGAAACCGGTTCCCAACGCTCGGGACGCGTGGTAGCGTCCCGGCCGGGAACCGGTTTCCTCCTCCGATGTCCGCCGCTGCGGTCGGCTCGGGCGAGGGGGCCGCCCCACCGGGAACCCGGGCGACGACGCCCGGGCCACGCCGAGCACGAAGAGGTGATCGACGATGTCCGTGGTCTCCGAGCTGCGCCGCACGGCGCGCTCAGGCCCGAGCCGCGCCCCCGGGCGCGCGCCCCTGCGCCGCGGTGACGGACGCGCCGCCGCCGTCTTCCTCGCCCCCTGGTTCGCCGGCCTGCTGCTCGTCACGGTCGGCCCCATGGTGGCGTCCGCCTACCTGTCCTTCACGGACTACAGCCTGCTGTCGACACCCGAGTGGATCGGCCTCGACAACTTCGCGCGGATGCTCGAGGACACGCGCCTGCACAACTCCCTGCGGGTCACGTTCACCTACGTGCTCGTCGGCGTGCCGCTGCAGCTCGTGGCGGCCCTGGGCCTGGCGCTGCTGCTCGACCGCGGCATGCGCGGCCTGCCGTTCTACCGGTCGGTGTTCTACCTGCCGTCGCTGCTCGGCGGGTCGGTCGCGATCGCGATCCTGTGGCGGCAGGTGTTCGGCGTCGAGGGCCTGGTGAACGCGTTCCTGGCGTTCTTCAACGTGCCCGGCCGCGGCTGGGTCTCCGACCCCGACACCGCGCTGTGGACCCTCGTGCTGCTGCACGTGTGGACGTTCGGCGCGCCGATGATCATCTTCCTCGCCGGTCTGCGGCAGATCCCCACGATGTACTACGAGGCCGCGTCGATCGACGGCGCCGGGCGCGTGCGGCAGTTCCTCCACATCACGCTGCCGCTGCTCACGCCGATCGTGTTCTTCAACCTCGTGCTGCAGGTGATCGGCGCGTTCCAGTCGTTCACGCAGGCGTTCGTCGTCTCGGGCGGGACCGGTGGTCCGGCGGACTCGACGATGTTCTACACGCTCTACCTCTACCAGCGCGGTTTCACCGCCTTCGACATGGGGTACGCGTCCGCGATGGCGTGGCTCCTCGTGCTCATCGTCGCCGCCCTGACGGCGATCAACTTCTTCGCCTCCAAGTTCTGGGTCTTCTACGATGACTGAGGTCCGCGTGCGCACCGAACCGGCTCCCGCCACCCCCGTCCCGGCCGGCACCCTCGCCGACCGCACCCGGGCCCTCGCCGCCGAGGCCCCCGCGACCCACCGTCGCTCCCCGTGGCCCGGACGCGTCCGCTCCGTGCTCAAGCACGCCGGGCTGATCGCCCTCGCCGTGGCGATGATCTACCCGCTGATCTGGCTGCTCGTGAGCTCGATCAAGCCGACGGAGATCATCTTCCGCGACCTGTCGCTCATCCCGGCGCAGACCGACTTCACGAACTACACCGAGGGCTGGAACGCGCTCGGCCGGCCCTTCGGCCACTACCTGATGAACTCGGCGATCATCGTGCTCGGCTCGCTCGTCGGGAACCTCCTGGCCTGCTCGATGGCGGCCTACGCGTTCGCGCGGCTGGAGTTCCGCGGCCGCAAGCTGTGGTTCGCGATCATGCTCATGTCGATCATGCTGCCGATCCACGTGATCATCGTCCCGCAGTACATCCTGTTCTCGCAGGTGGGCTGGATCAACACGTTCTGGCCGCTCATCGTGCCGAAGCTGCTCGCCACGGACGCGTTCTTCGTGTTCCTCATGGTGCAGTTCTTCCGCGGCATCCCGCGGGAGCTCGACGAGGCCGCCCGCCTCGACGGCTGCGGCCACGGGCGCATCTACGCGCGCATCATGATGCCGCTCGCGCTGCCGGCCCTCGCGACCACCGCGATCTTCACGTTCATCTGGACCTGGAACGACTTCTTCAGCCAGCTGATCTTCCTCACCAAGCCGGACATGCACACCGCGCCCGTCGCGCTGCGCACGTTCCTGGACTCCACGGGCCAGAGCTCGTGGGGCCCCATGTTCGCGATGTCGATCGTCTCGATCATCCCGGTCTTCCTCGCCTTCCTGTTCGGCCAGAAGTACCTGGTCAAGGGCATCGCCACGACCGGCATCAAGTAGCACCCGCACCACCGCACCCTCCCCGCCCCGCACGGACACCGCCGTCCTGCCCACCCCAAGGAGAGCCATGCGCACCCCCACCCCGCGTCGACGCCACCGCTTCCGCACCGGAGCGCTCCTGGCCGTCGGAGCCCTCGTCCTCACGGCCTGCGCCGGCAACTCCGGCGGCGACGCCGGCGGCGGCTCCACGGGCGGCGGCGACTCCGACGAGCCCGTCACGATCCGCTGGTCGTGGTGGGGCTCCGACAGCCGGCACGCGCTGACCCAGGAGGTCATCGCCGCGTTCGAGGAGAAGTACCCGCACATCACGGTCGAGGCCGACTACACCGACTGGACGAGCTACTTCGACAAGCTCGCGGTCGGCGTCGCGGGCGGCGACGCCCCGGACGTCATCACGCAGGAGGAGCGGTTCCTCGCCGACTACGCCTCGCGCGGCGTCCTGGCCGACATCAACGAGCTCGACGTCGACACCTCGAAGATCGACGACAACGTGCTCGCCTCGGGCACCATCGACGACAAGCTGTACGGCGTCGCCAGCGGCGTGAACGTCTACTCGGTCGTCGCCGACCCGCAGGCGTTCGCCGACGCCGGCGTCGAGATGCCGGACGACACGACGTGGACGTGGGACGACTACGTCGAGATCGCCAACGAGATCAGCACGAAGAGCGGCGGCACGATCCGCGGCGCCCAGGACTACGGCTTCAACGAGCCGGGCTTCTCGATCTTCGCCCGCCAGCGCGGCGAGCAGCTCTACACCGAGGACGGCACGCTCGGCTTCGAGCCGGAGACGATGGCCGAGTGGTGGCAGCACTCGCTCGACCTGCAGGCCGGCGGCGGCACGCCGGACGCGGCCACGTCGGTCGAGGTCGACGCCGGCGGTCCGGAGCAGTCGCTCATCGGCACGAACAAGGGCGCGATGGCGTGGTTCTGGTCGAACCAGCTCAGCGCGATCCAGAGCGCGTCGGGCCGTCCGCTGCAGCTGCTGCGGGTGCCCGGCGAGTCCGAGGGCGAGCGCACCGGCATGTACTTCAAGCCGGCCATGTACTACTCGATCTCGGCGCGCTCGGAGCACCCGGAGGCGGCGGCGCAGCTCGTCGACTTCCTGCTCAACGACGAGGCGGCCGGCGAGATCCTGCTGTCCGACCGCGGTCTGCCCGCCAACACCGACGTCCGCGCCGCGGTGCAGGACAAGTTCGGCGAGACCGACAAGCTCGCCGCCGAGTTCCTCGCGGACCTCGAGGACGAGATCGTCGACGGCCCGGCCGTGCCGCCCGTCGGCGCCGGTGAGGTCGCGGAGATCATCCGCCGCGTCAACCAGGAGGTCCTGTTCGGGTCGCTGACCCCGCAGGCCGCCGCCGAGCGGTTCGTCCAGGAGGTCGAGGCCGCGATCGGCAGCTGACCGTCCCCGGCCCACGGGCCGGACCAGGCAGGGACCGACGACGGCCCCGGTGCACGCGCACCGGGGCCGTCGCCGTGCCCGGCCGCACACCGGAGCCGAGGCCGGCCGCACACCGGAGCCGGGGCCGGAGCCGCCACCCCCAGGGGATGACCCGGGACGAGGCGGGTGGCAGGCTCGTCGGCGGTCCGCGCGCGTCGCGCGGACGGCGCGCGGGTGGGGACCAGGCGGTGGAGGCGGCATGAGCGGGAGCGCGGGACCGGACGGCCCGGGGGCGGGCGCGTTCGCGTTCGCGAACGGGTTCGTCAACGTCGTCGCGACGCTGCCGACCGGCACCCGCGTCGCGACCGCGGGACGCTGCGGCGGCATGTCCTACGCGTCGCTGGACCACCTGCGGGCCGGTGTCCCCGTGCCCTACTGGCCCGCCCGCCTGTTCGCCCCGGGACGCGTGCCGCCGGACGGGCACCTGGTCGCCGACCTGCTGCAGCGCCGTCAGCTCGACTCGTTCCGCTCGTGGTCGGCGCTGCGGTTCCTCACGTGGTCGGCGCTCCCCGACGAGGACCGGCCGCCGCTGACGGGGGTGCGCGCGCTGACGTGGGCGGAGGTGCCGTCGGTGCTGCGCTCGCTGCACGCCGGCCGGCCGGTCGTCCTCGGGCTGGTCGTCGCGCGGGGCGTCCTGCGCTCGGGCGACAACCACCAGGTCGTCGCGCACCGGGCCGACCGCGACGCGTCGGGCCGCCTGCGCCTGCACGTGCTCGACCCGAACCAGCCGGGCGAGGACGTCACGCTCGTGCCCGCGCCGGACGGCTGGGTGGGGTCGGACGGGCGCCGGTGGCGGGGGTTCTTCCGGCACACGTACACGTCGCGGCGCCCGCCGCCGCTGCCGGGCGCCTCGCGCCGGCCGTCGGCCGCGGTGCACGCCGGGGACGCGCTCGGGCTGCTGCACGTGTGGAGCGGACGCGCGCTCGCCGCGCACGGGACGGCGGCCGTCGTCACGCCCGGGCCGGTCGCCGCGTGGACGGTGACGCCGGCGGACGAGCCGGGTGAGCCGGGCCGGCGGCAGGGCGCGGCGCCGGCGGGGAGCCGGCGCCTGGTCGACGGCGACCACGTCCGGCTCACGCGCACCGGCACGGGGCAGCGGCTGAGCCTGGCGCCGAGCGGTCCGGCGCTGGCGCCGGCCGCGGAGGACGTGTGGCGCGTCGACGTCGACGGCGGCGGGCCGTGGCGCGCCGGGTCCCGCGTGCGCCTGGTGCACGCGGGGACGGGCGGCGCGCTGCGGGTGGAGCGAGGCCGCGCGGACCGGCTGCCGGTCGGGACCGGCGGGGTGGACGACCGGGCGTGGTGGACGGTGGCGGAGCGGCCGGGACCCTGATCCGCGGCTCCACCGCACCCTTGCACGGCTCCGCGTGATTACGTAGTTTCGTAACCATGCCCGCGGAACCGCCTCCCGCCGACCTCCCCACCCGGCTCGAGCAGCTCGAGCAGCGGGTCGCCGCCCTCGAGGCCGCCACCGTGCCGACGGACGCGCCGGCCGCGCCCGCGGCCGACCCCGACGACCGCTTCTGGGCGCTGCACGCCCTGCGCCGCCTCGTGCCCGACGACGGCGGCGTCCTGTTCGCGGGCACGGTGGAGACCGCCGACGGGCGGGCCGAGTGGCAGTGGGGCCGCACCACCGGCGACCTGCTGGCCGCGGACTGGACGGCGCACGCGGCGGCCCTCGGGGCGCTCGGGCACCCGGTCCGGCTGGCGCTGCTGCAGGCCGTCGTCCAGGGCACGCGCACGGTCGCCGAGCTCACCGCGCGGGAGGACACCGGCACGTCCGGCCAGGTCTACCACCACCTGCGCCAGCTGGTCGCCGCCGGGTGGCTGCGCCACCACGGGGGCCGCTACCAGGTGCCCGCGGAGCGCGTCGTCCCGCTGCTCACGGTGCTCGCCGCGACGGAGCGCTGACCACCACCGACGTCCAGGACGCCCGGAGGGCCTCGTGACCACACCACCACCCCTGACCGACCCCACGACCGCCCCGCGCCCTGCCGGCCGCCCGGTCCGACGGCACGCCGTCGTGGCGGGCGCGCTCGCGCTCGTCGTCCTCGTGGTCGGCGTCCTGGTGCGCCCCCGCACGCCGACCCCGGACCCGCGGACCACGGGCGACCCGGCGCTCGCCCGCGCCCTGCGCGAGGCCGTCGCCGGCACGCCGGCCGACCGCCTCGCGGTCGCGCACGTCGAGGCCGGGACGGCGACGTTCGCCGGGCTCGGCGCCGACGAGAGCACCGTGTTCGAGATCGGCTCGGTCAGCAAGGGCCTGACGGGTCTGCTCCTCGCCGACGCGGTCGAGCGCGGCGAGGTGGCGCCGGACGACCCGCTCGGTGCGCACCTCCCGCTCGAGGGCTCACCCGCCGCCGACGTCCGGCTCGGGTCGCTCGCCACGCACAGCTCGGGGCTCCCCCGCATGCCGGGCGGCCTCGCGATGGCAGCACGCAGCATCTGGTCGGGCGTCAGCGGCGCGAACCCGTACGGCGGCTACGGCGTCGACGCGCTCGTCGCGGCCGCACGCGACACCCGCGTGGGCGATCCCGACCCGGAGTACTCCAACCTCGGCGCGGCCCTCACCGGGCAGGCGCTCGCCGCCGCCGCCGGCACGACGTGGCCGGACCTGCTGCGCGCACGCCTCACCGGGCCGCTCGGCATGGACGCCACGACCGCACCGGCGCGCACGCCCGCGGACGACCCGCTCGTGGCGGGCACCGACGCGTCCGGCCGGCCCCAGGAACCGTGGGTCATGGACGGCTTCGCGCCCGCCGGCGGGGTGCGCTCCACCACGGGCGACCTCGCGCTGCTCGTGCAGGCCCTCCTCGACGGCAGCGCGCCCGGCACCGACGCCCTGGAGCCGCGCGCCGACCTGGACGAGGACCGCATCGGCCACTTCTGGGTCACGAGCACGACCTCCGACGGCCGGCGCGTGACGTGGCACAACGGCCGCACGGGCGGGTTCGCCGCGTGGGTCGGCCTCGACCGGGAGGCCGGCCGCGGCGTCGTCGTGCTGTCCGACGTCTCCGCCTCCGTCGACGAGGTGGGTCTGCACCTGCTGGAGGAGGAGCCGACGTGGTGATCCTCGCGTGGACGGCCGTCCTCGTGCCCCTGCTGCTCGTCGCCTCGTGGGCGTGGCAGACCTGCCGCAGCGCGGAGCGCCCCGGCGGGCCGGCGGACCGGGCGGCGCTCGTCACGGGCGTCGCGGAGGCCGTGGCGCTGGTCGCGCTCGCCCGTGCGCTGACCCGGTGGGAGGTCGTGCCGGACGTCCTGTGGTTCGCCCTCGTCGCGCTCGTCGCGGCCGGGGTGGCGGGGACGGTGCGCCGCTGGCCGGGCCTGCCGGGCCTCGACCCGGCGCGACCGGGTCGCCGCCGTGCCGCGCTCGTGACCGAGCTCGCGGTCGCGGCGGCGCTGGTGGCCGTCACGCTCTAGGCCCCCGGCCGCGACGCCGCCGGGGGCCGGCCCCTCGCGTGACCCACGCCCCACGGAGGAACCGTCACGGGGCGACGCGTGCAACCGATGGGAGAGGTGATCACCCGAGTGGACCACTGAAGGAGAACCCCGATGACGAGTGCGAGCACCGCCGAGGCAGCCCCTGCCGCCCGCGGCCGCTGGAGCTGGCGCTGGACCATCGGGCGCCGCCTGGCCGCCGGCTACGCGGTCGTGCTGGTGCTGATGACGCTCGTCGGGTACGAGTCCTTCACCAACACCCGGGAGCTGGTCACCAACAGCGGCTGGGTGGACCACACGCACGAGGTGCTCAGCGGCACGGACGAGGTGCTGTCCGCCCTCAAGGACGCCGAGACCGGGCAGCGCGGGTACCTGATCACCGGTGAGGACGACTACCTCGGCCCGTACACCGACGCACGGACCGCCGTGACGGAGCACCTGCAGACCGTCCGGGAGCTGACGGACGACAACCCGGTGCAGCAGGACCGCCTGGCCCAGCTCGAGCCGCTCGTCGCCGCGAAGTTCGACGAGATGCAGCGGACGATCGACGTGCGCTCCGCGCAGGGGTTCGAGGCGGCCGCGGCGATCGTGCTGTCGGACGAGGGCAAGGCCGTGATGGACCAGATCCGCGGCCTGCTCGACGCGGTGCGCGCCGACGAGGAGGCGCTGCTCACGGAGCGCGCCGCGACCGCGGACGCGACGGCCGACACCACCATGGCCGTCGTCCTGGGCGGCACGCTGCTCGCCGTCGTCCTCGTCCTCGTCCTCGCGACGTACCTGACGCGCAGCATCACGCGTCCCATCAACGCGCTGACCGAGCGCCTGCGGGAGATCGCCGACGGCGACGGCGACCTGACCCAGCAGGTGGACGAGTCGCGCCGGGACGAGATCGGCGCACTGGGGCGTGTCTTCAACCGGTTCGTGGGCAACATCGCGACGCTGGTCCGCCAGATCGGCGAGACCACCTCCACGTCGTCCGCCGCCGCCCAGGAGCTCGCCGCCGTCGCGGCCGAGATGACGCGCCAGTCGACGGACGGCGCCCAGCAGGCGGCGACCGCCGCCGCGGCGGCCGAGCAGGTCTCCTCCAACGTCCAGACGGTGGCGGCGGCGAGCGAGCAGATGGGCGCCTCGATCCACGAGATCGCCCGCAGCGCGTCGCAGGCGAGCGACGCCGGCAGGACCGCCGTCACCACGACGGACGAGGCGAACGCGACGATCAGCCGCCTCGGCGAGTCGTCGGCGGCGATCGGTGGCGTCGTCGCGCTCATCAGCTCGATCGCGGAGCAGACCAACCTGCTCGCGCTCAACGCGACCATCGAGGCCGCGCGGGCGGGCGAGGCCGGCAAGGGCTTCGCCGTGGTCGCCGGCGAGGTCAAGGAGCTGGCCCACCAGACCGCTCAGGCCACCGGTGACATCACCGCCCGGATCACGCAGATCCAGGCCGACGTGGAGGTCGCGGTCGGAGCGATCACCACGACCACCGAGGTCATCGGGCGGGTCAACGACCACCAGAGCAGCATCGCCGGGGCGGTCGAGGAGCAGAGCGCGACGACGTCCGCGATGGCCGGCAACGTGGCGGAGGCGGCGATCGGGGTCACGACGATCGCCGACAACGTCCGCTCCATCGCGCAGAACGCGCAGTCCACGGCCGGCAGCGTCAGCCAGGTGCGGTCCGCGGCGGAGGAGCTGGCGCGCAACGCCCAGCGCGTCGACGAGCTCGTCGGACGCTTCACGGTCTGACCCCCGGCGCGTCGCTCGGCGGCGCCGGGCGCACGGACGGCCCGGCACGCCCCGCCCGCGACCCCGGCACGACCACGGGGGGACGGACACGGCCCCGGTGCTCCGGCACCGGGGCCGTCGTCGTGTGCGCTCAGCGGTCGGGCGACGGACGGCGCGACGTCAGTGCGCCGCGACCGGCGCGCAGCACGACCTGGCCGAACGCGACCGCCGTGCCGACCACGGCCACCACCGGTGCCCACGGGGCGCCCGCGCCGGCGGCGACCGCGGTCACGGCGCCGGCCAGGACGAGGAGGAGGCCGGCCGTGCGGTAGGCGGGGCCCTGCGCCGCGCGGAACCCCTCGGCCCGTCCCGAGAAGCGGCCGCCCGGTGCGGCGAGGGGCAGCCCGACGCCGAGCGCGACGAGCAGCAGCCCGAGCGCCACCCCCATGGCGCGGTCGAGCGGGAACGGCTCCCCCGTGTGCATCGCCAGCACGCCGAGGTGCAGCACCACCGTGACGGGCGCCAGGCCCGCGAGCGTCCAGCCGAGCACGCGGCGCGCTCGCTCGGGCGAGCGGTCCTGGGCCGGCGGCGTGCCCGAGAGGAGCCGCTGGTCGAGCCCGGGCACGACCGCGAAGAGGGCGGTGAGGACGAGGAGCGTGACGGGCGGCAGGGCCGCCGACACCTCCCGGGGGACGACGCTGGCGCCGTGCCGGCCACCGGCCTCGCGCGTGACGACCTCCGACGCCATGTCGGGCCACGCCAGCACGGACGCGACGGCCATGACGGGGACGGCGACGGCGGCCAGCGCGGCCCCCGGCCACGGGGTCCGCCACCACGGGGGGACGTCCTGCGCTACGGCGCGGTCTGCGTGCGGGTGCTCGGTCATCGGTCCCCTGCGGGTCGGGCACCGCCCCGGCACCGCGGTGCGGGTCGGTGACGTGCGGGTCGGTGACGTGCGGGTCATTCGCGTGCGGGTCATTCGCGTGCGGGTCATTCCCGTGCGGGTCGGTCGCGCGGGTCGGTCGGGTGCGGGCCGGTCGCGGCGTCGGCACGCTCCGGACGCAGCCCGTGCAGCAGGAGGATCGCCTCGTCGAGGACGGTCATCTGCAGCCGGTACTGGATCTCGGTCCCGCGCCGGCGGGTCTCCACGAGACCCGCCGCGCGGAGCATGCGCAGGTGCCCCGACAACGTGGACGGCCCGATGCCGAGCGCGTCCCCGATGTCGCCCGCCCGCACGAAGTCGCGTGAGCGCAGGTGCCGCAGGATGTCCCGGCGCGAGCGGTGCGCCAACGCGGCGAACACGCTCTCCTCGCCTTCTCCGTTATTTCGCGACACACCGAAATACTAGCCATGGTGCAGCCCACCCCGCAGCCGACCGCTCGACGTCCCGTCACCGGACTTGTCGTGCCGTCGCTGCCGACCCCCGCACCGACCGGGTGGGACCGCCGGGCGCCGACCGCTCGCGGGCTGCGGTCCCGGGCTGGAAGTCCGTCGCCGAGCAGGTCAACCCGGGGGCACGTCCCACATGCCGGACCTCGCGCCGGACGACCCCGTCATCGCACGCGTCAACGGGGCCGCAGCGCGGCGGATGACGGGGTCACCGGTCGTCCGTCCCACCGTCCGGGACACAGCGCTCGGGCCGCGACGGCACGGACGGCCCGACCGGGAGGGGGTCGGGCCGTCCGTGGGTCGGGTCGTCGCGGAGGGTGGGCGACGTCCCTGGTCCGGGTGGGCGCCCAGCGGCGGGCGCCCACCCGGGCGGTCACCGGCGGACGGTGACCGTGATCGTGCGGCTCTCGGTCACGCCGGCGGCGTTCTCGAGCTCGGCGCGGTACTCGTACCGTCCGGGCGCGCGCCCCGCGAGCGGGGTCGCCGCGCGCTGGGCCTCCCGGCCGTTCGCGGTGAGCTCCTGGGTGTCCACCAGCTCGCCGTCCTCGTACAGCCGGTACGTCGCGGCGTTGGTGCCCCACCACATGTTCATGGTGACCGTGTACCGCCCGTCGCCGTCCCAGTTGTCGTGCGACAGCACGGGCGTCCCGGGCCGCGCCCGGTCGACGACGACCGTCACCGGCGCCGTCGTCGTCGACCCGTGCTGGTTCGTCAGGACGGCGGTGTAGACGTACCGGCCGTCCTTCCTGCCGTCGAGGTCGAACGAGGCGGACTGCGCGGCGGGCGTCGCGTCGACGAGGTCCCGCGCACCGACCGGCACACCGTCCTCGAGCAGCTCGACGCGCTGGGCGTTCTGCCCCCACCACAGGTTCACCGTGACGCGGTAGGCGCCGTCGCCGTCCCAGTTGTCGTGGGACACGGACGCCTTGCCGGGAGCGGCGACCGCCGGCCCGGGGACGCGCTCGCCCGGCCCGGTGTCCTCGCCCGTGTAGGCGATGGACGGCACCGGCGGCGTCGCCATGCCGTGCCCGAGGAAGTACGACGTGTGCGGCGGCTGGTTGTACGACGTGTTCTGCCACGCGACGCCGAGCCGGTACACCGGGTCGGACGTGAGCGTGCGCAGGCGGTGGTCCGTCAGGTCGACGGTCGTGGCGATCCGCAGCGCCGAGGAGTCCTCGAGCCGCGTCACGACCTCCTCGCGCCAGTCGCCGAGCAGGTCGGCCTGGAGCGTGGGGTTGCCCTTGGTGTCGTTGACGCTCAGCGTCCCCTCCGCCCGGTAGACCTCCACCTCGGTCGACGTCTCCCAGTCCCACTTCGAGATGGTCGGCACGCCCTCGCGGGTCTCCTCGGTCCAGTCGTGGTCGAGGACCTCCCGCAGCAGGTCGCCGTCCCACCAGGTGAGGAAGTTCGCCGCGGGGATGCGCTCCGAGATCAGCTCCCCCGACGCGGACCGCAGCTGGCCGGTGCGGGCGTTCCACTGGTTGGTGCCGATCGCCCAGCCCTCGGCGCCGTCGTGGCGCGGGTCGATGTCGCCCATGGCGGCGCGGCCCGTGTCGACCGTCGCCGGGATCGACCACAGCACCTCGCCGGTCGCGGCGTCGCGGTACGTGGCACCGCGGTTGCCCGAGGACGCCATCGACTCGTGCGCCGCGAACACCTCGAGCCCCGGACGCGACGGGTCGAAGTCGGAGACGTGCATCGCGTCGCCGTGGCCGAGCCCGGTCGTGTACAGCGGCTCGCCGTCGTCGTCGACCGTCATGGACCCGAAGACGATCTCGTCCTTCTGGTCGCCGTCGACGTCCGCCACGGACAGGTTGTGGTTGCCCTGGCCGGCGTACTCGTCCCCGACGACGTCGGAGTCGAACACCCAGCGCTGCGTCAGCGAGGCGCCGTCCCAGTCGTACGCGGCCAGCACCGTGCGCGTGTAGTAGCCGCGGCTGAACACCACCGACGGCTTCTCCCCGTCCAGGTACGCGACCCCCGCGAGGAACCGGTCGACCCGGTTGCCGTACGCGTCGCCCCACGCCCCCACGTCACCGCGCGGCGGCGTGTAGTCGACGGTGTCGAGCGCGGCGCCGGTGGCCCCGTCGAAGACCGTGAGGAACTCCGGCCCGGTGAGCACGTAGCCCGACGAGTTGCGGAAGTCCGCCCCGGCGTCGCCGATCACCGTGCCGGCGCCGTCGACCGTGCCGTCGGCGGTCTTCATGACCACCTCGGCGCGGCCGTCGCCGTCGAGGTCGTACACCTGCACCTGCGTGTAGTGGGCGCCGGCGCGGATGTTCGGGCCCATGTCCACGCGCCACAGGCGCGTGCCGTCGAGGCGGTACGCGTCGACGTAGACGGTGCCCGTGTAGCCCGCGCGGGAGTTGTCCTGCGCGTTCGTCGGGTCCCACTTGAGGACGATCTCGTACTGCCCGTCGCCGTCGAGGTCGCCCATGCTGGCGTCCCCGGCCCGGTAGGAGTACGGCTGGCCGTCCTTGGTGTACGCGTCGGCGGGCTTGTCGAGCGGGACGTCGAGGTGCTGCTGGTCCCACACGCCGAACTCGGCCGTGGCCCAGCGCTCGATGCCGTCGACGACGGTGCTGACGCGGTACGTCGCGTCGCCGGTGCCGTCGGCGTCGAGCACGTTCGTGCTGCCCGTGACGGGTTCCCGGGTGATGCGCGCGCCGTCCCGGTACACGTGGAACGGCAGGTCCTGCGGGTCCAGGCCCAGCAGGCGCCAGCCGACGTAGACGCCCTCGTCGGTGGCGACGGCGACCGGCGCGCGGTCCAGCCGCTCCGACTGCCGCACGAGCGTGGTGACCGCCTCCGAGGAGACGGTCGCGGCGCGCGCCGACTCGCCGCCCGCGTTCACCGCGGCCACCTGGTAGTGGTACGGCACGGTGGTGAGGACGTCCGTGTCGTCGTACCCCGCCTCGGCGGCGCGGCCGACGAGCGCGTACGGACCGCCCAGCGTCTCGCTGCGGTACACGTGGTAGAACAGCGCACCCTCGACGGGCTCCCACGCGAGGCGCACGAGGTTCTTGTCCGTCGCGGCGACGTGCACGCCCGTGGGCGCGTCCGTCACCGGGACGTCCTCGTCCACCGTCGTCACGGCGAGGACGTCGGTCGGGACCGACTCCAGGCCCGTGGGGTCGAGCGCGACGACGTGGTACCGGTACGCGACGCCGAGGTCCGCCGTGGTGTCCGTGAACGCCGTGGTCGTGACGTCACCTACCGCACGCGGCTCCTTCTCGCCCGTCGCCTGCCGGTACACCCGGTAGCCGGCGGCGTCGTCGGTGCCCGTCCAGGTCAGGTCGACCGCGACCGCGGCCCCCTCGACGCGCACGTCGCCCGCGAGCGCGGACGGCGCGAGCAGCAGCGGCGTCACCTCGACGCCGTTGAGGCGCGACGACGAGCCGGTCATGACGAGCGTCAGCTGCCCGTCGGTCACGGCGACCGGCTGGCTGACCTTCTCCGAGACGGCACCGCGCCCGGCGTTCGACGCCCCGAAGTCCCGCCCCTCGAGCTGGACGTTGGAGCGGCTCGTGCCGATCCAGTCGCCGTTGTGCGTCTTCACCGCGTACGTGCCGCGGGGCAGGTCGACGACGAACGTGTGCTGCGGGCCGGGCAGCAGGAAGTCGCGCTGCAGGTCGTTCGGCGGCGGCGTGAAGGCCACGCCGCGGTCGCGCCCGGCCATGCCGGCCGGGTCGAGCCAGCCCCAGCCGATCTCCGGCGTGTAGACCGAGCGCTCGTTCACCTCGGTGTACCCGGGCATGACCGGTGCGCCGGCGATCTGCACGTCGAAGCGGAACAGCGCGTCCCGCGTCGTGACGCGCACCGGCTGCGAGGGCGCCGAGTCGCCGCGCCCGTTGGACGCCACGACGCGCAGGTCGTACGACCCGCCCTCCGCGAGACCCGTGACGGCGACCTGCGGCAGCGTCGACGTCGCCGCGAGCGTCCAGGCGTCGTCACCGGCGTCCGCGGCCTTGCGGAACACCTTGTAGACGTCCGCGCCCTCGACCGGCGCCCACGTCAGCTGCACGCCCGAGCTCGAGACGCTGCCGGCGACGACGCCGGTGGGTGCGGCGGGCACGGCGGCCGGCGGCTCGGCCGCCTCGACCTCGTCCGCGAGCGGGAGGTCGAGCGTCGCCAGGTCGGCCGCGACGAGCCGCGCCATCTGGATCGCGCCGTACTCCTGGAAGTGGGTGTCGTCGACCGTGCCCGACGGCCGGTTCGGGTACACCCCGGCAGGCACGTGCAGGAAGACGCTCTTCGCCGCCTCGGGCCCGATCTCGTCGAGGTACGCCCGGCTCGACGCGGACAGGTCGACCAGCGGGGTGCGGGTCTCCGCGGCGAGGGAGGCGGCCGCGTCCACGTAGTCGGGGAAGGACACGTGGAACTTCCCCGTCTCGGCGTCGAACGCCCGGCGGGACACGGGCGTCACGAGGATCGGCGTCGCGCCGCGCTGGCGGGCGCCGTCGACGAAGGTCCGCAGGTAGTTGCGGTAGTCGGCCGGGGCGGCCCACCGGTCGTCGACGCCGTAGGAGTTGTCGTTGTGGCCGAACTGCGCGACGACGTAGTCGCCGGGCCGGACCTGGCGCAGCACCTCGTCGAGGCGGCCCTGGCTGATGAAGTTCTTCGCCGACCGGCCGCCGATCGCCTTGTTCTGGACCGTCACGTCGTCCGAGAGGTACCGGTCGATCATCTGGCCCCAGCCGGCCTGCGGCGCGTAGTCCGCCGTGTACGTCTGGACGGTCGAGTCGCCGGTCACCCAGAGCGTCGGCTCGCTGCCCGGCGTGCGGTCCGCCTGCCGGGTGATCACGAGCTGGTTGAGCTTCGCGGCGGTGCCGGCGAGCTCGAGGTTGAGCTGGCCGTCGACGAGCGCGACGTCGAGCTGCATCTCGAGGAACTGGCCGGCGGGCTTCGCGGTCTGCTGGACCTTCGCCATGCGCTCGACCGTGATCGCGACGTCGGTCGCCTCCTGCGCGTCGCCGGCGATCAGGCCCACCGTGTAGTCGCCGTTCGGCAGGTCGACGACGAGCTCGGTGTCGCCGACGGTGACGAAGTCGGACCGCACGGCGTCGTCTCCCCCGCGATCCGTGCCGGTCACCTGCGACGGGTCGACGAAGCCGATGCGCTGCTCGGCGGAGTACGCCGTGGTGGCGTCGACGCGGACCGCCCCGGGGGTCAGGGCGCCCGGGCCGAGGTCGATCGTCAGCACGCCGTTCTCGGGGAACGTGGGGTCCGTGCCCTCCCCCGCGAGGCTGCTCACGGCGGCCGCCGACGGCGCGGAGAGGCCGTCGGGGCCGATCGCCCGGACCCGGTACCAGTGCGTGCGGGTGGTGTCGACGGCGTCGGTCGTGTGGACCTCGCGCTGTCCGGTGCGGGCGATCTCGGCGTACGTGCCGTCGACGGCGTCGGCGCGCGTGACGACGTAGCCGGTGGCGCCGGCGACCTCGTCCCAGCGCAGGGTCACGGCGCCCGGCACGACGTGCGCCATGCGGACGGACTGCGGTGCGGGCAGGGAGCCGACGGGCTCCTCGGCGGGGGCGGTGGTGGACTGCGGGCTGGGGTCCGCCGTGGCGGCGTGCGCCGGCACGGCGCCGGCGAGCAGCAGCGCCAGCGCGGTGGCGGCGCCGGCCGCGACGGCGGGCGGTCGGGTGCGGGGGCGGCGGGTCCGGTCGTGGGCCCGTGCGGGTCGGGACATGGTCACCTGTCGTCTCGTCGTTGAAACGTGGGGGCGGATCGACGCACACGCCGCGTTCTGAATCGATTCAAGACGCACCGCGTGGCGCGCACCGATCCGGAGGAAGCGGGTGGTCCCGACATTCATACCCCGCCGCGGCACGACGCGTCGAGACCCTGCGGAAAACGCTCACCGTACGGAGGAGCACGCGCCGCCCGAGGATCAGGCGCCCGCCAGCGCCCGCTGGAGCGCCGCCCGCCCGACCGGCCCCCACCCGCTCTTGCCGCCGGGCAGGCCGCGGTCGCCGTTCTGGCCCATGAGCACCAGGAACAGGCTCTTCATCACCGCCAGCCCGCGCGCGCGTCGCACCGTCCCCCGTCCGCCCGCGCGTAGCCCCGGAAGAACCGGTCGACGCCGCCTGCGGGGAGCAGCAGCCAGGCGGCGGCGAGGTCCCACGCGGGGTCGCCGGCGAAGAGCGCGCCGAAGTCGACGACGCCCACCAGCGTGCCGTCCGCGACGACGACGTTGGCGGGGTGCAGGTCGCCGTGCACCCACACGCGCGGGCCCTCCCACGCCGGCGCCGCGACCGCGTCGTCCCACACCGCCCGGACGTCGCCCTCCGCGACGTCCCCGAGGTCCACGGACCCCAGGAAGTGCTCGAACCCCTCCGTGCAGTCCCGGGGATGCGCGCCGAAGCCCACGCCGTCGGGGGCGTCGGCGGGCGCCGGCACGTGCAGCGCCGCGAGGAAGGCCGCCAGCGCGTCGGCCGCGTCGTCCCCGCGCGTGATCGCCCCGTGGTCCAGCGGCGTGCCCGCGACCCACGTCATGACGGTCCAGATCTTCGGGAACAGCGCGGACGGCGCCCCGTCCCGCACGGGGACCGGCACCGCGAGCGGCAGGCGCGGGGCCAGCACGGGCAGCCAGCGGCGCTCCTTGAGCTGGAGGTCCGGGGAGGCGTCCATGCGCTGCACCCGGACGGCGAGGTCGTCCCCCAGCCGCCACATCTGGTTGCCCCACCCGCCTGCGACCTCGCGCAGCGGCAGCCCGGCCAGGTCCGGGTGCTGCTCGCGCAGGAGGGCGCGGACCACGTCGGCACTGGTCCCCGCACCGGGCTCGGTCACGACGAGGGAGAGTACCGAGCACCGCACACCTCCCGTGCGGGTGGCGGGCGACGGGTCGCGCGGTCCCGGCCGGCGACACGGCGACCACCACGTCTCAGGATCCGGCTGTCGCGGCGCGCCCTCGGCGTGCTGCCGTGGAGCCCGCTCGCCGGCCGCTGGCTGTCGGGGCGCGCCCCCGACGGGGCACTGCACGACCGTCCCCCCCCCCCCCGGCACCACGCGCAACCCGGCGGACGGGGGCCGGCACCCACCGGCGGTCACCGACGCGTCGCTGCGCCGCCGATGACGGCGCCCGTGCGGTGCCGCCGCTGACGCGGCCCGTCCTGCGCGCCGCTGACGAGGCCGGTGCAGGTCGGAGGGGACGGCCGCGACGGCCGTCCCCACCGGCGCCGCTGCGTCCGGGCGGTGAGACGGGCCCCGGCCGAGCCCGTCATCGTGCGCGTCATGGCGCCGGGAACGCGCCGGATCACGGGGTCACCCGCGCCGGTGCCCGGCATCCGAGCCGGCCCCCGTCGAGCTGCTCGTCCTCGCGCTCGGCGGGCGGCAGCGGGAGGGAGCAGAGGGGCGGTGCAGGCCGCGTCGCGTCGCGTCCCGGCGGGGTCTCCCGCGCCGCGTCCCGGCGGGGTGTCCCGCGTCGCGTCCCGGCGGGGTGTCCCGCGTCGCGTCCCGGCGGGGTGCCCTGCGTCGCGGTGCGGTGTGGTGTCCTGCGTCGGTGTGCGGTGTCCCGCGGGGCGTCGTCAGACGGCGTCGACCGCACCCGCCGTCGCCCGCGGCGCCACGACGCGCAGCACGTCGACGAACCACGGCGTGGTGACCCCGGCGTCGACGAGCGCGTGCGCCTCCTCCGCCGTCACCCACCGCGTGGCCCCGACCTCGGCCGGGTCGGGCACGAGACCGCCGGCGAGCCGACCGACCACCACGTGGTCGTACTCCGTCTCCACGTGCCCGGAGCCGGCGTCGAGCGCGCGGTAGCGGAACGTGCCGACCTCGTGCGCGTCGACGAGGTCCACGCCGAGCTCCTCACGCACGCGGCGCGCCGCGCTCGCCGCGAGGTCGGCACCGGGCGCCGGGTGCCCGCAGCACGCGTTGGTCCACAGGCCCGGGAAGCGCAGCTTGGCGTCGGCGCGCTGCTGGAGCAGCATGCGGCCCGCGTCGTCGACGACGACCACCGAGAACGCCCGGTGCAGCAGGCCGGGCGCCCGGTGGGCGGCACCGACCTGCGTCTGCCCCGTGGGCGTGCCCTGCTCGTCGACGAGCTCGACGAGGTCCGTCTCCGCCATGCGTCCTCCGTCCGTCGGCCCGATCGGTCCGTCCCGGTCCGCGGCCAGCATCGCATTCCGCGCGCGGACCTGCCCGCACACGACGAGGCCCCGACCCCCTCACGGGGCCGGGGCCTCGTGCGTCACCGGTCAGAGCGGGGCGAGCCCCGTCCCGCCGTCGCCGCGGCTCGCCGCCGGCGGTGCGGGCGGCACGTCGGTGCCCGAGCCGGGGGTCCCGACCGAGGCGCCCACGCCCACGGGCTCCTTGCTGCGCTCGCCGCGCGGCACGCCGCGGAAGTGGAACTCCCCGAGCAGGCCCTCGCCCTCGGCGTCCACGATGACCTGCTCGCCGGACTTGAGGTCGCCGAACAGGATCTTCTCGGACAGGACGTCCTCGATCTCCCGCTGGATCGCCCGGCGCAGCGGCCGCGCACCGAGGACCGGGTCGTAGCCCTTCTCCGACAGCAGGCGCTTGGCCGCGTCGGTGAGCTCGATGCCCATGTCCTTGTCGCGCAGGCGCTTGTCGAGCTTCGCGATCATCAGGTCGACGATCTGGAAGATCTCCGGCTGCGAGAGCTGCGGGAAGACGACCACGTCGTCGACGCGGTTGAGGAACTCCGGACGGAAGTGCGTCTTGAGCTCGTCGTTGACCTTCGCCTTCATGCGCTCGTACGACGTCGACAGGTCGCCGCCGGCCTGGAAGCCGGTCTGGACGCCCTTGGCGATGTCCCGCGTGCCGAGGTTCGTGGTCATGATGATGACGGTGTTCTTGAAGTCGACCACCCGGCCCTGCGAGTCGGTCAGGCGACCGTCCTCGAGGATCTGCAGCAGCGAGTTGAAGATGTCCGCGTGGGCCTTCTCGACCTCGTCGAAGAGGACGACCGAGAACGGCTTGCGACGCACCTTCTCCGTGAGCTGACCGCCCTCGTCGTACCCGACGTACCCGGGGGGCGAGCCGAACAGGCGCGAGACGGTGTGCTTCTCGGAGAACTCCGACATGTCGAGCTGGATCAGCGCGTCCTCGTCCCCGAAGAGGAACTCGGCGAGCGCCTTGGCGAGCTCGGTCTTCCCGACACCCGTGGGGCCGGCGAAGATGAACGACCCACCGGGGCGCTTCGGGTCCTTGAGGCCCGCACGCGTGCGCCGGATGGCCTGCGACAGCGCCTTGATGGCGGCGTCCTGGCCGACGACCCGCTTGTGCAGGTTGTCCTCCATGTGGAGCAGGCGGCTGGACTCCTCCTCGGTGAGCTTGAACACCGGGATGCCCGTGGCGTTGGCCAGCACCTCGGCGATGAGCTCCTCGTCGACCTCGGCGACGGCGTCCAGGTCGCCGTTCTTCCAGGCCTTCTCCTTCTCGACCCGCTTGAGCCCGAGCTGCTTCTCCTGGTCGCGCAGGCGCGCGGCCTTCTCGAAGTCCTGCTCGTCGATCGCGGACTCCTTGTCGCGGCGCGTCTCGGCGATCTGCTCGTCGAGCTCGCGCAGCTCCGGCGGAGCCGTCATGCGACGGATGCGCAGGCGCGCGCCGGCCTCGTCGACCAGGTCGATCGCCTTGTCCGGCAGGTAGCGGTCGTTGACGTACCGGTCGGCCAGCGTCGCGGCGGCGACCAGCGCGGCGTCCGTGATGGACACGCGGTGGTGCGCCTCGTACCGGTCGCGCAGGCCCTTGAGGATCTCGATGGCGTGCTGGAGGTTCGGCTCCGAGACCTGGATCGGCTGGAAGCGGCGCTCCAGGGCCGGGTCCTTCTCGACGTACTTGCGGTACTCGTCGAGCGTCGTGGCGCCGATGGTCTGCAGCTCGCCGCGGGCCAGCATGGGCTTGAGGATCGACGCGGCGTCGATCGCACCCTCGGCGGCACCCGCACCGACGAGCGTGTGGATCTCGTCGATGAACAGGATGATGTCGCCGCGGGTGCGGATCTCCTTGAGCACCTTCTTCAGGCGCTCCTCGAAGTCACCGCGGTAGCGGCTGCCCGCGACCAGGGCGCCCAGGTCCAGCGTGTAGAGCTGCTTGTCCTTGAGCGTCTCCGGCACGTCGCCGCGGACGATGTCCTGCGCGAGCCCCTCGACGACGGCGGTCTTGCCGACGCCGGGCTCGCCGATGAGGACCGGGTTGTTCTTGGTGCGGCGGGACAGCACCTGCATGACCCGCTCGATCTCCTTCTCGCGCCCGATGACCGGGTCGAGCTTGCCGTCGCGCGCGGCCTGCGTGAGGTTGCGCCCGAACTGGTCGAGCACGGCCGAGCCGGACGGCTGGCCCTCGGCCGGGCCGCCCGAGGCGACCGGCTCCTTGCCCTGGTAGCCGGAGACGAGCTGGATGACCTGCTGGCGGACGCGGTTGAGGTCCGCGCCGAGCTTGTTGAGGACCTGGGCGGCGACGCCCTCGCCCTCACGGATGAGGCCGAGCAGGATGTGCTCGGTGCCGATGTAGTTGTGGCCGAGCTGCAGCGCCTCGCGCAGCGACAGCTCCAGGACCTTCTTCGCGCGCGGCGTGAAGGGAATGTGCCCCGACGGCGCCTGCTGGCCCTCGCCGATGATCTCCTGGACCTGCGCGCGGACCGCCTCGAGCGAGATGCCGAGCGACTCCAGGGCCTTGGCCGCGACGCCCTCACCCTCGTGGATGAGACCCAGGAGGATGTGCTCGGTGCCGATGTAGTTGTGGTTGAGCATCCGCGCCTCTTCCTGGGCGAGGACGACCACGCGGCGGGCTCGGTCGGTGAATCTCTCGAACATGTGCACTCCTCACGAGCGGCGTGCCCCGCCAGGACCGCGCGTCAGGGGGTGCGCACGGTGCCGACGAGACGGCGTGTTTCGATGCTAACGGCGGGGTACCCGCCGGACGTCCCGTGTTCGCCGCAGGCGGATACGACACGCCCGCCCGGCGCGTAGCGTCGGTGCCATGCCCCGTTCGATCGCCACGGCCACGACCGTCGACCTGCCCGGCCTGCTGGACTTCGTGCGCCCGCGCCACCACATGCTGCTCGTCACCACCCGCGCCGACGGGCGCCCGCAGGTCTCCCCCGTGAGCGGCGGCGTCGACGAGCAGGGGCGCATCGTGGTCTCCACGTACCCGGGCCGCGCCAAGACCCGCAACGCCGAGCGCGACCCCCGCGTCTCGGTGTGCGTGCTGTCGGACGACTGGAACGGCGCCTGGGTGCAGGTGGACGGCACCGCCGAGGTCCTGCACATGCCCGAGGCCGAGGACGCGCTGGTCGACTACTACCGCTGCATCGCCGGCGAGCACCCCGACTGGGACGAGTACCGCGCGGCGATGCGCCTGCAGGGCAAGAGCCTGATCCGCGTCACGCCCGAGCGCTGGAGCCCGGTCGCGACGGGCGGCTTCCCCGCGGACGTCGCGGCCCGCCTGGACGCCGGCGCCTGACCCGGCGGCCCCGTCGGGGCCGGGCGGTCGCCGCGGTCCGGCGGCTCGCCCCGGTCAGGCGGTCGCGGCGGTCTCGCGCTCGCGACGCGCGTGGCCGATCACGGCGACGACGAGCGCGAGCGCGCCCGCGACGATCATCCCGACCCCGACGCCGGCCTCGCCCACCCGCAGCAGCAGCGCCCCGACGCCGGCTCCGGCGAGGATGAGCACGACCGCGAGCAGGCGGCGCGCCCAGCTGTCGCCCGTGCCGCCCGCGAGCCGGGAGTCGGCGGCCAGGCCCGTGAGGGTCGAGGTGACGACGACGGTCGTGACGTCCTTGACCGCGAGCCGGCGCGCGGCGGCGGCCTGCAGGCCCATCGCGACGGCGAGGAGCGTCGTGACGGCGAGGCCCCAGACCGTGCCCTCCTCGGGGTGCGCCACGATCGAGGCGACGCCGAGCAGCACGGCCAGGACGCCGGTCGTGCCGAACGTCGTGGTCGACAGGTGGCTCCAGCCCTGTGCGGCACGGCGCAGGACGCGGCCCCCGATCGCGGCACCGAGCATGAAGCCCGCCAGCGCGACGAGCGGGCCGGCCACCGGCAGGTCGTCGGCGCCGGCGAGCGCCATGCCGAGGATGACGACGTTGCCCGTCATGTTGGCGGTGAAGACGCGGTCGAGGCCGAGGTAGCCGACGGCGTCGATGATCCCCGTGGTGAAGGTCAGGGCCAGCATGAGCACGAGGTGCAGGCGCGCGGTCGTCACTCGCGCCATGGTCCTCGGCCGCGGGGGGCGACGGCAAAGCGCGACGTGCGGCGTGCGTCACGCCCGGGCGTCACCAGCCGCGCAGCACCGGCTCGGGGCCGGGGTAGGCGGCGAACGTGGCGCGCTCCTCGTCGGTGAAGGGGCGCGGGCTGTGGCTGGCGCGGTCGAGCTGCACCATCCGCGAGCGCGCGCGCAGGGCGACGCCGGCGCCGGGCCCGTCCCCGTCGAGCACCTCGTACGCGAAGTCCACCGACGAGCGGCCGAGCCGCGGCACCCACACCTCGACGACGACGGGGGCGAGGCGGAACCGGATCGGCGCGACGTAGTCGATCTCGTGCTTGACGACGACCAGCAGCGACGCGGTCATCGCCCCGGCCTCGTCGACGCCCATGCGGGGGAACAGCGTGAACCGCGCGTCGTCGAGGTACCGCAGGAAGGCGGCGTTGTTGACGTGCCCGAACAGGTCGACGTCCGACCAGCGCACCTGCATGACGACGCGTCCGCGCACCTCGCCGACAGCCCGCTGCGCACCCGCCGCGTCCGCACCCGCCCCGCCGTCTCCACCCACACCCCCACGGTACCGACCAGTAACCACCCCCCGACCTCCCACCAGTCCGCCCTCCCATCGCCGAGTTCGGTGGTTCCGCGCCCAGTTCGCGACCTGAAGCTGCCGAAGTCGGCACCCGAGTGCCGGACTCGGCGGGGACTGTGGACCGGAGACGCGGCGGAGGTGCGGGAGACCGCGGTCGAGCGCCGACGGACCCTCTCCCGCGCCGCCCCCACCGCCGAGTTCGGTGGTTCCCTGCCCAGTTCGCGACCTGAACCTGCCGAAGTCGGCATGGGAGTGCCGAACTCGGCGGGCGGGGGTCGGAGCGGGGCGGGCGGGGTCAGGGTGGAGCGGAGCGTGGGCAGCCCGACGTGCAGGTGGACGAGAGGGCAGGGCGGGGTGGGAGGGTCGGGGGATGACGAGCGCAGCACCCGACGTCCGCGTCGTCCACCACGGCGACGCGCCCGCCGACGTCGCGGGCGTGCTCCTCGCGCCCGGGGCGAGCGCGACGCGGGAGAACCCGAGCCTCGTCGCGCTGGACCGGGCGCTGTCGCCGCACGTGGCCGTCCGGCGGGTCGACCTGCCGCGCGGGAAGGCCGCCGTGCAGCGCGTGCGGGACGAGGCGGAGGCGTTCGCGGACGAGCTCGGCGTGGGCACGGACCGGCTCGTCGTCGGGGGGCGGTCGTTCGGCGGGCGCATGGCGTCGGTGGCCGTCGCGGAGGGGCTGGCCGCGGCCGGGCTGCTGCTCCTGTCGTACCCGCTGCACCCGCCGGGGCAGCCGGAGCGGCTGCGCATTGCGCACCTGCCGGACGTCACCGTGCCGGTGCTCGCGGTGAGCGGCGACCGCGACCCCTTCGGCACCCCCGACGAGCTGACCACCTACCTGGCCGCGCTCGGCGGTCCGTGGACGCTGGCACTCGTCCGGGGGACGCACTCCCCCGCCGACACGGCCGTCCGGGCAGCGCTGCGCCTCTGGTGGCCGTCCGCCGGGTAGCCTCGCCGCCCGTGCCCCCCCGCGACACCCTCGGCTCCCGTGACCTGCAGCGCGCCGTCGCGCTGACCGAGCGCATCGAACGCGTCTTCGACCAGCGCGTCGTCGGGCAGGAGGGGCTGCGGACGTCGCTCGTCGTCGCGCTCATGTGCGGCGGGCACATCCTGCTCGAGTCCGTGCCGGGCCTGGCGAAGACGACGGCGGCGCAGACGCTCGCGCACGCCGTGTCGGGGTCGTTCCACCGCATCCAGTGCACGCCCGACCTCATGCCGTCGGACATCGTGGGCACGCAGGTCTTCCACTACGGGACCGGGCAGTTCACGACCCAGCTCGGGCCGGTGCACGCGAACGTCGTCCTGCTCGACGAGATCAACCGGTCCAGCGCGAAGACGCAGTCGGCGATGCTCGAGGCGATGCAGGAGAAGCAGACGACCATCGCGGGCGAGGTGCACCGTCTGCCGCAGCCGTTCATGGTGCTCGCGACGCAGAACCCCATCGAGGAGGAGGGCACGCACGTCCTCCCCGAGGCGCAGATGGACCGGTTCCTGCTCAAGGAGGTGCTCGACTACCCCGACCCGGCGGAGGAGGTCGAGATCCTCGAGCGCATCTCCGACGGGCGCATGGCACGCCCGCTCGACGCGCCGCGGCTGACCCTCGACGAGGTGCGCTGGCTGCAGGAGGCGGTCGACCAGGTGTACGTCGACGCCTCGATCCGCCGGTACGTCGTCGACCTGGTCGCCACCACCCGCGGCCGCGGCCCGGTGCAGGTGCCGGGGCACGACCGCCTGGTGCGGATGGGCGCGAGCCCGCGCGGCTCGATCTCGCTCATGCGCGTGGCGCAGGCCGTGGCGCTGCGGGACGGCCGCTCCCACGTCACCCCGGACGACGTCCGGGCGCTGCGGCACGCCGTGCTGCGCCACCGCGTGGTCCGCACGTTCGACGCGCTGGCCGACGACGTGAGCCCGGAGTCGATCGTCGACGCCGTGTTCGCCGCGGTCCCCGTGCCCTGACCCGAGCACCCCGCGACCCATGCCGCACCGCTCCCGCCTCGCGCTCGTGCGCGCGCGCCTCGACCTGCCCACGGTGCGCCGCGCCACCGGGCTCCTCGAGGGACGCCACCGCGCGGTGTGGAAGGGCCACGGCGACGAGGTCGACGACCTGCACGCGTACACGCCCGGGGACGACGTCGGCGACATCGACTGGCGGGCGTCGGCGCGGTCCGCGCAGCCGGTGGTCAAGCGGTACGTGGCGACGTCGAACCTGTCGGTCGTGCTCGTGGTCGACACCGGGCGGCACATGACCGCCACCGCGGCGGGCGGGGAGCGCAAGGACGTCGTCGCGCAGCTCGTCGCGGACGTCGTCGCGCACCTGTCGCACCGCCGCGGGGACCGCGTGGGGCTGGTCGCCGGGGACGCGGGCCGGGTCCTGGAGCTGCCGCCGCGCGCGGGCTCCACGCACCTGGAGGTGCTGCTGCGCCGCGTCGAGCGCACGTTCGACCCGGCGGCCCCCGAGGGCGACCTGGCGCGCCTGCTCGACCGGGTGCTGCGGCGCACGGCGCGGCGCTCGCTCGTCGTCGTCGTCACCGACGAGGCCCGCCCGACGGAGGCCGACGCGCGCGCGCTCGCCCGGGTGCGGACGCGCCACGAGGTGCTGGTCGTGCAGGTCGCGGACGCCGACCTGTTCGGCCCGGGCCTCGGGGCGGCGCCCGGGACGGTGGCGGGGGCGTCGGACGCCCGCGAGCGCGGCCGGCCCGTGCACGCGCCCCGTGCGGTGCGCGCGGTCCGCGACGTGGTGAGCGGCTGGACCCTGCCCGCGTACCTGCGCGGCCGCCGCCGCGTGCAGGAGGCGGTGGCGCAGGCCCGGGTGGAGCGGCACGCGGCCGTCCGCGCCCGGCTGCGTCGGGTGGGCGTCGAGGCCGTCACGGTGGAGTCGACGCACGACGTGCTGGACGAGATGTCCGCGCTGCTGGGGAGGGCCCGCCGTGCCCGCGGGTGAGCTCGTCGAGCCGATGGCGTACGGCTGGTGGTGGCCGCTGGTCGGCGCGCTGCTCGTCGCGGGCGTCGTCGCCTGGTTCTGGTGGGTGCTGCGCTCGACGCGCGGACCGGCCGCCGGGTCGCCACCGCCGGCGGCCGCGGCCGACGCGGCCGCGGCGACGGTGACGGCCCGCCCCGACCCGTACGCGGCGGCGCGCGACGCCGCGCTGGCGCGCCTGCAGGCCGTCGAGGACCGGTACGCGGCCGGGGACCTGGACACGCGCGGCGCGCACCTGGAGCTGCGGTACGTGGTGCGCGAGTTCGCGGCGGCGCGCACGGGCGTGCCGACCGCGACCGTGACGGCGTCCGACGCGCGCGGGGACCGCCGGCTGCGCCGCCTCGCGGGGGCGCTGGAGCAGTCGTCGCGGCCGGCGTTCGCCGCGCGCACCCGCGCCCAGGTGCGCACGTCGCTGCGCGAGGCGCGGAAGCTGGTGCGGACGTGGTGACGGGCGTGGTGACAGGCGCGCTGCCGGGCGTGGTGACGGACGCGGCGACGACGCTGACGACGGCGTGGACCGTCCCCGCGCTGGTCGGGCTCGCGGCCGCCGCGCTCGTCGCGGGTCTGCTGTGGCGCAGCCGCGGCCGGGCGACGGTGTGGGTCGCGAACACCGCGGAGCTGCGGCACGTGCCCGCGCTGCGCTGGTGGCGCCTGCGGTACCACGCGCTGCGCGTCGCCCTCGTGCTCGCCGTGGGGGCGGCGACGTTCGCGGCGGCGGTGCTCGTCGCGCGGCCCGTCGTCGTCGAGGAGCGCACGCGTGAGCTCGCGAACCGCGACATCGTGCTCTGCCTGGACGTCTCCGGCTCGATGGTCGAGTACGACGCCGCGGTGGTGGCGACCTTCGAGCGGCTCGTCGACGAGTTCGAGGGCGAGCGCGTCGCGCTGTCGCTGTTCGACTCGACGTCGCGCACGGTCTTCCCCCTCACGGACGACTACGACCTGGTCCGCGAGCAGCTGCGCGAGGCGCGGCGCGTGCTCGAGCGCGAGGGCGACGCGGACGACGTCGAGGCCTTCTTCCGGGGCACCGAGGGCCTGGAGGGGCAGGCGTCGCTCATCGGCGACGGGCTGGCCACGTGCGCGCTGCTCTTCGACCAGTTCGACACCGAGCGGTCGCGGTCCGTCGTGCTCGCGACCGACAACGAGCCGTGGGGCAGCCCGGTCTACACGCTCGAGGGGGCGGCTGCGCTGACCGCGGAGCGCGGCGGCGTCGTGCACGGCCTCTACCCCGACCGCGACGACGCGACGGGTCCCTCCGGCCCGCGTGCGCGCATGCGCCTGGCCGTCGAGGGCACCGGCGGCGTGTTCGCGCAGGCGTCCGACCCGTCCGCGGTGCCGGCGATCCTCGCGCAGGTGCAGGCCGCCGAGCTCGTCGCGATGGACGCGGACCCCGAGCGGCTCGTCGTCGACGACTCCGACCCGTGGGTCGTCCTGCTGTACGTCGCCGGCCTGGCGGCGCTCGTCCTGGCCTGGCGGGTGCGCGCATGACGTGGCGGACGGTGGTGCCGGTGGGCGTGGTCGTGGCGACCGCGGCGCCCGTGCTGCTGCTGTGCCTGGTGCAGGCGCTGGGTCTGCGGGTCGCACGGGACGGCGGACGGGTGCGCGTCGTGCGGGACGGCGCCCTGCGGGCCGGGCCGTGGACGTGGGCGCGGCGCGCGCTGCTCGTCGTCCTGCTCGCGGTCGTGGCGCTGACCCCGGCCGTGACGACGACCCAGCCCGGCGGGGCGCGCACCGGCGTGCAGGCGTGGTTCGTCGTGGACCGCACCGGGTCGATGGCCGCCGAGGACTGGGGCCCGGGCGACCCGGCGCCGCGCCAGCCGGGCCTGCCGCCCGAGCCGACGGTCCGCCGCCTCGACGGGGTCCGGCACGACGTCGTCTCGCTCGCCACCGACCTGTCCGGCGGGTCGTTCGCCGTCATCGGCTTCGCCGACCAGGCCGGCACGCAGCTGCCCCTGACGGCCGACGTGAACGCGGTGCGTGCCTGGGCGCAGACCGTGACCCAGGAGGTCACCGCGTCGTCCGCGGGCACGCTGCGCGACCGCCCGCTGGACGTGCTGCGTCGCTCGCTGGAGGACGCCGCCGAGCGCGACCCCGGGATGGTGCGCCTCGTGTTCTACCTCTCCGACGGCGAGCAGACCGGCGAGGGCACGGCGGCGTCGTTCGCCGACGTCGCGCCGCTCGTCGACGGCGGCGCGGTCCTCGGGTACGGCACGGCCGCGGGCGCGCGGATGCGGTCGTACGACGGCACGGTCGACCCCGACCCTCCCTACATCGCCGACCCGGCCGGCGGCGACGCGGTCTCGCGCATCGACGAGGACGGCCTGCGGGCGGTCGCCGACCAGCTCGGGGTGCCGTACGTGCACCGCACCGGGCCGACGCCGACGGCCCACCTCGTCGCGGACGTCGACGCGGCCACGGTCGCGGCCGACGGCCGCCGGGACGTCACGGGCACACGGGACGTCGTGTGGTTGTTCGCGCTGGCTGCCGCCCTGCTGCTCGCGGCGGAGGCGTGGACGTGGGCGCGCGCGTCGAGCCGCCGGAGGTCCGCGTGAGCCAGCACCACCGCGTCCGCACCCCCGTCGCGCGCACGCGCAGCCAGCGCCGGGCGGCGGAGGCCGCCGCCCGCCGCGCGGCCCGCGCCGCCGAGCCGCCGCACGTTCGCCGCCGGCGCCGCCTGCTGCGGTGGTCCTGGCTGCCCGCGGCGGTCGTGCTCGGGTTCGCCACGCACCTGCTCGTCGTGAACGTCGTCTACGCGCAGGGCCGCGCCGCCTGGGACGCGCGCCGGGACCAGGACGCGATCGACGTGTTCGACCGGCAGCGCTCGGTCGTCCCCGTCGAGCAGTGGAAGGCCGACTTCAACGCGGGCACCGCGTACCTGCGCCAGGACCGCACCGCCCGGGCGCTCGACGCGCTCGACCAGGCGCTCGTCGGCGTGCCGGACGCGCACCGGTGCGCGGTGCAGACGAACCGCGCGCTCGCCCTGGAGGGCGAGCAGGCGCACCTGGTCCGCAGCGCGCAGGACTCGCTCGAGAAGGCCGAGGAGATCCTGGCGGCGCAGGTCGCGCGCGACGCCGGGGAACCGTACGACGAGGAGCTCGTGGAGCCGCCGTACGACGACGCCGACCCGTACGTCGAGGAGCTGCGCTGGGCGCAGTACCTCCTCGACAGCGCCGCGGACCAGGCCGCCCTGCGCATCGAGGCGCTCGCGGACCCGGCGTGCACGCCCCCGCCGTCGGCCGGCGGTGGTGGTGGCGGTGGCGGCGGTGAGGACGCCCAGGACGCCCGCGACGAGGCCCGGGAGCAGGCGCAGCAGCAGGTGCGCGAGCTCGGCGAGCTGGCGCAGGACGTCGGCGAGGCGGCCACCGCCGCCGAGCAGGGCACGTCGACGCCGTCCCCCGCGCCGGGCTCCGGCACCGACCCCGCCCCCGCCCCGCAGGACGCGGAGGCCCAGCGGCAGGCGGAGCTCGCCGAGCGCAACGAGCAGGCGAACGGCGGCGGCGCCGGGGCGGACCCGGGCCCCGGCGACGCGCCCGGTGACGGCTCGACGGGCGGCGGCACCGAACCCGGGCAGGGCGGCACGGCGCCGGGCGGCCGCCGCTGGTGAGGCATGCTCGACGGGTGACCGGTCCCACCCCCGCCCCCGTCGTCGACCCGCCCGTGCTCGACCACGTCCCCGACGTGCGCCTGCTGGCGCTCGACATGGACGGCTCGCTGCTGGACGACGCCAAGCGCGTGCACCCCACGTTCTGGCCGCTGCTCGACCTGCTGCTCGCCCGCGGCGTGACGGTGTGCCCGGCGAGCGGCCGCCAGTACGCGACCCTGCGCCGCGACCTGGGGCGCGACGACCTCGTGTACCTGGCGGAGAACGGGGCGCTCGTCGTGCGCGAGGGCCGCACCCTCGCCGTCGACGGCCTCGACCTCGCGGTGGCGCGGGACGTCGTGCAGCGCGTGCGGGCCGCCGCCGCCACGCTCGACATCGGCGTCGTCCTGTGCGGCGAGCGCAGCGCGTACGTCGAGCGGACGGACGAGCCGTTCCTCGCGCAGTGCGCGCCGTACTACGCGCTGCTGGAGACGGTCGAGGACCTGACGGCGGTCGACGACACGGTCCTCAAGGTCGCGGTGTACGACTTCGGCGCCGCCGAGACGGGCATCGGCCCGGCGCTCGCGTCGTTCGCCGACGTCGCGCGCGTGCTCGTCTCCGGCGAGCACTGGGCGGACGTCATGAGCCCGACGGCGGACAAGGGCACCGCCCTGCGGGCCGTCCAGGCGGCGCTCGGCGTCGGGCCCGAGCACACGATGGCGTTCGGCGACTTCTTCAACGACGTCGGCATGCTCGCCGCGGCGGACTGGTCGTTCGCGATGGCGAACGGCCACCCCGAGGTGCGCGCCGGCGCGCGGTTCACGGCGCCGTCCAACGCGGAGAACGGCGTGGTCCGCACGGTCGCGTCGGTGCTGCGCCTGGACGTCCCCGGCCTCGACGCCCCCTGAGCCCGGCGCACGCCGAGCACCTCAGCCGCCCCGGGCGTCCCCGCCGGACGCGACCGCCGCACGCAGGAACGCCGCGCACGTGCCGACGTCGCGGAACAGGTGCGCCCGCATGCCGACCGCGCGGGCCGCGTCGACGTTCTCCGGCCGGTCGTCCACGAAGGCGCAGTCCTCGGGCCGCTCGCCGACCGCCTCGGCCGCGACCGCGTAGATCGCCGGGTCCGGCTTCGCCACGCCCACCTCGGCGGAGCACACGACGTGCGCGAACAGGTGGTCCACCCCGTGCCCGGCGAGGTCCGCGCGCAGGCAGTCGTGCGCGTTGGACAGCAGCGCGACCGGGACGCGCGCGGCGACCTCCCGCACCAGGTCGACCATGCGCCCGTCCACGTCGCCCCGGTAGCGGCGCCAGTCGGCGACGACGGCGTCGGCGGCGTCGGCCCCGATCCGGGGCGCCAGGGCCCGTGCGGTGGCGCGGCACCAGTCGTCGAACGTCACGCGTCCCCGCACGCCCAGCTCGTACTCCGGCAGCGCGTGCGCGGTCGCCACGAGCGTGCCGGGTGCGAGCCCCGCACGCCGTTCGACGGCCGCCACCGGTGCGTCGTGCCAGTGCCGCAGCACACCGTCGACGTCGAGCAGGACGACCCGCGCGCCGCGCCGTGCCCCACCGGGTGCAGGTCCGTCCGTCGTCGCCATCCCGTCCTCCGCGTCCTCGCGCCGTCCGCGCCGCGAGGGTACGTCCCGCCCCGCGTCCGGGCCGCGTGCGTCCGCCGACGACCCGCCGACGTGCGCGCCGGGGGCTGCGGGCGTCAGATGGGGACATGCAGACCCGACACATCGCCGACGTCCCCGTGAGCGCGATCGGCCTCGGCGGCATGCCGATGTCCATCGAGGGCCGCCCCGACCGCGAGCGCTCGATCGCCACGATCCACGCCGCGCTCGACGCCGGCGTCACCCTCGTCGACACCGCCGACGCCTACCACCTGCACGCCGACGAGGTCGGCCACAACGAGGAGCTCATCGCCGAGGCGCTGCGCACGTGGCACGGCGACACCGACGCCGTGCTCGTCGCCACGAAGGGCGGCCACCTGCGTCCGGGCGACGGCTCCTGGACGGTCAACGGCCGGCCGGAGTACCTGAGGAAGGCCGCGCAGGAGTCCGCCCGGCGCCTGGGCGTCGAGGCGATCGGCCTCTACCAGTTCCACCGCCCCGACCCGGAGGTGCCGTACGCCGAGTCCGTCGGCGCGATCGCCGAGCTGCTCGACGCGGGCACGATCCGCCTCGCCGGCATCTCGAACGCGAACCCGGAGCAGATCCGCCAGGCGCAGGAGATCCTCGGCGGGCGCCTCGCCTCGGTGCAGAACCAGTACTCCCCGGCGTTCCGGTCGTCCCAGGCCGAGCTCGACCTGTGCGCGGAGCTGGGCATCGCGTTCCTGCCGTGGAGCCCGCTGGGCGGCATCGGCAAGGCCGGCGACCTCGGCGAGTCCTTCGCACCGTTCGCGGAGGTGGCCGAGGCCCACGGCGTCAGCCCGCAGCAGGTCGCGCTCGCGTGGGAGCTCGCGCAGGCGGACGTCGTCGTCCCGATCCCCGGGGCGTCCCGCCCGGCCTCGATCCAGGACTCGGTCCTCGCGGCCGACCTGCAGCTGACGGCCGACGAGCTCGACCGCCTGAACGCGACCGCCTGACCCGCGCACGGGGCTGCGGGGACGGTCTCCCGCGACGACCGTTCCCGCAGCCCGCGCGGTCTCAGCCCTGCAGGTCGTGGCAGCGCAGCAGGACGGCGTGCTCGACGCCCGCGGCGCGGCCGCCCTCGGCGGTCATCATCGGGATGAAGTCGGCCGGCGCGGGGTGCCACGGCAGCCCCGCGAGGTACGCGGCGTGCGCCTCCAGCGACGCGATGCCGCGCCGCAGCGGCTCCCCGGTCACGTCCACCGCGTGCGTGGGCCGCGTGTGCCCGTGCACGAGCAGCCGGCGCACGCCCCACGGCTCCAGCCCCGCGTCGAGCAGGTCCGTGAAGACCCACCGGTTGCCGGCGTCCCGCACGCCGTCCAGCGTCGCGAGGCCCGCAGCGCGGTGGTCGGCCTGGTTGAGCCCCCAGCCGACCTCCTCCTCCCACGTGCCGGTCAGCACCGTGTCCGGGCGGAACCGGCGCACGGCGGCGGCGACGTCCCGCCGCAGCGCGAGCGACGGCTCGAGCACGCCGTCCGGGTGGTCGAGGAGGTCGACCTGCGTCACCCCGACGGCGGCCCCGGCCGCGACCTGCTCACGCGAGCGCAGCGCCCCCGTCTCGGCCGGCGGGGACGCGTCCATCCCCGCCTCCCCGCGCGTGAGCAGCAGGTACGCGACCTCGACGCCGCGGCCCGTCCACCGGGCCACCGCGCAGGAGGCGCCGTACTCCAGGTCGTCGGGGTGGGCGACGACGCACAGCACGCGCCGCAGGTCGTCCTCGGGCAGCGCGGGCAGCACGTCGGCCATGCGGGCGAGCCTAGGCCTCGGGCGACGCCGCGCCCAGGGCGCGCTCGAACGCGGCGCGCACCCGCGGGGAGAACAGCACGAAGCGCACGACGCGGACGCCGGTCGCGTGCGCCGACCCGGCCGTGCCGTCCCGCGTGCCGTGCCCCGTGCCGTCCGCCGCGCCGTCCCCGTGCCCCAGGTCCGCACCGCCGCGACGGCCACGCGCGCGACCTCGTCGGCGTCCCAGCCGTACACGCCCGCCCCGACGGCCGGGAACGCGACGCTCGCGGCGCCCAGCCCGGCGGCCACGTCGAGCGAGCGCACGAAGCACGACGTCAGCAGCCGCGGGTCCGTCTCGCCGGCGTGCCGGTTCAAGCCGACGGTGTGCACGACCCACCGCGCGGGCAGGTCGAACCCCGGTGTGGCGACGGCGTCCCCCACGGGGAGCCCGTCCGGCAGCACCGTGCGGCGCAGCTCTCGGCACGCCGCGAGCAGGCCCGGGCCCGCGGCCGCGTGGATCGCGCCGTCCACACCGCCGCCGCCCAGCAGGGACGTGTTCGCCGCGTTCACGACCACGTCGACGTGCTCGCGCGTGATGTCACCCTCGACCGCCTCGACCCGCATGCGCGTCATCCTCGCCGCCGGACGCAGGCCGCGCAGCAGGGCGAGGACGTCGCGGAGCGTCGTGCACCGGACCGTCGCCGGCGCGCCACGCCCCGGTCACCGCGGTGTCACGTCCGCGTCCCGCGCCGTCGCGACGCGCGGTGACCGGTGCGGCACTCGTCCACAGCCGCCGTCCACACCCCTGTGCTGCACCGGTCGCCGTGCAGGTGGGTGACTGCACACAGGTGTGGACGACCATGTGGACGAACACGGCCCCCTCCTCCACCGGCGGCCGCGGTCACCCTCCCGAGGGGTCGGCTACCGTGCGCGCATGGTGCAGCGCGGCAACCGGGCCGACGTGGAGCTGGTCGAGGACGACGAGCCCTCCGCCCGCGTCGGGGCGACCTCGGACGCCGGCCCGGGCACCGGGCGTCGCACCGCCCGCCCGGGCCGACGCCGGCTCGTGCTCGCGGCCGCCGCGGTGGTCGTCGTGCTCGTGGCCGCGCAGGTCGTGTCGGACGCCCGGGAGCGCGCCGTGCTGGCCGGGCTGCGTGCCCTGCCCGGCGTGCTCGCGCCCGTCCCCGACGCCCTCGACGTGCGGTGGCGCACCCCGGGCGACCGCCTCCCGCTGGCGGTGCTCGGCACCGGCAGCGCGCTGGTCGGCGTGCGTTCGACCCCGGCCGGCACGGAGCTCGCCGCCCTCGACCCGGCGACGGGCGCGGACGCCTGGGCGCTCCCGCTGACCGCGCCGCCCGCCGGGGCCCGGGACGCCCTCGGCACGCCCGTGCCGTGGTGCTCGGGCTCGCCCGCACCCCCGGACGCCCTCCCGGAGCGCGTCGCCTGCCTCGCGACCGACGCGTGGCAGCGGGACGCCGGGCTCGTCCCGCAGGACGTGCCCGCGACGACGTCGCGCCTCGTGCTGGTCGACACCGCCGACGGCTCCGTCGTCGCCGACCACGTCGTCGACGCCGCCCCCGGTGTCCCCGCCACGTCGCTGGCCCTGCTCGGGGACGTGGCCGTGCTCGCCCACCCCGTCGCGGACGGCCTGCTCGTGCGGGCCGTCGACGCCACGACCGGGGCCGCCCGGTGGACCCGCGAGGCGGCCGGCGGCAGCGGCGCGACCGCGCTGCGGTCGACCGACGGCGGCGTCCTGGTGCCGGCGCCCGACGGCCTCGAGCTCGTGGACGCCTCGGGCACGGTGCTGCGCCGCGTCCCCCTGCCCCCGGACGCGAGGGCCGACGTGCTGTGGCAGCCCGACGGCACGCCGCGGGCCGTCCTCGACGCGGGCGGCCCCTGGTACCTCGTCGGCCGTGCACGCGACGTCGTGCTGCCCGGCCCGCCCGTCCACGTGGCCGTCGACGACGGTCGCGCGGGGCCGCTCGTGCTCGCCACGTCGGAGCACGGGCTGCACGCCGTCGACGGGACCACGGGCGACGAGCGCTGGGCCGCCCCCGTCCCGGGCGTGCACCGGGCCCTCGTCCTGCGCGGCCGGGTGCACGCGGTGACCGAGGAGGGCGTCACGACGTACGACGCGCGGACGGGCGAGGTCGTGTGGGCCCGCGAGCGCCCCGCGACCGAGGTCTGGGGCGGTTCCGTCATGACGGACGGGCGCGACCTGCTCGTCCCCGTCGCGGACGCGTCCACCGGCGAGGTGCTGCGCCTCGACCGGCTCGCCCTGCCCGACGGGCGCGTCGGCGGGACGGTCCGCGTCCCGCCCGGCCTCGCGCTGGTGACCACGGCCGGCGGCCTGCTGACCGGCTGGGACCTCGCCGGCGACGGCCTCGTCGCGCTGGGCTGAGGGGTCAGCCCCCGGGGGCCGACTCCACGAGGATCGTCACCGGGCCGTCGTTCACGAGCTCGACCTGCATGTCGGCGCCGAAGCGCCCGGTCGCCACCTCCAGCCCGCGTCCGCGCAGCGCCGCGACGACCGCGTCGACGAGCGGCTCCGCGACGGGTCCCGGGGCGGCGGCGTTCCACGTGGGACGCCGCCCCTTGCGCACGTCGGCGTAGAGCGTGAACTGGCTGACGACGAGGACGGGCGCGCCCTCGTCGAGCGCCGAGCGCTCGTCGCGCAGGATCCGCAGCTCGGCGATCTTGCGGGCGACGACGTCGACCTGCGCCGGGCCGTCCCCGGGCGTGACGCCGACCAGCGCGACCAGCCCGGGCCTCGTGATCTCGCCGACCACCTCGCCGTCGACCCGCACGGCGGCTCGGGTCACGCGCTGGACGACGGCCCTCACGCGGCGCCTCCGCCGGTGCCGCCCGCAGCCGGCCCGAACGTCGCCCCGACGGCCCCGACGGGCCGGCCGTGCCCCAGCACGGGCGTCGCCGCGACGTCGCGCAGCGGCGCCGGGTCGACACCGGCGACGGCCAGCGCGGCGGCGAGCACCACGGCCCGCGGGCGACCGCCGCCGTCCGCGACCTTGAGCGCGACGGCGCCCCCGTCGGGCAGTCCTGCGGCGTACACGCCGTCCGCCCCGTCCTTCGCGACGAGCCCCGGCACGGCGCCCATGACCGCCGTGACGTCGCGCCCCGTGCCGCCGACGTGCCACGGGTGCGCGGCCATCGCCCGGCCGACGCGCGCCTCGGGCCCGTCGTCCGCGCCGGCCGCCGCGGCGGCGACCCGCCCGAACGCGCGCGCGAGCCCCGTGAGCGTCGTCGACAGCAGCGGCGCGCCGCACCCGTCGACGGTGGTGTGCGCCGGCACGTCCCCGGTCAGGTCCGTCACGGCCTGGACGACCGCGCGCTGCAGCGGGTGGGCCGGGTCACGGTAGGTCGCGGTGTCCCAGCCGGCGGCCCGGCACGTCGCGAGCATCCCCGCGTGCTTGCCGGAGCAGTTCTGCGTCAGGGACGACCCGGCGTGCCCCTCGGTGCGCCAGGCGAACGCGGCCTCCGCGTGCAGCGGCCAGTCCGGGGTGTTCTGCAGGTCGTCCTCGGTCAGCCCGGCCGTCGCCAGCAGGTCGCGCACGACGTCCAGGTGGCCGGGCTCGGCGTTGTGGCTCGCGCAGACCAGCGCCAGGCGCTCGCCGTCGACGTCGAGCCCGTGGCGCAGCATCGCGACGGCCTGCACGGGCTTGAGGGAGGACCGCGGCCAGATCACGACCTCGGGGTCGCCGAGCGCGAGGCGCACCGACCCGTCCGGCGCGAGCACGACGACGTGCCCGTGGTGCACGGACTCGACGAGGTCGCCCCGGCGCACGAGCGCGAGCGGCACCGCGGCGGTCCCCACGTCGGGCGTCGTGCGCGCGGTCACCAGCCGCCCCGGGAGGGGCCGCGCCCGCCGCGCCGACGCGAGTAGGGCTCGACGGCGGGCCGCACGTCGACGAGGTAGATGATCGCCGCGGCCGCGCTGACGAGCGCGAGGAAGCTGGGGAACGGCAGCCGCAGGCCGAGCGGCGGCGGGATGCTGATGAACGCGACGGCGGTCGCGGCCACGAGCACCCACGTCCAGAACTGCCGCGTCCGCTTGCCCGCCGCCGTGAAGGCGCCCGCCGGACGGCGCAGGCAGTCCACGAGCGCCCACGCGCTCAGACCGAAGATGACCAGGTAGAAGAGGAGGAAGAGCCACACCTGGGCCGCGCCGATGACGTCCACGCGGACGAGCGTACGCAATGCGCGCCGCCCGTCCCGGCGCCCCCGCCCGCCGTGCCGCGGGTCACAGCCCCGGCAGCGCCGCGGGTCACAGCTCCGGCAGCGCCTCGCGCGCCTGCCCCGGCGTGGCGCCGGACGCCTCGAGCAGGTCGACGACGAGCGAGCGCACCAGCAGCACGAGCGACTGCACCTGCCAGTCGTCGCGCGCCACCACGTGCGGGTCGAGCCCGGCGGCGACGGACAGCAGCCGCTCACGCGCCTGCCGCGGGTCGGCGCCCACGGCCACCGCCGCCGCGAGGTCGTCCGTCGCGCGGGCGACCTGCTCGAGCACCTCCGCGAGGGCCGGCGCCTCGTGCGCGTCCGCGACGGTGCGGCGCGCGCGGCGCGCGAGCACCCGCGCGTTGCGCATCGCGCGGTCCAGCAGCACCGCGGTGTCCACCTGCCGCTCGAGCTCCGGCCGGTGCCGCCGGTGCGCGGGTGCGAGCCGCGCCAGCTGCACCGCCGCGCGCGACGACGACAGCCACTCGTCCAGCGCCGGCTGGGACGCGCGGCCGGTGAGCAGGGCACCCTCGATGTCGTCGGCCGAGACCCGCCCCAGCCCCCGCGCCATGGCGTGCAGCATGCCCGCCAGCTCGTGCACCGCGGCCCGCGCGAGGCGACGGGGGTGCCCGCGCGGGTCGTTCGGCGTCAGCAGCGCGACCGCGAGCGCCACACCGCCGCCCACCACGGCGTCGACCCAGCGGTCGAACGGGCCCGCCCCGCGAAGGACGGCAGGCCCACGATGACGATCGCCTGGACGCCGGCCTGCGTGGTGAGCATCGGCCCCGCGTCGAGGAACCGGCCGAGCAGCGCGGCGAGGAAGAGCACCAGGGCCATCTGCCACGGTCCGGAGCCGATCAGGTGCACCACGAGGTCGCCCGCGGCGACCCCGATCGCGACGCCGGCCGCGAGCTCCGCGACGCGCCGCAGCGACCGGTCGCGGGAGAAGCCGAGCGACACCCAGGCGGCGACGGGCGCGAAGAACGGGTACTCGTGCCCGACCACGTACCGCCCGACGGCGAACGCCAGGCCGGCGGCGACCGACGCCTGCAGCACCAGCCACCACGACGCCCGCACGCGCGCCCGTCCGGCCCGCACCCGGGACGCCAGGTGGACGCGCAGCGCGGCGGCGCCCCGCAGCGACGACGCCGACGCCCCCACGAGGCTCAGCCGCCGAGCATCGGGTGGTGCCCGAGGCCGCGCGTCAGCGGCCCCCGCGGGGCCGGGCGGTCCACCGAGACGCCCTCGCCGGGCACGACGACCTCCTGCCCGGCCGACACCGCGCCGCCGTCGCAGTCGACCAGGAGCACGGCGTCCTCGGGCACCGAGCGCTTGACCACCGCGAGCGCGACCGGGCCGAGCTCGTGGTGCCGCGCGACGGTGGTGACGTGGCCCACGGGACGCCCGGGCACGCTGCCCTCCGAGGCGTCCCCGGCACGCGTCGCACCGCCCTGCTCGTCCGGCAGGTACACGTTCGCGCCGGCCTCCGGCACCAGGTGCCCGGAGCCGTCCAGGTGCAGCATGACGAGCCGACGGGGCGGCCGGCCCAGGTTGTGGACGCGGGCGATGGTCTCCTGCCCGCGGTAGCAGCCCTTGTGCAGGTGCACGGCGGTGCGCAGCCAGTCGAGCTCGTGCGGGATGGTCCGGTCGTCCACCTCGCGCGACGTCCGCGGCCGCCACGCCTCGACGCGCAGCGCCTCCGACGCCCACGTGCCGACGAGCGGCCAGCCCGCCGCCTCGCGCGCACGCACCTCGTCGACCAGCCGCTCGCGCGGCACGAGCACGAGGCGCCAGCGCCGGTCGACGCCCGGGTGCGCGTCGTCCGCCGGCCCGTACCGGGTGCCGCCGGCGCCGGTCCGGGGCCAGGGGTCCCGCCACGTGACGGGCTCGCCCTCGCCCCCTCGGCGTCGAGGGGCTCGGCGACGGCGGCCCACGCGTCCGTCACGTCCGCGACCTCGACGCGCAGCATGAACCGCATCCGGTCGAGCCAGGCGGCCAGCGCGGGGGCCGTCTCGGTGAGCAGCCAGGTCGTGGTGCCGTCGTCGACGACCCCGGCCGCGTGCTCGAGCCGCCCCTGCGGGTCGAGCACCAGCAGCTCGGTGGAGGTCCGCGGCGGCAGGTCCGTGAGGTCCTGCGACGTGAGCGAGTGCAACCAGCTCAGCCGGTCCGGACCCGTGACCGTGACCACGCCGAGGTGCGACTGGTCGACCACCGCGCCGCCGCGCGCGAGCGCGCGCTGCTCGGCGGTCGGGTCGCCGTAGTGCCACGCGACACCGGCGTCGGGACCGGCGGCCGGGACGGCGCCGCGCCGCGCGAGGAGCGGGCTGCGGTGCCGGGGCGGGGTGGCCGCAGCGTCCGTGGGGGTCGTCACGGCTCAGCCCTCCACGCGCTGCAGGCGCCCCGAGGCGTACGACTGCAGCGGGTGCCCGAAGGCCGCCAGGTCGTGCGCCCACATGAGCTCGCCGTTGACCATCCCGTACAGGCGCTTGCCCGCGTTCACGGGAGCGCCCGTGGCGGTGTGCGCGACGAGGTCGGAGACGAGGTCGATGCGGCCGTTGCCGACCGACCCGACGAAGACCGAGACGTGGCCCGAGGGGTCGGCGAGCAGGAGCTCGACGGGGTGCTGCTCGTCGGGCAGGCCCTCGGGGCGCTCGGGCGGCACGCGCCAGTACCCGGACTCCGTGGACCACACCGGGCCGTCCCCTCGACCGCGGGCGGCGGGGCGTCCGGGCCGTCGGCGTCCGCGGCCCGGGCACCGTCCGCCGCGGCGTCGAGCGCGGCGGCGTCGTCCGGCGCGACGACGAGCCGGATCGTGGTGGTGTAGGCGAGGTACGGGCCGCCGTCGTGCGTGACCACGAGCTCCTGGGTGAAGGTGCTCTCCTCGACGCCGGGGTACCCGACGACGCCCTCACCTCGCCAGCGGCCGACCAGCCAGGCGAGCGGGTAGACCTCGGGCGCCAGGCCCTCGGGCAGCACGAACGGCACGTTGCCTCCTCGACTCGGACGCCGGTCGCGGCTCGGGCGCCGGACCGGCGGTGCGGGTCACCCCAGGGTCACCCGCGGGCGCACGCAGCGTCGACGGCTCAGCGCTGGCCCTTGTACAGCCGGTAGACGACGAAGCCCGCGAACCACGCGATCGTCAGCGTGGCGGCCACGAGCAGGCCGATGAAGAAGCCCTCGAGCGCAGTCATGCACCGATCCTAACGACCGGTGCGGCGCACCTCTTCCGCACGCCCTGTGCGCGTCCGGGTGCCGGGCGCCCCGCCGCGTCCGTCCGGCGCTCCCTACGCTGACCCCGTGACGTCGACCCCCCGCCCCTCGTCGTGAAGACCACGAGCGGCACCGAGCGCCCCGAGGCCACGAACCAGGCCTTCACCGTGGCCGCGGCCGCGGTCGCCGCCGGCGCCGACGTGAGCCTGTGGCTCACCGGCGAGTCGGCGTGGTTCGCGCTGCCCGGCCGCGCGGCCGAGCTCGAGCTCGCGCACGCGACCCCGCTGCCCGAGCTCCTCGACCTGCTCGTCGCGGAGGGCCGGGTCACCGTGTGCACGCAGTGCGCGGCGCGGCGCGGCATCACCGCGGACGACGTCCTGCCGGGCGTGCGCATCGCGGGGGCCGCGGTGTTCGTCGAGGAGACGCTGCGGCCCGACGCGCAGGCGCTCGTCTACTGACGCCGGCTCAGCCCGCCAGGACCCGCCCGGCGACGTACACGAGCACGCCCGTCACCGTCACGGGCAGCACGGCCACCGCGACGCCCGGGAGCCGCCGCGCGAGCGCCGGGAGCCGGTCGAACAGCGCGTGCAGCGCCGCGACGAGCACGCCGACGCCGAGCCCGAGGACGGCACCGGTCGTCAGCTCGACGGTCGGCAGGAGCCAGCCGACGAGCGTGCCGCCGCCGGTCGCGACGACCACCGTGAGCAGGTAGACCGCCCAGGGGCGTCCGCGCAGCGCGACGACGGCCGAGCCGAGCGCCAGCGCCACGGCCCCCGCGACGACGAGCGCGTCGCCGCCCTCGACCCGTGCCGTCGCGACCCAGCCGGTCGCGCAGACCGCCAGGACCGTGCCCGCGACCGTGCCGGACACGGACTCCACGAGCCGGGTGCGCCCGTCCCGGCGCAGCAGCTCGTTCACGAACGCGAGCACGACCGCACCGGCCAGGACGACCGGCATGTGCTGCAGGTACGGCTGCAGGGGCGTGAACGTCACGGCCGCGACGGCACCCAGGCCCCCGAGCGCGACGACCGCCGACGACCCCGGCGGGAACGCGAGGTTCGCGAGCACGGGCCACCCGGCCGCGAGCGCGACCACCAGCACCGCGGCGAGCGCGGCGAGCGGCAGGACGTCGACGAAGCCGGCCACCGCGACCAGGGCCGCGAGGACGGCCGTCAGCACGGACCGCGTCTCGACGCTCACGGCAGCAGCGGGGTGCGGCCGGCGACGGGCGCGGGCCGCTGCGCACGGCGGCGGACGGCGAGGGGGATCAGCACGGCGGGGATTCTCGCAGACGCGGCGCACCGGGCGGCCGAGCCGGCCCGTCGAGCCGGGCGTCGGCACGACCCGGCGCGGCCACGCGGTAGCGTGTCCCCACTCGCACGCCAGGAGGTGACAGGTGGCGGACCTGCTGCTGCTCACACCTGCGTCCGGTGGATCGGCACAGGTGCTGCCCGCCCTGGGGCTGTTGTCCCACCGGGTCCGTGTCCTGCCCGTCGAGCCGTCCGCACTCGTGGACGCACCGGACGCGGACATCGTCGTGCTCGACGCGCGCCGCGACCTCGTCACCGCCCGCACCACCTGCCGGCTGCTGCGCGCCACCGGGCTGACGGTCCCGCTCGTGCTCGTCCTCACCGAGGGCGGGCTCACCGTGGTCACCGCGGAGTGGGGCGCGGACGACCTCGTGCTCGAGCACGCGACGCCCGCGGAGGTCGAGACCCGCTTCCGGCTCGTCATGGAGAAGGCCGCCACGGCGTCCTACGACGACGCCCCGCAGGAGATCTCCTCCGGGGAGCTGACGATCGACGCGGGTGGTTACACCGCGCGTCTGCGCGGCCGGCCGCTCGACCTCACCTACAAGGAGTTCGAGCTCCTGAAGTACCTCGTGCAGCACCCCGGGCGCGTCTTCACCCGCGCCCAGCTGCTGCAGGAGGTCTGGGGCTACGACTACTACGGCGGCACGCGCACCGTGGACGTCCACGTGCGGCGCCTGCGCGCCAAGCTCGGGCCCGAG
This sequence comes from Cellulomonas sp. JZ18, assembly GCF_009720485.1. Taxonomy (NCBI): domain Bacteria; kingdom Bacillati; phylum Actinomycetota; class Actinomycetes; order Micrococcales; family Cellulomonadaceae; genus Cellulomonas; species Cellulomonas sp. JZ18. The sequence goes on along the minus strand of NZ_CP045245.1, from coordinate 448,549 downwards.
CACGAGCAGCTCATCGGCACGGTCCGCAACGTCGGCTACCGCTTCGACCCGCCGAAGGACCGACGCGGCGCGGACGACCACGACGACGTCAAGGAGCCCGCCGGCGCGTGACGCGGGCCTCGTCGCCCGTCGGGCGGTGCCGGGGCCGGCGTCGGTAAGGTGGACTCCCGGTGCGCCGGGAAGTCTGGTCGGCAACGTCCTGACCGACCCCTCCGAGAGGTCCTCTGCGTGCCCAGCTCCTCCGCACCCACGCCGCCCGCGCGTCCGACGCGCACGCTGTTCTCCGCCCTGACCCCCGGCGGCGAGCGCAACCTCGCCGACACCCTGCGCGACGAGCGCACCGGCGGACTGCTGCTGCTCGCGGGTGCCGTCGCGGCGCTCCTGTGGGCGAACCTCGCACCCGACTCCTACGCGGCGGTCGCCGGCACGCACGTCGGGCCGGCGTCGATCCACCTGGACCTCGACATCGCCCACTGGGCGGCCGACGGGCTCCTCGCGATCTTCTTCTTCGTCGTGGGGCTCGAGCTCAAGCGCGAGATGGTCGTGGGCGAGCTGCGGCACGTCGCGACGGCCGCGCTGCCCGCCGCGGCGGCGGTCGGCGGCATGGTCGTGCCCGCCGGGATCTACCTCGCGGTCAACGCGGCGATGCCGGGCGGCGCGCCGCAGGGCTGGGCGGTGCCCACCGCGACGGACATCGCGTTCGCGGTCGGCGTCCTCGCGATCGTCGGGCGCGGCGTCCCCGTCGCGCTGCGCGCGTTCCTGCTGACGCTCGCCGTGGTCGACGACCTGCTCGCGATCGTCATCATCGCCGTCGGGTACACCGAGACGGTGACGCTCGGCCTGATGCTCGGGTCGTTCGCGTGCGTGGCGGTGTTCGCGCTCGCGCTGCGCCGCGGCCTGCGCTCGCCGTTCCTGCTCGTCCCGCTGGCCCTCGCGGCGTGGGCCCTGCTGCACGCCTCGGGCGTGCACGCGACCATCGCCGGCGTGCTGCTCGGCTTCGCCGTGCCGGCCGCCCCGGGCTCGGCGGTGCGCGGCGGCGCGGCGGACGCGACGGACGCGCACGGCGACAACTCGCTCGCGGAGCACTACGAGCACCTGTGGCGCCCGGTGTCCGCCGGCTTCGCGGTGCCCGTCTTCGCCCTCTTCGCGGCGGGCGTGACGATCGAGCCGTCGACGATCGGCGCGACCTTCACCGAGCCGGTCGGCCTCGGGGTCGTGCTCGGCCTCGTGCTGGGCAAGCCGCTGGGCATCGCGGCGGCCACGTGGCTGGTGTCCCGGTTCACGCGCGCCCGGCTCGCGCCCGGGCTGGGCTGGTGGGACGTCATCGGCGTCGGCCTGCTCGCCGGCATCGGGTTCACGGTGTCGCTGCTGGTCGGCTCGCTCGCGTTCGGCACGGGCACGGTCCTCGACGACCACGTCGTCGTCGGCGTGCTCGCCGCCTCGCTGCTGGCGGCGCTCGGCGGCGGGGCCGTCCTCGCGTGGCGCGGACGCGTGCACGCGGCGCGCGCCGGCGGGGAGGTCGACCCCGACGCGGTGGACCGCGCCGAGGAGGCCGCGCGCGACCCGCAGGCGCCGGCCGCGGTCGAGGACACGGCGGTGCCGGCACCGGGCACCGAGGGGGGTCACGAGCCGGGGGCGACCCGGTAGGTTCGCACCCGATGACCACCGTCGACTCCGCCGCGCTGCTCTTCGACGGCCCCTGGCAGCACCGCTTCGTCACCGCGAACGGCGCCCGCTTCCACGTGACCACCACGGGGGAGCCCGACGCGCCGCTCGTGCTCCTGCTGCACGGCGTGCCGCAGTTCTGGTGGGCGTGGCGCCACCAGATGCCCGCGCTCGCCGCCGCCGGCTACCGCGTCGCCGCCATGGACCTGCGCGGCACCGGCGGCAGCGACAAGCCCCCGCAGGGCTACGACGTCCCGACGCTCGCCGCCGACGCGGCGGGGGTGATCCGCTCGCTCGGCGAGTCCGACGCGGTGGTGGTGGGCAGCGGCACCGGCGCGGACGTCGCGTGGGCCACCGCGGCCGCGCACCCGGGCGTCGTGCGTGCGCTGGGCGTGCTGGCCGGCACGCACCCGCTCGACCGGGTGAGCGAGCCGCGGACCGCCCCGCACCCGGCCGCGGCGGCGCTGCTCGCGTTCACCCAGCTGCCGTCGCTGCCCGAGCGGGCCGTCGTCGAGGGCGACCTGGTGGAGCGGATGTTCACGCAGTGGGGCGGGGTCCCCGGGCGTCCCGACGCGTCCGCCGTCGACACCTACCGGCGTGCGCTGCGCGTGCCGTTCGCCGCGCACAGCCAGCTCGAGCAGGTGCGCTGGCTCGTGCGCTCGACGCCGCGCCCCGACGGCCGGCGCCTGCGCGCCCTGCTGCGCGACGCGCGTCCCGTCCCGGTGCTGCAGGCGCACGGGGCGCGCGACGGCCTGCGTCCGGCGTCGCACGCGTCGCTGGGGCCCGCCACCCGGCGCCTGGCCGCCCCGTACCGCTACGAGCTGCTGCGCGGCGGCGGCCACTACCTGGGCGACCAGGTGCCCGAGCAGGTCGGCGAGCTGCTCGTCGACTGGCTCGCGGAGATCGACGGCGCCCGCGCCCGCGCACGGCGCGTGGTGCTCTGAGCGCGGCGCCCCTCCCGTCCCACGCGGCGCGCACCCGCCGGCCGCACCCCGCCGGTGGGGCGGGTCAGCCCTTCAGCATCGCCGCGGCACGCACGGGGTCGTTCTCGCCGATGCCCGCCGACGGGCACAGCGCCGCGACCGGGCACGCGCCGCAGGCCGGCCGGCGCGCGAAGCACGTGCGCCGGCCGTGGAAGATCAGGCGGTGGCAGGCCATCGTCCACTGCCGCTTCTCGAGCAGCGGCTGCAGGTCCTTCTCGATCACGAGCGGGTCGTCGCTCGTGGTGTACCCGAGGCGCTTCGAGAGCCGCGCGATGTGCGTGTCCACGGTGATCCCCGGGATGCCGAACGCGTTGCCGAGCACGACGTTCGCGGTCTTGCGACCCACGCCGGGCAGCGTCACGAGGTCCTCCAGGCGCGCGGGCACCTGCCCCCCGAAGCGCTCCACGAGCGCCTGGCCGATGCCGAGGACCGCCCGCGACTTGGCCCGGTAGAAGCCGGTCGGCCGCAGGATCTCCTCGAGCTCGGCGGGGTTCGCGACCGCGAGGGCCTCCGCGTCGGGGAACCGCGCGAACAGCGCGGGCGTCGTCTGGTTGACGCGCAGGTCCGTCGTCTGCGCCGAGAGCACGGTCGCGATCAGCAGCTCGAACGGGTTGCGGAAGTCGAGCTCGCAGTGCGCGTCGGGGTAGCGCAGCGCCAGCGCACGGTCGACGCGACGGGCGCGCCGCGTGCGCGCGAGGGCGGTCTCCGGGCGGGTGCGGTCCACGCGGGCAGGCTACGCCGGGGCGCGGACGGCGCACGTCCGGGCCACGTCCGCACACCGGCCCGTCCCGCTACTCCTCGCGGGTGACCTGCACGGACGCGTCGTGGCGCACGGTTCAAGTCCCGCGCCGACCGGGCCGATCCGTCCGTCGTGACGTCCCGCGTCGAGCACCCGCTGCACGACCTCCGGCTGGAGCGGCGTGCGCTGCGCGCCGAGCGCGCCCGTGTCGGCTGGTGGCGCCGCGTCGTGCGCGCCCGCATGGACCTGACCGTCGCGACCGCCGCGCGGCCGGCGGACCTGGGTGCCGACGTGGTCTTCAGCCTGCCGCTCGACGTGGGGCTCGAGGTCCCGCGCCCCGGGGAGCTGCAGACCGCGCTCGAGGGCACCGACGCGGGGCGCGACGTCGGCGCGCTGCCCGCGCTGCGGGACCTGGACGCGCGCCTCGCGCGCTACGAGGAGGGGGTCGAGCAGGCGCTGCGCCGGGTCACGGACCGGCTGGTCGAGCGTCTCGCGTGCGATCCTGCGGCAGTCGCCGACCTCGTGCCGCGCGTCAGCGGGCACGGCTGAGCCCGTCGACCGGGTGCGGACCACGCGTCCCGCCCGCGCCCCGACGCGCGCGGGCCGCGCGATGCGGCAGACTGGCAGGTGACAGCAGGGACGGGCACCGCCCGCACGCACCGTCCCCGCCGCGACGCCACGCAGGCGGGCGTCGCCGCGCGGCCGGCACCACGGTGCCGGCGCAGGTGCGGGGCACGGGGCCGGGTAGGTCCGGGAGAGGGAAGGTGCCACCGTGGCGGATGACATCGTGCTGACGGCCCCGCTGTTCGCGGGTCTGGACGCGGAGTCGTCGGGAGCGCTCATCGCGTCGATGAAGGAGATCGACGCCGGCCGGGGCGACGTCCTGTTCCACGAGGGCGAGCCCGGCGACCGCCTCTACGTGGTGCGCGAGGGCAAGATCAAGCTCGGGCGGCGCTCGAACGACGGCCGGGAGAACCTCCTCGCCGTCCTCGGCCCGGGCGAGATGTTCGGCGAGCTCTCGCTGTTCGACCCGGGGCCGCGCACGGCGACCGCCACGGTCGTGGCCGACGCCGTCGTGCTGGAGCTGGGCCACCAGGACCTCATCCGCTGGCTCGAGGACAAGCCGATGGTGGCCGAGCACCTGCTGCAGGCGCTGGCCCGCCGGCTGCGGCGCACGAACGAGGCGCTGGCCGACCTCGTCTTCTCCGACGTCCCGGGACGCGTCGCGAAGGCGCTGCTCGACCTGTCGACGCGGTTCGGCCAGGAGGTCGACGAGGGCATCCGGGTCGCGCACGACCTCACGCAGGAGGAGCTCGCCCAGCTCGTCGGCGCCTCGCGCGAGACGGTGAACAAGGCTCTCGCCGACTTCGCCGCGCGCGGGTGGGTCCGCCGCGAGGGCCGCGCCGTCGTCCTGCTCGACGTGGACCGCCTGGAGCGGCGCGCACGCTGAGACCGGCCCGCCACCCGGCGGGACACGGGTGCACGAGGGGGCCGGGTCCGCCGACGGGCGGGACCCGGCCCCTCGTGCGTCTAGTCCGTCTCGACGACGAGCTCGACCTCGACGGGCGCGTCGAGCGGCAGCACCGCGACACCGACCGCGGAGCGCGCGTGCACGCCGGCGTCGCCGAGCACCTCGTGCAGGAGCAGGCTCGCGCCGTTGACGACCCCGGGCTGCCCGGTGAACGACGCGGCGCTGGCCACGAAGCCGACGACCTTGACGACGCGCCGCACCCGCTCGAGGGCGGCGACGGGGTCCCCGCCGTCCTCCTCGGCCAGGAGGGCGCCCACGGCGGCCAGCGCGTTGAGCGCGGCGACCCGCGCGAGCCCGGCCGCGGCGTCCGCGTCGACCTCGGCCCCCACCTTGCCCGTCGCGGGGAGCGCCCCGGTGACGAACGGCAGCTGCCCGGACGTCCACACGTGGGCGCCCGAGCGCACGGCGGGCACGTAGGCGGCGACGGGCGCCGCCACCTCGGGGAGGGTCAGCCCCAGGGCCGCGAGCCGGTCGCGGACCGTCACGGCCGGGGGCGCTTGAGGTAGGCGACGAGGCCCGCGTCGGGACCCTGGATGACGGTGACGAGCTCCCACCCGTCCGCGCCCCACTGGTCGAGGATCGCCTTGGTGGCGTGGATGATGAGCGGAACGGTCGCGTACTCCCACTGGGTGGCCATGCGGCCCACCCTAGTGGCGCGCACGCCCGGCGCCCGGGTGCGGCCGACGGTCGTCAGACCGCGTTCATGAGAGCGCTCACACGCGAGACGAGAGCGACGCCAGCGTCATGTCGGAGCCGACCAGCTCCTCGCGCCACGACACCACGTCCGGACGGCGACGCAGCAGCGCGCGCCGCTCGCGCTCCGTCATGCCGCCCCACACGCCGAAGTCCGCGCGGCTGTCGAGCGCGTCGGCGAGGCAGTCCAGCCGCACGGGACAGCCCAGGCAGACCCCGCGGGCGTCCCGCTGGGCAGAGCCCTCGACGAAGAGCGCGTCCGGCGCCAGCTTGCCGGACCCGCACGCCGCGCGCGCGGTCCAGTGGCCGTCGACCTCGAGCACCGTCACCTGTGACCTCCGTCCCTGCCGACCCGTGGACCTGCCGCCCGGCGCGGATCGCACGGCGGACGCTAGCGGCTCCCCGCGCGCGCGGGTAGACCCCGGTGCCCGATTCCGCCCGGCCGGACGAGCGCGGCGGGCCCGCGACGGCCGACGTGTGCAGGTCCCGTGGAGGGACCGGGAGGGAGCCGGACCGGCAGGGCCGGCGTCAGGGGCCCCCGGTATCCTCGCGGCATGCCGACCCCTGCCCGCGCCCGTGGACGCAAGGTCAGCGCCGTCCAGGCGCTGGGCCTGATGGTCTCCTTCCTGCTCGTCGCCGTGCTCGGCGGCGTCCTGTCCGCCGGCCTCCTGCTGCCCGGCGTGGCCGCGGCCAACGGCGCCACGACCATGTCCGTGACGGCGTTCGAGGAGATCCCGAGCGAGCTCGAGGAGCGCACGCTGCCGCAGAAGTCGGAGATCCTCGCGGCCGACGGCACGCTGCTGGCGACCGTCTTCCTGCAGAACCGCACCGCGGTGCCGCTGGCCGAGATCGCGCCGATCATGCAGAAGGCCGTCATCGCGGTCGAGGACCGCCGGTTCTACGAGCACTCCGGCGTCGACCCGGCCGGCATGGTGCGCGCCGCCGTCGCGACTGCGATGGGCAAGACGCAGGGTGCGTCGACGCTGACGCAGCAGTACGTGAAGAACGTCCTCGTCGACGCGGCCGAGCTCGCGGAGACCGAGGAGGAGCGCCAGGCGATCATCGCGGCGGCGCGCGAGAGCGACGGCCCCGAGGGCGTCGCCCGCAAGCTGCGCGAGGCCAAGATCGCCATCACGCTCGAGCAGCGGATGAGCAAGGACGAGATCCTCGAGAAGTACCTGAACATCGCGCCCTTCGGCGCGTCCGTCTACGGCGTCGAGTCGGCGGCGCAGTACTACTTCGGCAAGTCGGCGAAGGACGTCACGTACCTCGAGGCCGCGACGATCGCCGGGATCACGCAGAGCCCGTCCGCGCTCGACCCGGTGGGCCCGGCCGACGAGACGCCGGAGGTCAAGGCCGCGCGCCAGGCCAAGTCGCAGGCGCGCCGCGACCAGGTGCTCAAGGACATGGAGCGCGAGGGGTACATCACGGCGGACGAGCTCGCCGCGGGCCTCGCGACGCCGATCGCCGCCACCCTGAACCCGCACCCGCTCCGGCAGGGGTGCGTCGCCGCCAGCGACGTCGTGTCCGGCGCGGGCTTCTTCTGCGACTACGTCACCAAGGTGATCATCAACGACCCCGCGTTCGGCGAGACGAGCGACGTGCGCAAGAACCGGCTCTACCGCGGCGGTCTGACGATCCGGACGACCCTCGACCCGGCGGAGCAGACCGCAGCCGACCAGGAGGTCAAGGCGGGCGTGCCGGTCGAGGACGGCTCGGGCGTCGCGTCCGCGATCGTCACGGTGGAGCCCGGCACGGGCAAGATCCTCGCGATGGCGCAGAACCGGAACTACTCGGTGACCAAGGACGGTCCTCGCACCGACACCGCGGTCAACTTCAACACCTCGTACCAGTACGGCGGCTCGCAGGGCTTCGCCCCGGGCTCGACGTTCAAGGTGTTCACGCTGCTGGAGTGGCTGAAGAAGGGGCACTCGCTCAACGAGACCGTCAACGGCACCCGGCTGCAGTACGAGCCGCGGGAGTTCCAGAGCTGCATCCGCCTGTCGGGCGAGACGTGGAAGTTCGGCAACTCCGAGGGCGGGCGGGCCATCCCGCAGAGCGTCCTCGACGCGACCCGGAACTCCGTGAACTCGGCGTACGTCGCGATGGCCAAGCAGCTCAACCTCTGCGACATCATGCAGGGCGCGGCGGACCTCGGCGTGACGCAGGCCGGTGACCCCAACTCGACGACCGTCTGGGGCACCCCGGGCAACGCGCCCTTCACGGGCACGCCGGCCAACGTGCTCGGCTCCGAGTCGACGTCCCCGCTGCAGATCGCGGCCGCGTACGCGACGTTCGCGTCGGGCGGCACGTACTGCAAGCCGATCGCGATCACGTCGGTCACCGACTCCCAGGGCAACGAGCTGCCCGTGCCGCAGGCGGACTGCCGGCCCGGCGCGATCGACCCGCAGATCGCCGCTGCCATGAACTTCGCGCTGAGCAACGTGTGGTCCGGCACGGCCAGCGACATCGGCCGTCCCGCCTACACCGCCGCCGGCAAGACCGGCACCACGACCGGCAACGAGAACACGTGGTTCGCGGGCTACAACCCGCTGCGTGCGACCGCCGTGTGGGTGGGGTACAGCGAGAACTTCCGGTCGATGAACGGGCAGGTCATCAACGGCAAGCGTTACCGGAACGGCCCCTACGGCTCGTCCATCGCCGCCCCGACGTGGAAGCGGTACATGGACCGCGTCATGGCGGGCAAGGAGGTGCCGGGCTTCGCCTCGCCGAACGACCGGCAGGTGTACGGCGAGCGCTCCGGCGTGCCGTCCGTCGTCGGGCAGAGCGAGCAGTCCGCGCGTGCGCAGCTCGAGGGCGCAGGGTTCCGCGTCTCCGTCGCCGGTGACCAGGTGAGCTCGCCCTACCCGGCGGGCACCGTGGCCGAGCAGTCCCCGTCGGGCACCGCCTCGCGGGGTGCGACCATCACGCTGCGCCTGTCGAACGGGCAGCCCCCGGCGCCGCCGGCCGGCCCCGCGCAGCCGGGCGTCGGGTTCCCCGGGCCGGGGAACGGTGGTGGCAACAACGGTGGTGGCAACAACGGCGGTGGCGGCAACGGCGGCCCGGGCAACGGTCGCAACGGCTGACGCGTGAGCCGCTCCCCCGTCACCGCCCACCCCCTCGTCCGCACCGCCGGCGGCCTCGCGGCCGCCGGCGCCGCGGCGCTCGCCTGGTCTCTCGTCGAGGCGCGCTGGTACACGCTGCGTGAGGCGCGCGTCCCCGTCCTGCCCGCGGGGCAGGCCCCGCTGCGCGTCCTGCACGTGTCCGACCTGCACCTCACGCCGGGGCAGCGCCGCAAGGTCGACTGGGTGCGCGACCTGGCCACGCTCGACCCGCACCTCGTCGTCGACACCGGCGACAACTGGGCGCACACCGGTGCCATGCCGGCCCTGCTGCGTGCGCTGGAGCCGCTGCTCGCGCTGCCGGGCGCGTTCGTCCTCGGGTCGAACGACTACCTCGCGCCGCAGCCGAAGAACCCGGCGCGCTACCTGCTCCCCGACGCGCGGCGTGCGCCGGCGCGCCCCCCGGTCGAGCTGCCGTGGCGCGAGCTCGTGGGCCGGCTGACGTCGGCCGGCTGGCGCGACCTGTCGAACCGCCGCGACGTCCTCGAGGTCGACGGCCGGCGCCTCTCGCTCGTCGGCACGGACGACGCGCACCTCGACCAGGACCGCTTCCCCGCCGCCGGTGGCCCGGACGACGTCCGCGGGGCCGGCCGCACGGCGCCCGGGGTCGACCTGCACGTCGGCGTCACGCACGCGCCGTACCGCCGGGTGCTCGACGCGATGCACGCGGACGGCGTCGACCTCACGATCGCCGGGCACACGCACGGCGGGCAGCTCGCGGTGCCGCTCTGGGGCGCGCTGACGACGAACTGCGACCTCGACACGCGCCGGGCCAAGGGCCTGCACGGGTGGCCCGGGGCGCGCCCCGACCGTCCGGGCGGCGGCGGGTCGTCGTGGCTGCACGTCTCGGCCGGGCTGGGCACGTCGCCCTACGCCCCCGTGCGGTTCGCCTGCCGGCCCGAGGCGACGCTGCTCACGCTCGTCCCCGCGTGACCGGGCGGCCCGGCGGACGGCTGGCGCACCCCTCGACCGGACGAGCCCGGAGCCGGTTTCACTCCTGCCCCGATCGTCGGCTATTCTTACGGGGCTTCACGGGGTGTGGCGCAGCTTGGTAGCGCGCTTCGTTCGGGACGAAGAGGTCGTGGGTTCGAATCCCGCCACCCCGACAGCGAGAGAAGGCCCGGTCGGCAGACGCCGACCGGGCCTTCGTCGTCCCGGGGGACGCGGGGCCCGGGGGACGCGGGGCCTGGGGACGCGCCCCGCCGACGAGGCGGCCGACGCGCGCGGCACCCCCAGGCGCGGCCCCCGCCAGCGGCACACCCACCAGGGGCGGCCGGTCCGCCCGGCGCCCACATCCCGGCGCGTCCCTTGTCACCGCCCGCGCGGCTCGGCACGGTGTCGGGCGTGAGCACGTTCGCGGGCCCTGCCGGTCCCCCCGCGCCGGCACCCGGTGCGCCCGCCACGGTCGTGGACTGGCGGCCGCCCCCCGGTCCGCCGGGCTGGTTGGTCGGCGCCGGGACCACGCGCGGGGAGCGGGCGCTCGTGGCCGCCGCGACGGTGGTCGGGACCGCGCTCGTCGTCGCCGCCGGGTCCGGCGCCTGGCGGTGGTGGCAGTGGGCGCTCGTGGTCACCGTCGCGATCGACGTCGTCGGCGGGGTCGCGGCCAACGCGCTGTCGACGGCCAAGCGGCAGTACCACGGCCCGGCGACCGGGCACCCCGGCCGGACGGCGCGCGCGCTGCGGCACCCCGTCGCGTTCGCCGCCGCGCACGTGCACCCGTTCGTCCTGGTCCTCGCGCTGCCCGGGGACGGGTGGGCGTGGGCGGGGACGTGGTACGCGGCGTGCGTGGCCGGCTCCGCCGCGGTGCACGTGGCCCCGCTGCACCTGGCGCGTCCCCTGGCGTTCGCGGTGCTCGGCACGCTGCTCGTCGCGGCGCCGCTGGTCCCCGCACCCGCGGGCCTCGCGTGGTTCGGCCCGCTGCTCGCGTGCAAGCTCGTGGCCGCCCACGCGGTGCGGGAGGAGCCGTACCGCCCCGCGGGCACCTCGGCGGCCGCGCCCGGCGCGGGTCAGCGACGCGGACCCAGGTAGGACACGTTCCCGTCGCCCGTCCGCAGGCTCACCCGGCGGTCCGCCGCGGGATCGGTCGGGGCGTCGACGACCTGCCGGCCGTCGACGGTCACGATCTCCAGCGCGACCGGCTCCCCCGTGCCGTGGACGGTGACGTCCCCGTCGACGCTGCGCGCCGTGACGTCGCCGGCCACCGCGGCGACGGTCACGTCCCCGTCGGAGGTCCGCGCCGTGAGGGAGCCGCCCACGCCGTCCACGGCCAGCGCCCCGTCGACCGCGCTCACGTCCACGTCGCCGCCGACGTCGGCCAGCACGACGTCGCCGTCGTCCGTCTGGATCACCACGTCGCGCGCGACGTCCTGCGCGTCGACCCGCCCGTGCGAGGTGCGGGCCGTGAGGGAGCCGCCCACGCCGTCCGCCGCGAGGGACCCGTCCCCCACGCTCACGTCCGCGTCGCCGCCGACGTCGCGCAGGCTGACGTCGCCGTCGTCCGTGCGCACCAGCACGTCACCCGCCAGACCCTGCGCGTCGACCCGCCCGTCCGACGTGCGCGCCTCGACCCGCCCGGTCGCGCCGACGACCACCACGTCCCCGTCGGACGCGCGCAGGTCGACGTCGCCCAGGGCGCCCTCCGCCCGCACGGTCCCGTCCTGCGAGCGCACGACCAGGTCGGTGCCCTCCGGCAGCTCGGCCACCATGCTCGTGCTGCACACGCCGACCCAGCTCCAGCCGCAGCGGTACGTGACGACCAGGCGGTCGCCCTGGTGCTGCACGGTGTGCTGCGGCGCGTCCCACGCGTGCCGGGACCTGCGCTCGACGTGCACGTCGTCACCGCTGGTCGCGCGGACCTCCACCGCGCCGTCCGTGACGAGCTCGACGACCGGCACCGCGTCGTACGTCTGCAGGTGCGTGCGGGTGCGCGCCGTCGCGTGCGCGACGATGTTGAGCGCGAGCTGCCCCGCGGTGAGCACGACCGCCGTGACGCCGATCGCGGTGAGCACGGCCCCGGCGGTCGACCGACGTCGCGCCGAGCCCGGGACGGGTGCGACCGGGGCGCCCCCGCCCGGGGGCGGGGCGCCGGCGCCGGGCGGCACGGGCGCCGCGGAGGTCGCGGGCAGCGGTGCCGTCGGCGCGACGTCACCCGGGCGCGGGTCCGCCGCGTGCGGGTCGGCCGGGCGCTGGTCGGCCGGGCGCTGCGGGAGGGTCATCGCGGACTTCCGTTCGTCGGGCCGTCCTCGAGCCAGCGCAGCACCGCGAGCACGCGGCGGTGGTCGTCGGAGTCGGGCGGGAGGTCGAGCTTGGTGAGGATGGACGTCACGTGCTTCTCCACCGCGGGCAGGCCGACGACGAGCCGGTCGGCGATGGCGGTGTTGGAGCGGCCCTCGGCCATGAGCGCGATGACCTCGCGCTCGCGCGGCGTCAGGGTGTCGAGCGCGGAGCGGCTGCTGCGGGCGAGCACCTGGGCGACGACCTCGGGGTCGACGACGGTGCCGCCGGAGGCGACCCGTGCCAGCGCGGCGAGGAAGTCGTCGACGTCGGCCACGCGGTCCTTGAGCACGTACCCCAGCCCGCGGGCGTCGGCGGCGAGCAGGTCGCGTGCGTAGCGCTGCTCGACGTACTGCGAGAGCACCAGCACGGGGAGGCGCGGGTGCAGGCCGCGCAGGTGCACGGCGGCACGCAGGCCCTCGTCGGTGTGCGTGGGCGGCATCCGCACGTCGGTGACGACGACGTCGGGCAGGTCGGCGTCCGGGTCGCCGAGCGCGGCGACGAGCGCGTCGGCGGTGCGGTAGCCGGTCACGTCGTGCCCCTCGGCGGCGAGCAGCCGGGTGAGCCCGTCGAGCAGGAGGACGGAGTCCTCGGCGATCACGATGCGCACGGCACCTCCACGGTGAGCACGGTGCCGGCCCCGACGGGGCTGACGAGGTCGAAGGAGCCGTCCAGGGCCTCGACGCGCCGGCGCAGGCCGTCGAGGCCGCTGCCCGGCGTCGCACGGGCCCCACCGACGCCGTCGTCGCTGATCCGCACCCGCAGCCGCGCGTCCGCGCCGGTGCCGACGACGTCCGCGCGCACGGCGGCCGACGTGGCGCCGGCGTGCTTCGCGACGTTCGTCAGCGCCTCCGCGACCACGAAGTACGCGGCGGCCTGCGCGGGCGTCGTGCCGACGGACGCGCCGTCGAGCCCGCTCGCGTCGACCTCCACGCGCACGGGGCTGCGCGCGGCGAGCGCCGACAGGGCCGCGTCGAGCCCCCGGTCGGTGAGCACCGCGGGGTGCACGCCGCGCACCAGGTCCCGCAGCTCGGCGAGCACCTCCTTGACCTCCGCGTGCGCGGAGTCGAGCGCGCGCACGGCGGCCTCCGGGTCGTGGGCGGCGGCGCGGCGGGCCACACCGAGCTCGACCCCGAGCGCGACGAGCCGCTGCTGCGCGCCGTCGTGCAGGTCGCGCTCGATGCGGCGGCGCTCGGCGTCGGCGGCCTCGACGGCCGCGGCGCGGGTCTCGTGCAGCCGGACCGCGCGGACCTCCGCGACCTCGGCGCGCTGCTCGGCCGCACGGGCGGCCCGCTCCGCCTCCGCGCGCGAGCGCCCGCCCAGCATCGCCCGGCTCAGGCGCAGCTGCAGCAGCGTCGTCGCCTGCGCGACGAGCGCCGCGCCCCAGGCGGCCAGCGGCAGGACGACCAGCGCGAGCCACCACGGACCCACGACGGGCGTCACGCGCAGGGCGGGCACGACGAGCGCCGCGAGGGCGACGAGCGCGACGGCGGTCAGGGCGGTGACGACCGCGACGGCGGTCCAGGCGAGCAGCAGGACGACGACGGCGTGCGCGAGCGCGGTCCACGCGTGGCCCTCGACGGTCCGCAGCCACCAGCCGCGGAACCCCCGCCGGCGCACGGGCGGCGCGGGGGCGGGGATCGCGGCGCCCAGCTGGGCGGCGAGCCGCGCCCGCTCGGCGCGTCCGTAGCCCCGGGCGAGGACGAGCGTGACCACGAGGACGGGCAGGCCCACGACGAGCACGACGAGCGAGACCCCGAGTCCGGCACCCGTCAGCAGCACGACGGCGACCGCCAGCGTCCAGAAGGCGGCGACCACCAGCTGACCCGCCGCGCGCAGCGTCGCCGGGTGCACCGGCGCCAGCACGAGGGCGCGCCCGTCGGCGAGGGCGGGGGCGACGAGTCGGGCGTCGGCGGCGAGCGGCACGACGTCCGGCGGGACCGCCGGTGCGGCGCCCGGGGACTCGGCCGGGGCCGCCGACGGGGACGAGTGGCTCATGGCCACGAACGTAGGGCCGGCGCCGCGGCCCGCGCACCCGTGCCCGCCCCCGTCCCCGCGGTGGGGCTGGCCCTACCCCCGCCCGCTGTGCGCGACGAGCCGTCCGCCGCACGCGCGCACCGCGGGCCACGACGACGAGGGGCCGGCCCGCGGGAGTGCTCCCGCGGACCGGCCCCTCACCGCCACGCATGGGGTCGTGGCGGGGTCCGTCGTCCGCCCGTCAGGCGGTGGTGCAGCCGGCGCCGTTCAGCGTGAAGGCCGTCGGCTTCGGGTTCTGGCCGGAGTGCGCGCCGTTGTAGCCGATCTCGACCGACGCGCCCGGTGCGAGCGTGCCGTTCCAGGCGGCGTTCGTGACGGTCACCGTCGAGCCGGACTGCGCCCACTGGGCGCTCCAGCCCTGCTGCACCCGCTGCCCGTTCGACAGGTCGAAGCGCAGCGTCCAGCCGTTGAGGGCCGTCGAGCCGGTGTTCGTGATGCGCACCGACGCGGTGTACCCGGTGTTCCAGTCGTTGCTCGTGTAGCGGACCGTGCACGCCCCGCCGGGGTTCTGCGTCGGCGTCACGGTGGGCGTCACCGTCGGGGTCACCGTGGGCGTGACCGTCGGGGTCACGGTCGGCGTCACCGTCGGCGTCGGGGTCGGCGTCACGCCGCCGCCCTCGAACAGGCGCCCGTAGTCGGCGAGGGCACCGGCGATCGCCGTCTGCGCCCAGAACCGGTGGTACGTGAACTGCGGCGCCTCACCGGTCCGCAGCGCGGTCTCCACCTTCGACCACTGCGGGTCCTGCTTGTAGAACGACCGGATGTCGAGGAACGAGACGCCCGGCTCGATCACGTCGCCGTTCGGCATCTCGCCGCGCCAGCCGCTCGGCACGTAGACGCCGTTGCCGTTGGGCACGTACTCGTCGTCGAAGCGCAGGTAGTCCGCGCGGGTCTCCACGGTGGCCACGCCCTTGTCGGTCTGGTGGTTCTCCCAGATGACGTCGAGCAGGGCCTTCGCCTTGTCGCGGGAGGCGGTGTCGCCCGAGCGGGCGGCGTAGAAGAGGAGCGCACGGGCGGTGTCGCCGGCGACGCCGACGTCCTGGCCGGAGCTCTTCAGCGTGACCGTGAGGCCGGAGTTCGAGCCGGGGTTGGCCGCGTTCCAGGTGTCCGGCTTGCCGGACCACGTGAGCTCGCTCGGCACCGACCAGTCGTCGCCGTCGACCTCGATGTGCTCCACGACCCACGGCACCCACTTGTCGAGGATGCGCTTGGCCTTCGCGTTGCCGGTCTCGTAGTAGAGCTCGGCGACGCGCTGCACGCCCCACGCCTGCATGCCGAACCACTGGTTCGACGGCGGGTCGTGGTAGACGGGCGCCTCGGTGTAGGCCATGCCGTGGAACGTCGGCGTGCCCGCCGGGCGGGCCGCGTACGCGCCGTCCCAGCTGTTCGTCGCGCCGCCCGCGATCGGGCCGTTGCTCGACTGCAGCCACGTGTAGAAGTCGAGCTGGCGGTCGAGCGCGGTCGTCCAGTCGGCCTTGGCGCTCGGCGACCGCGGCGTCAGCTTCGGGTCGTTGGACAGCGCCCAGGCCGCGAACGGGTTCTGGTAGCCGAAGTGCGCGTGCGACGAGCCGATGCGCCACGCCCAGCCGGCCGACGCGTCGGTCGCGCCGCCCCAGGCCATGTACCAGGACAGCAGGTAGTGCGCGCTGTTCTTGCCGGAGCCCGCGGGGCACGACGGCGAGGTGCAGCCGGCCTGCTTGAAGTACTTGTCGAAGAGCGTGTACCGCAGGTAGTCACCGAGCTTGGCGGCCGCGGCGACCGTGTCGGCGATCTGGGCCTGCTTGCCCTGCTCGGTCGCCCACTTGTTCGCCCAGTAGATCGCCTCGACGGCGCGCGCGTCCGCGTCGGACGCCGACGTGTACTTCCACTGCTTGGCGTACGACGCGTCGCCGGTGAACAGGTCCAGGAAGCCGTTGGGGCCGCCGTGCGTGAAGTCGTCGCAGGTGGGCTGCGGGATGGTCTCCCAGACCGACTCCTGCGGTCCGCGCTGGAAGGTGTTGATGAGCGAGACGCCGTCGTGCGACGGGCCGAGCTGGCAGCCCGGGCCGGGTGCGGCGCCGAAGCCGTAGACGTTGTCGACGTCGGCGAGCCAGTGCATCTGGTAGATGTCCGACGTGCCGTAGGTGGACCGCAGCTCGGCCGCCAGCGGGTCGGTGCCGACCGTGCCGCTCGTGTTGAGCTGCGACGGGTACTGGCTCGGGTGGTTGAACTCCGACGCGTACGTCGCGGGCTTCTGCGGGTCGTAGAACGAGTTCGTGGGCTGGTCCGCGGCCTGCGGGATCATGTAGGTCTCCATGGTGTCCCACGCCTCGTTCAGCGGGGCCCACTCACCGGTGACCTGCCCGTACAGCGCCTCGAGCCACAGCCAGTAGCTGTACGCCTCGGACGTCGTCATGTGCCCGTGGTCGGGTGCCTCGACCATGAGCGTCTCGACCGCGTGGTACGGGATGCCCTGGTCGCTGAAGTACCCGTTGGCCGGGTCCTTGATCTTCTCGTACTGCTCGAGGAACCGCTGGGCGTAGACGGAGTCGGCCGGCGCGGCCGCCGCGGCGACGGGCGCGTTCTGCGCCGTCGGACCCGCGAGGGCGAACGCGGACTGCCCGCCCGCGACGCCCACGAGCGACGTCGCCGCCAGGACGGCCCACGCCGCCCTGACGGCACGCCGTCGGGTGGTTGAGGACATCGTTTCCGTACCTTTCTCGGCGTCCGGGGCGCGCGCAGCGGTGCGCGGGCCCCGGTGACCCGGCGGCGCGGACGCGCGCGCCGGTGCGGTGCACGAAGGAACGGACCGCCGGGCGGGCGCCTCGGTGCACCCGTCCGCACGGTCAGGACGCCGCTCACTCTCCTGAGGGGCGGCGCGACGGGGGAAGGCGGCGAAACGATTAGCGGGAGCAAGTCGTGGGAGCGCACCCACCGCACGGCCTCACCGCACGACGACGGGCCGGACGTGCGCCCCGTCCCCTCCTCGACGGTGCGCCCGCCCGGCCCGCGCCGGTCCGTGCGCCGGCGCTCAGCGCCGGCGGTCCCCGCTCACGACCACCGGAAGAGCCGCGCGGCGACCGGCGTCGCCAGCAGCGTCCAGGCCGCGAGCACCAGCACCTGGGTCGTCGGGAACGGCTGGCCCACCCACGCCGCCGTCATGGCCTGCGAGGCGGCGCCGAGCGGGAGCCAGGTGGCGATGTCCTGCACGACGTCCGGCATGATCGGCAGGGGCAGCCACACGCCGGCGAAGAACAGCGACACGAAGTAGAGCGTCATGCCCCACCCGTTCGCCGCCGCCGCGGTCGGTGCGAGCGCCGCGACGAGCGACCCCATCGCGAAGACGGCGAGCACGGCCAGCACGAACACGCCCAGGAGCAGCAGCGGCTGCGACGGCGCGGACACGTCGAGGACGACGAGCCCCACGGTGACGGCCAGCGCCGCCGCCGCGAGCAGGGCGACGAGGTTGACCAGCACCTGCGCGACGAGCAGCCGGCCGGGGCCGACCGGCGTCGTCGACAGCCGGCGCAGGACCCCGCGCTGCCGGTAGGTCGCGATCGTCGCCGGGTACGTCGACAGCGCGACCGTGGCGATCGCGAGGCTCAGCACGATCGACGTGTAGCCCGTGATGCCGCTGATCTGCGACAGGAACGGGTCCTCGGAGTCGTAGGGCTCGTCCGCCCAGGGCATCGCCAGACCGAGCACGGTCAGGAGCAGGGCGGGGAACAGCAGCGAGAAGAACATCACCGAGGGGTCGCGCAGGAGCAGGCGGCCCTCGACGAGGGTCATGCGGGCGAGCGCGCGGCGCTGCGCCGGCACGGTCGGACGGGGAGCGGTGGTCGTGGTCATGTCACACCTCCGAGGTGGACGCGGGGACGGACGGGCGGACGTCGGCGGGGGCCTCGGCCCCGCCGGTGAGCGACACGAACGCGTCCTCCAGGGACGCCCGGTCGAGGCGGACGTCGGACGTGCGCACCCCGTGCCGGTCGAGCGCGACCAGCACGTCCTGCACGAGCGTCCCGCCGCCGCGGACGACGAGGGTGCGGTCGGCGACGGACGCGTCGCGCACGTCCGGCACGCCCGCGAGCGCGCCGAGCAGGACGTCGTCGGGGACGCGACCGTCGGGCCGCACGCGCAGCACCTGCTCGCCGTGCGCGAGGGCGACGATCTCCTCCGGCGTCCCGACGGCGCTGACGCGGCCCGACGCGATGAGGGCGATGCGGTCGCAGAGCCGCTCGGCCTCCTCCATGAGGTGCGTGACGAGGACGATCGTCACGCCGGCGTCGCGGATCGCCTCGACGACGGCCCACGTCTCGCGGCGCGCGTGCGGGTCGAGGCCGGTCGTCAGCTCGTCGAGGATCGCGAGCTGCGGGCGCCCGACCAGTGCGAGCGCGACGGACAGGCGCTGCTTCTGCCCGCCCGACAGGTCCTTGAACGCCGTGCCGGCCTTGGCGGTCAGACCGAGCAGGTCGAGCAGGTCGGCGGGGTCGGCCGGGTCGGCGTAGAACGACGCGTACAGGTCGAGCGCCTCGCGGACCCGCAGCCGGTCGGGCAGCGCGCTCTCCTGCAGCTGCAGCCCGACGCGCTCGTGCAGGGCCACGGCGTCACGCGTCGGGTCGAGGCCCAGGACGCGGACGGTGCCCGCGTCGGGGGTGCGCAGACCGGCGAGCATCTCGACGGTCGTCGTCTTGCCGGCGCCGTTGCGGCCGAGGATCCCGTAGATCTCGCCCTGCTCGACGGTGAGGCTGACGTCCGCGACGGCGAGCGTGCTGCCGTAGGCCTTGCGCAGGTGCTCGGCCCGGACGACCGGGGTGCTGGTCATGACGTCCTCCTGGTGCTGGTGGGGCGCCGGGCGGGCGCCTCGAGGGTGTGGTGTGCCGCGGGGCCGGCGTCGGGCCGGTCCCGTGGGGACGGTGCTGGTTCTGGTTCTGGTGCTGGTGCTGGTGCTGGTGCTCGCGCTGGTGCGGGTGCTGGGTGCGGGCGGCGGTGCCCGCACCCGGGTCAGGTGGTGCGGCGGACGACGACGGTGCGGGCGACCGCGGTGTACGCGGCCGCGGCCGCCACGGTGACGAGGAGCGCGCCGAGCACGTGCACGGCGACCGCCGCCCCGGGCGTCACCCCCTCGACGGGGACGAAGGCGACCTGCGCCTCGTCCGTGCCGATCACGAGGGCCAGGGGCAGGAAGGTCAGCGGGAGGGCGAGGGTGCCCCACCACCCGCCGACGCGCTGGTAGACGACCCCGACGAGCAGGCCGGTGACGGCGCCGACGACGTGCATGGGGACGAGCTCGGCCAGCAGCAGCCCCACGGAGGACGTCGGGTCCGGCAGCAGCGCGTCGGCGAGATGCGTGTCCCAGCCGAGCGCGCGGTGCACGGCGCGCTCGACGAGCACGAGCACGGTGAGCAGGACGCCCCAGAGCAGGCCCGTGCCGCCGGCGGCCACGAGGCTCGCCCGGGCGAAGGTGCGGCGGGTCATGCCGGCCGCCACGCTCGCCGACAGGTGCACCGCGACGAGCACGATCGACATCGCGAAGAGCACCCAGATCCCGCCCTGCCGGGCGAGCCCGACGAGGGAGATCTCGACCTCGCCGGTGACGGCGGCCACGACCGGTGTGGCGGCGGCCGCGGCGACGACGACGATCACCCAGAACCACGTCGTCAGCGGGCGGAAGGCCCGCAGCAGGACGCGCAGCGCGTGCCGCGTCGGCGAGGCCTGCGTGCCGGGGCGGGTGGCGGTGGCGGTGGTCATCGGGTCCTCCGGGGTCGAGGCCGGCGCGGGCGTGCGTCGGTGCGGTGGGGTGGCGGTGGTGCGGGGGTCAGCGGGGGGTGCGGACCGGGGTGGAGCGGGCGAGGGCGACGTACGCGCCGGCCGTGACGACCACGAGGACGGCGCCCGTGAGCAGCGGCGCGTCGGCGGGGCCGGACAGCACCCCGTCGAGGGCGGGGAGCGACGCGAACCACTCGCCCGCGAGCGCGAGGGTGGCGACGATCGGCAGGACGGTCAGCGGGAGCGTGACGGTCCCCCACCAGCCGCCGAAGCGGTGGTAGACGACGCCGACGAGCAGCCCGCAGAGGTTCGCCAGGACGAGCGCGGGTGCGAGCTCGCCGACCATCGAGGGGAAGTCCCGGCCGGTCAGCTCGAAGCCCTGCTCGAGGATCTCGGCGTCCCAGCCGACCGCGGAGTGCAGCGCCCGCTCGACCAGCAGCAGCGCGCTCAGCACGAGCGTGTAGCCGAGCCCGGTCGAGACCGCCGTGACCAGCGACGAGCGGACGAACGTGCGGCGCGTCATGCCGGCCGCGAGGTGGGGACGCAGCAGCGCGGCGACGAGCAGGATCGCCTGGGAGAACGGGAACCAGATGGCCGACTGCCGTGCGTAGGCGACGATCGAGACGTCCACCGTGCCGTTCACGCGCCAGACGATCAGCGTCGCGACGAGGAGCACGACCAGCGCGATCGCCCAGTACCAGGCCGCGAGGTACAGCGCGACGCCGAGCTGGCGCCGCAGCGCGTGCGCGAGCGGGGACGTGCGTCGGCCGGTCGCCACGGTGCGCGGGGCGGTGGCGGTGCTCACGGCAGCACCTCGCTCTCGGCGTGCGCCCGCGCCGCACCGTCGCGCCGGCGCGGGTCGGTCAGGTGGACGAACAGGTCCTGGAGCGGGACGGGGCCCAGCTCGAGGCCCGTCGCGCGCGCCCGGGCGACGTCGGCGTCGGTGAGGACGCCGCGCACGGTGACCTGCGCCGTGCGGCCCAGCCGCTGCGTGCCGAGGACGGTGCGGCCGGCGACGAACGCGTCGACGGCGTCCTGCGGACCGGTGACGGAGACGCCCTCCGCCCGCAGCGAGTCGGCGTCCTGGGTGAGGAGCACCCGCCCGCGGTCGAGCACGACGACGTCCTCCAGGAGCCGCTCGATCTCCTCGATGAGGTGGCTCGAAAGCACGATCGTGCGCGGGTGGGCGAGGTAGTCGGCGAGCAGCGCGTCGTAGAACGCGTACCGGCTGGGGGCGTCGAGGCCGAGGTGCACCTCGTCGAGGACCGTCAGGGGCGCGCGGCTCGCGAGCCCGATCGTGATGCCGAACGCCGACTTCTTGCCCCGCGAGAGCCTGCTGGGCTTGCTCTTCGGGTCGAGCTCGAACAGGTCCATGAGCTCGGCGGCGAACGCCCGGTCGAACGTGGGGCGGGCACCGGCGAAGAAGTCGAGGTTGTCGCGCAGACGGTCCTCGTCGAGGACGTCCCCGGACTCCCGGACGAGGCAGACGCCGGGGGCGGTGCGCTCGTTCTCCCAGGGGTCCTCCCCGTCGACGAGCACCTGGCCGGACGTCGGGCGCCGGAACGCCGCGACGAGCGAGCCGAGCGTCGTCTTGCCCGACCCGTTGCGGCCGAGCAGGCCGGTGATGGTGCCGGGACGGATCTCGAGGTCGACGCCGTCCAGCGCGACGGTGTCGCCGAAGCGCTGCGTGACCCCGCGCAGGGTGACGCCGTAGCCGGGGGTGGCGGTCATCGTGCGGCCTCCGTGTCGGTGGTCGTGGTGGTGTTCTCGGTGGTGGCGGCGAGGTGGGCGGCGCGCTCGCGGAGGCGGGCCACGACGTCCTCGACGGGGATGTTGAGCACGTGGGCCGCGTCGGCGACGGGGTCCACGGTGTCGGTGAAGAAGCTCTCGCGGCTCTCGGCGACGAGGCGCTCGCGGGCGCCCGGGGCGACGAACATGCCGACGCCCCGCCGCTTGTAGAGCACGCCCTCGTCGACGAGCTGGTTGAAGGCCTTGGCGGCGGTGGCCGGGTTGATCCGGAACGTCGTCGCGTACTGGGTGGTGGACATGACCTGCTCCTCGGCCGCCAGCGCCCCGGAGAGGACGTCCTGGCGGATCTGGTCGGCGATCTGCAGGTACACGGGGTCACGACCGTCGAACACGGGCGCCCTCCGTTCCTGTTCAGTGGTTCGTTACATGGCTAATGAACCACTGAACCGAAGAAGACGCAAGGGCTTCCCCTCCCCGGACTCCGCGAACGCCGCCCGCACCACCCGTGCGCGGGCCGCCGGACGCCGGTCGAGCGCGCCACTCGTCCGGCGAGCGCGCCAGAGGTGTCCGGTGCGCTCGCCGGACGAGTGGCGCGCTCGGTGGTGGGGGCGCGGGGCGGCGGGGTCAGACGCCGATGCGCTGGCGGCCAAGGGCGGCCAGCAGGCGCAGGCGCTCGTCGTCCGGCGAGCCCGGAGTGGCGGTGAAGACGAGCAGCACCTGGGACTGCTCCACGTCGAGCAGCTTCTGGCACTCGAGCGTGAGGACGCCGAGCTCGGGGTGCACCAGGCGCTTGGCCGGCCCGTGCACGAGCCCCACCTCGTGCTCCGCCCACACACGGGCGAAGTCGGGGCTGCGCGCGAGCAGGGCGTCGACGACCTGCTCGGCGCGGGAGCCGGCGCCCTGCCGGGCGAGCGCCGTGCGCAGCTCGGCGACGAACACGCGTCCGCGCAGGTCGTGGTCGTCCGCGGGGTACACCCGACGCGCGTCGGGGTCGGTGAACCACCGGTACACCGCCACGCGGTCGAGCCCGGTGAGCGTCGACGCGTCCCCGAGCAGCGCGATGGCGGCGTCGTTCTGCACGAGGGTCTCGCCCAGGTCCGTCATCACCTGCGCCGGAGTGTCGTGCAGGCGGTCGAGGACGCGCATGAGCCCGGGCGCCACGTGCTCGCTGCGGCCGACGCGCTCGGGGCGGCGTGCCCGGCGAGGCGGAACAGGTGGTCGCGCTCGGCGAGCGTGAGGCGCAGGCCGCGGGCGACCGCCGTGAGCATCTGGTCGGACGGCTGCGGGCCGCGGCCCTGCTCGAGCCGGGACCAGTAGTCGACCGACATGCCGCACAGGAGCGCGACCTCCTCGCGGCGCAGCCCGGCAGCCCGGCGGCGCGCACCCCGCGGCAGGCCGACGTCCTCGGGCTGCAGGGCCTCGCGGCGCGTGCGCAGGAAGTCGGCGAGCTGGGCGCGGTCCACCCCCGCAGTGTTGGCCCGGGCAGGGCCGCGGGCAAGGGTGCGCGGGCGGGCCCGCGGCGGCAGCGGCGCCGGGGACGCGGGTGCGGCCCCGGTGCCGCCACGCGCCGGGGCCGTCACAGGCGCGTGCCGCCCGACGCCTCGAGACGCTGACCCGTCACCCAGCGGAGCGCGGGTGACGCGAGCGCGGCGACGACCGGACCGATGTCCTCCGCCTCCCCGACCCGCCCGAGCGCCGCCTGCGTGCCGAGCGCCGCCCGCACCTCGGCGGTGTCGCGGACCCGTCCGCCGCCGAAGTCGGTGGCGACCGGGCCGGGCGCGACGACGTTCACGGTGACGCCCCGCTCCCCCAGCTCGACCGCCCAGTACCGCGTGAGCGCCTCCACCGCGGCCTTCATCGCCCCGTACGCCGAGAGCCCGCCGGGCTGCACGAACCGTGCGAGGCCGCTCGACAGGTTGACGACCCGGCCGCCGTCGCGCAGCAGCGGAGCGAGGCCCTGCGTGAGCAGGAAGACCCCGCGCACGTGCACGTCGAACAGGCTCTGCAGGGCGTCCGCGGTGGTCCCGCCGAGCGGCGTCGGCAGGGCGTGACCGGCGTTGTTGACGAGGACGTCGAAGCCGTCCGCGGACCACGTGGCCGCGAGCGCGTCGGCCAGCCGGGCGGGGAAGTCGTCGACCTGCCTCACGTCGCCGGTGTCCAGGCGCAGCGCGACGGCGCGACGTCCCGTCGCCGTGATCTCGTCGACCACCGCCGTCGCCTCGTCCTCGTGCTGCCGGTACGTCAGGACGACGTCCGTGCCGTCCGCCGCGAGCGCGAGCGCGGCCGCGCGGCCCAGGCCGCGGTTGCCACCGGTGACCAGGGCGATCCGGGGTGCCGTCATGGTGTCCTCCTCGTCGTGCCCGCCCCGTGCGGGCGGCGTCACGACGAGCCTGCGGTGCGGCGCGCACCGGCGGAAGGACGCGCTCGTCCGGGGACCGGCGGTCCCAGCCTCGCGGCGGGCCCGGTGACGCCGCAGGGGCGGGTGCCGGTCAGAAGCCGTCGAGCAGGCGCACGAGCAGGCGGAACGGGGCGGCGACCAGCCGCACGAGGAGCACGCCGGCCTCCAGGCCGTCGAGGGAGTCGAGCACACGGCCCAGGCCGCGCCGCACCCGCCGCCCGCGCGTCGGCCGCCGCCGTCGGTGCATCCGCACGTCCCCGCCCTCCTCGTGGTCGCGCCCAGGCTAGGGGGTCGGGGCACCGGCTCGGACGGGCCTCACCCGGACGGCGTCGACAGGTTCCGCAGCTCGTCGCGCAGACGCCCCATCCGCTGGTCGAGCTCGGCCGCGACGCGGGCGGCGTCCTCGAGCTCGTGCAGCAGCTCGACGGGGACCTCGCGGTCGTACTTGTAGTACAGCTGGTGTTCGATGCTCGCCCAGAAGTCCATGGCGATCGTGCGCACCTGGAGCTCGACGTACACGTGCTCGGTGCGGTCGGACAGGAAGACGGGCAGGCGCACGATGACGTGCAGCGACCGGTAGCCGTTCGGCTTCGGGTGCGCGATGTAGTCCTTGACCTCGACGACCTCGACGTCGGGCTGGCGCGAGAGCATCCGCACCACCCAGTAGGCGTCGGAGACGAAGCTCGTCGTGATCCGGACGCCCGCGACGTCGCGGATCTTCTCGCGGATGGCCGGCAGCGTCGGGTCGCAGCCCGTCCGCAGCACCTTCTGCACGAGCGAGTCCATCGACTTCAGCCGCGAGCGCACGTGCTCGATGGGGCTGTGGTCGTGGGTCTGCTCGAACTCCTCGCGGAGGATGTTCACCTTCGTCAGCAGCTCGTCGATGCCGAACTGGTACGTCATGAGGAAGCGCGTGAGCTCGCGCTGCAGCGCGCGGATGCGGCGCGCGAGCTCGTCGGGGTCGGCGCCAGGACGGACGAGCCGGGTGGCGGGCGCGTGCACGAGCTGCGCGAGGACCCGCCCCTGCGCCCCCGTGTCGACGTCGGGCTCCCGGGACGGGTGCCCGTCCGGGTACGGGTGGGTGCCGGCCGTCGCGTCCTCGTCCACGACCGGTCGAACGGTCGTCGGGGCGCTGGTGTTCCGGCGGCGGCTCAGCCCGCGAGCGCGATCGACACCGTGACCTCGTCGCCGGCCGCGAGGCCGGACTCCGTGCGCCGGTCGCTGCTGAGCGGCAGCAGCTTCTGCCCGCCGCGCGAACCCACCGTCGTGGTGAACGTGTACGACCCGATCGTCACGGTGACCTTCGGCCGTCCACCGCCCCCCAGGGCCGTCATCACCTCGTCCGGCACCGGGATGCCCGTCGTCGTGCCGCCCGTGGCGAGGATCGTCGTCCGGTACTCCATGCGGCGAGTGTGGCGGCGGACCACCCGCTGCGCCAGGCCGCGCGACCGGACGGGCGTCGGTGCCCCGCCGTAGCGTGCGTGCACGTCCCCGCGTCCCGCCACCTCCGGAGGCCCTCGTGTCCCGCCGCACCGCCCGCGACCACCTCTCCGCCGCGACCCGTGCCGAGCGCGCCGCCCTGGCGGACGACCTCGCGGCGCTCGACCCGCAGGCCTGGGCGACGCCGTCGCTGTGCGGCCGCTGGACCGTCGAGGACGTCGTCGCGCACCTGACGTCCGCCGCGCACCTGACGCCGCTGCGGTGGGTCGCGAGCATCGTCGGCGCGCGGTTCGACCCCGACCTGCACAACGCGCGCCGCCTCGCCGAGCACCGGGGGGCGACGCCCGAGCAGACGCTGGCGCGGTTCCGCGCGGCGGTGGACCGCACGACCGCGCCGTCCGGGCACGCCGCCGCGTGGCTCGGGGAGGTCGTCGTGCACGCGCAGGACGTGCGGCGGCCGCTCGGGATCGCGACGACACCCGCGGTCGGGGCGACCACGGCCGTCGCGGAGTTCTACGTGCGGCGCGACTTCGCCGTGCACAGCGCGTCCGCGGTGCGCGGGCTGCGGCTCGAGGCGACGGACGGGCCGTTCGCGGCCGGGGACGGGCCGGTCGTGCGGGGGTCGACGCTCGCGCTCGTCATGGCGATGGCGGGCGGGCCGCCTACCTGGACGACCTCGACGGGCCGGGGGTCGCGGCGCTCCGCGAGCGCACCGCTCGTCCGTGACGTACCGGGGCAGTGCCCGCCGCGGGTCGAGCGCGGGTCGAGCCGGGTCGAGCACCACCGGGCCCGGCACGTGCGCGACGTCGGCCACGGCCGCGGAGCACGTCCTCAGACGGCGCCCACCACGCGGCACACGTCCTCGCCGTGCGCCGGTGCACCGGTGACGCGGGCGAGGAGCAGCCGCAGGGCGCTGCGGTCCGCGGGGTCGAGGGCCGCCAGGACGGCGTCCTCGGCCGCCGCGATGCGGGCGGCGAGGTCGGCGTGCGTCGCGCGCCCGGCGGCGGTGGGGGCGATCCGTCGTACGCGCCGGTCGGCGGGGTCGGGCTGCCGCTCGACCAGACCGCACCCGACGAGCTTGTCCACGAGGTACGTCATCACCGTGCGGTCGATGCCGAGGCGGCCCGCGAGCGCGGCCTGCGTCGGCGGGGCGCCGTCGACGACGGCGGCGAGCACGTGCCACCCGCGCGGCCCGGACGGCACGTCCGCCAGCGCGTGCTCGACCGCCGCCCGCCAGCGTCCCAGCAGCGTGCCGAGCTGCCAGCCGAGGTCACCGTCGGGCGTGCTCATGCTCTCAGCGTACCGGCGGTGACACAGATCGTCTGCCGTGCATACGATCGGGATCGCAGACGACAGGAGACGCACCCCGATGACCGACTACGGCCACGAGCTCACGTTCGGCACGTTCCTCACCCCGCAGGCCGCCGACCCGCAGGCACCGGTCACCCTCGCGGTGCTGACCGAGGAGGTCGGCCTCGACCTCGTCACGTTCCAGGACCACCCGTACCAGCCCGCGTTCCTCGACACGTGGACCCTGCTGACCTGGGTCGCCGCGCGCACCGAGCGCGTGCACCTGGCGGGCAACGTGCACAACCTGCCGCTGCGGCCCCCGGCGGTGCTGGCCAAGGCCGTCGCGAGCCTGGACCTGCTGTCCGGCGGCCGCGCCGAGCTCGGCCTGGGTGCGGGGGCCTTCTGGGACGCGATCGAGGCGATGGGCGTCCCGCGGCTCACGCCCGGCCAGGGCGTCGAGGCGCTGAGCGAGGCGATCGACGTCATCCGCGGGCTGTGGGACACGTCCGAGCGGCGTCCCCTGCGCGCCGGCGGCGAGCACCACCACGTCAGCGGTGCCAAGCGCGGGCCGGCCCCCGTGCACGACGTCGGCATCTGGGTCGGCGCGTACAAGCCGCGCATGCTGCGCCTGGTCGGCGAGAAGGCCGACGGCTGGCTCCCGTCGATGGGCTACCTGCAGCCCGGCGACCTGGGCCGCGGCAACGCGGCGATCGACGAGGCGGCGACGGCCGCGGGGCGCGACCCGCGCGAGGTCCGCCGCCTGCTCAACCTGACCGGCCGCTTCTCCCCCACGTCGGACGGTCTGCTCGTCGGCCCGCCCGAGCAGTGGGTCGACGACCTCGTGCGCCTCGCGCTCGAGGACGGCATCGGCACGTTCGTCCTCGGCACGGACGACCCGGCGACGATCCGCACCTTCGCGGAGCGCGTCGCACCGGCCGTGCGGGACCAGGTCGCGGCGGCGCGCGCGACGGCCGGCACCCAGACCGGTCCCGTGCGCTCGGCCGCGCAGCTCGCGAGGCGGGTCGAGGGCATCGACTACGACGCGGTGCCCGCGGGCGTCGACGCCGTCGAGCCGGGCGACCGGCGGTACGCGTCCGTGCGCTCGACGTACATGCGCCGCGGCGAGCCGGGGCTCGTGCTGCTCCCCCGGACCGTCGAGGAGGTCGTCGACGCGCTCGCGTACGCGCGACGGCAGCGCGGGCCGCTCGCGGTGCGGTCGGGCGGGCACGGCATCAGCGGCCGGTCGACCAACGACGGCGGCGTGGTGCTCGACGTCGGGCGGCTGGACCAGATCGAGGTCGTGGACGCGGCCGCGCGGCGCGTCCGGCTCGGCGCGGGCGCGACGTGGGGCGCGGTCGCGGCCGCGCTGGCCCCGCGCGGCTGGGCGATCTCGTCGGGCGACTACGGCGGCGTGGGCGTCGGGGGCCTCGCGACGACGGGCGGCATCGGGCTGCTCGGGCGCTCGTACGGGCTGACGATCGACCACGTCGTCGCCGCCGAGGTCGTCACCGCCGACGGGACGGTGCACCGGGTCGACGCCGAGCACGAGCCCGAGCTGTTCTGGGGGCTGCGCGGCGCCGGCGGCAACCTCGGCGTGGTGACGTGGGTCGAGGTCGAGGCCGCCGAGGTGCCGGACGTGGTGTTCGCGCAGATGGTGTTCGACGCCGCGGAGCCGGCCGTGCTGCTGGAGCGCTGGGGGCGGCTGGTCCAGGACGCACCGCGGCAGCTCACGAGCTTCCTGCACCTGCAGGCCTCCTCGCCCGGGCGCGGGCCGATCGCCCAGGCGATGACCGTGTGGGCGGACGACGACGCGCAGGCGGCCGTGGAGGCGCTCGAGCCGATGCTCGGCGTCGCGCCCGTGCTCGACCAGCGCGCGCAGCTCACGCCGTACGCGGGCATCGTCGGGCCGGTCGCGAAGCACCACGACGGCGGCGCACCGCCGGTGTCGCGGTCCGGGCTGCTGGCGTCGATGACGCCGCAGGCCGCCGCCGACCTGGGCCGCGTGCTGGAGTCCGGCGAGGCGATGCTCGTGCAGCTGCGCGCGACGGGCGGCGCGGCGAACGACGTCGCCCCGGACGCGACCGCGTACGCGCACCGGTCCGCCGCGTTCTCCGCGACGGCGTTCGCGGGCCGCTCGGGCCGGGCAGGCCTCGACGACGTCTGGGACCGGCTCGCCTACCCGCACATGGACGGCCTCTACCTGTCGTTCGAGACCGACCCGCGCCCCGAGCGCCTGCTCGACGCGTTCCCCCCGGCGACGCTGGCCCGGCTGCGGGCGCTCAAGCGCACGTACGACCCGGACCACGTGTTCGACCAGAACTTCCCGATCGACCCCCGCGGCTGACCTCCCGCGTGCGGCGTCCGTGCCCGTCGGCGGCACGGACGCCGCACCGGTTCACGCTCGTCCACGCGGGCGCTCCACACATCCGGGTCCGGGGGCGTCTAGAGAGGGCACGCACCCACGAGCCCTCCCGGAGGACCCGATGAACCCGAGCACCACGTCCCGCTGGACCCGCCGTCGCGTCGTCGCCGTGGGCGTCGTCGCCGCCACCCTGACCGTCGGCGGTGCCGGCGCCGCGATCGCCGCCAACCCCGGGTCGCCCGCCGCCGCGGCGGTGGAGGAGGCGCTCGGCCTCGTCGGCGTCGACTGGTCGGCGATGCCCGAGGGCTACACGCGCGAGCAGTACGTCGCGTTCTGGGGCGCCGGCTACACCCCGAGGACGTCGACGCGCTCGCCGCCCTCTGGGGCACGGAGTGGACGGAGACGAAGGCCCGCGCCGGGCAGCTGCTCCTGGACGGCGAGGACGTGCCGGTCCCCCGAGCGGCACGGCGCCGACGGCCGACCCCGCCGCCGACGCGGCGGACGGCCCGGCCGCCGCCCCTGCCGACCCCGCAGCCGAGTACACCGCCGAGCAGTACGACGCCTTCTGGGGCGCCGGCTACACGGTCGAGGACGCGGAGGCCCTGGCCGCGCTGTGGGGCACGGAGATCACGGAGACGAAGGCGCGCGCCGGTCAGGCCCTGCTCGACGGGCAGACTCTCCCCGTCGCCCCCGGCAGCAGCACCGCCACCTCCTGACCCGCGGCCCGGCACCACCGACGAGACGAGGACCGAGTGGACGAGCTGACGCTGCGCACGGGGTTCGAGATCGAGCTGCTGGCGCCCGCCGGGTCGGACCGGCAGGAGCTGGCGGACGCGCTCGCCGCCCGCCACGGCGGGGCCGTGCGGCGGTCCTTCCACACGGACAGCGAGCCGTCGACGGTGCCGGGCGTGGGCGTCTTCCGCCACCTGTCGCCCGCGTTCGACGTGGTCGACGCGGCCGGTGCGCCGGTCGCGCGGCTGGTGGACGACATCACCATCGAGGCGGACCTCGCCCCGGTGCCCGGGTCGCGCGCGCGGCCCGGGCACCGGGGCTGGTACCGCCTGCTCTCGGACGACGCGCGGCTGCTGCGCCTCGTCGAGCGGCACGCGGACCCGTCCGCCCCGCTCGCCACGGTGCTCGAGCCGGTCGCGGAGCTGTTCGGCGTCCGGGCCGACGTCTTCCCCGCCGCGGCGCGGGTCAACGACCCGACCGGGGCGACGGTGGCGGTCGCCCTGCCGCTGCCCGCGGGTCGCGAGCGCCCGTGCGAGGTCGTCACGCCGCCCCTCGTCGCGGGCCACGCGGACGCCCTCGAGCGCCTGCTGGCCCCGGCGCGGGACCTCGGCTTCACGGTGCCGCACGAGGCCGCGGTGCACGTGCACCTCGACGGTGCACCCTTCCGCCGCCCCGGCGCCTTCACGAACCTCGTCCGGCTGTTCGCGCACTGGCGCGAGCCGCTGCGGACGGTCCTCGGCACCAACCCGGCGTGCCGGCGGCTCGCGCCGCTGCCGGACGCGCTCGCCGCGCTCGTCGAGCGGCCGTGGGCCGACGACGACGCCGGGTGGGCCGGTCTGCGCGCGGAGGCGCGGGCCCTCGGGCTGACGAAGTACGCCGACGTCAACCTCACGCAGCTCGTCGCCGACCGCCCGCTGCGGGACACGGTCGAGGTGCGGGTCCTGCCTGGCGAGATCGACGGGCACGCGATCGTGCGCGGCGCCGCGCTCGTCGAGCGCCTGCTGCTGCGCTGCCTCGACCCCGCGCCGCTCCCGCGCCCCGGTGCGGCCGCGGCCCGCGACCCGCACGCCGCGCTCGACGACCTCGCGGCGGTGGTCGTCCGATGAGCACGTGGACGAGGACCGCCGGCCCGGACAGCGCCGCCGTCCCGGTCGTCGTCGGCACGCGGGCCACGGACCACGACGGTGGCCGCCGCGACGCCCGCGACGACGCCACCGACGGCGACGGCACGAGCGGTCACGCCGGTGCCGCCCCGACGCTCGACCGCGCCGCCGCCCGCGCGCTCGACGAGGTCGTCCGCGACCACCTGCCCGGCCTGCTGCGGTACGCGACCGTCCTGACCGGCGACGGCCACACCGCAGCCGACCTGGTGCAGGAGGTGCTGCTGCGCGCGCACGTGCGGTGGGGGCGCATCGCCCTGCTCGACCGCCCGGACCTGTACCTGCGCCGCATGGTGACCAACGAGCACCTGTCGTGGCGCCGCCGGTGGCACGTGCGCACGGTCCGGCCGGCGGCCGACGACGTGCTCGCCGCGCACGCCGACCCGCACGCGGACCACGCCGACGCGGTCGTCGCGGACGACGCGATGTGGCAGCACCTCGCCGCGCTGCCACCGCGGCAGCGCACGGTCCTCGTCCTGCGCTACTACGAGGGGCTGTCCGACCCGGAGATCGCGACCGTCCTCGGCACCTCGAGCGCGACGGTGCGCTCGCACGCCTCCCGCGCCCTGGCCGCGCTGCGCCAGACCGACCTCACCACCCCACCGGAGCACCGATGAGCCAGCAGCACCGGGCCGCGGGCGACCCGCACGAGCCCGTCCCGTCCCCGAGCACCGACGACGAGCTCGCGGCCCGCATCACGCGCGCCCTGCACACCCGTGCGGCCGCCGAGCACCCGGACCTGGCCGGCGTCGCGGCACGCCTGCGCGCCGAGGCCGTGCGCCGCGGCGGCAGGCCCGCCCCGGCCCTGGCCCTGCGCCGCGGCGGCGCGATCGCGGCGGCCGGCGTCGTGACGGGCGCCCTGGCGTTCGCCGGTGCGGGCGCCGCGGCCGCGGCCAACCCGTACTCCTCCGTCGCGAGGGTGGTGGAGGGCGCCGCGCAGGCGGTCGGCATCGAGTGGTCCGCGATGCCGGACGGCTACACCCGCGAGCAGTACGAGGCGTTCTGGGGCACGTACGACGTCGAGGACGTCGAGGCCCTGAGCGACCTGTGGCAGACGGACCCGATCGAGGCGAAGGCCCGCGCGGGCCAGATGCTGCTCGACGGCGAGGTGCCGCCGGTCGACCTCGCGCGCGCTGCCGTTCCCGGGACCCCGGCACCGGGCGCGCCCACCCCGGCCGGGCCGCCGGCGCCGGAGGACGTGTTCTGGGAGGCCGGCTACTCCCTCGTGGACGCCGAGGCCCTCGGCGCCCTGTGGGGCACGGACACGGCGGAGACGAAGGCCCGGGCGGCGGACCTGCTGCGGGCCGGCAAGCCGCTGCCCCTGCCGCCGTCGGGCCCGCCGGCCGTCGAGAGCCCCTGACCGCGGACCCCTCCCGCCGGGGTCGGTCGCGGCCGGTGCACCGGGTGAACTCCCGCGGCGGCCCACGGCGACGCCGGCGCCAGCACCCATTTCGCCCGGTATGCACCTTGTGCCCCGGCTCGCGTCGCGACTACCCCGGTGCACGGGAGGCGGTTGCCACGGGATGCCACGCCCGGGCCGCCTCCGGGAGGGGGACGAGATGACGGCAGCACGAGGAGCAGGAGCAGCACGAGGAGCAGGAGGAGCGGCCCGGGCGGTCCGCGCCGCGGTCGTCGCGGTGCTGGTGGCGGGGCTCGGCCTCGTCGGGGCGCCGTCGGCCACGGCGCACGGCCGGCTCACGATCGACGTCGACGCCCCGGCCCGGGTCGTCGCGGGGGTGCCGTTCGACGTCACCGTCACGGTGCGCGAACGCGGGCACCGGCCGGCCGTCGGCTACCGCGGCACGGTGGCGCTCACCACGGACGACCCGCTGGTGCGCGCGCTGCCGGAGGCGCACACGTTCACGAGCGCCGACGCGGGCACGGTCACCTTCACGGGCGTGACGCTCGTCGGGACCAGCCGGCACCGGCTGGAGGCGCAGGACGTCGACCGCCCGCGCGTCGCCGGCAGCGACCGGGTGCGCGTGCTGAACGCGGGCGCGGCGCTCGAGGGGCAGGTGCTCTCGGGCCTCGACCCGGTCTCCGGGGGCGTGGTCACCGTCTACGACGCGGTGACCGGGATGGTGCTGGCGACCGGACCGGCCGACATCGAGGGGTACCTCTACCGGATCACC
Source organism: Cellulomonas sp. JZ18 (assembly GCF_009720485.1). Lineage (NCBI taxonomy): Bacteria > Bacillati > Actinomycetota > Actinomycetes > Micrococcales > Cellulomonadaceae > Cellulomonas > Cellulomonas sp. JZ18. The sequence goes on along the minus strand of NZ_CP045245.1, from coordinate 415,498 downwards.
GGCCTGCCTGCGGGCGCGATCAAGGTCGGCGCCGTCGTCCCGGGCCCCTACGAGCCGGACTTCGCCAACAACCGGGACACGCTCGAGGAGGCGGACGTCTTCGTCCTGGAGCCGGGCCGGACGCTCGTGCAGAGCTGGGAGCCCGAGACGTTCGGGCCCTACCTCGACGTGCAGTACGTCTTCGAGTCGTAGGCCGCGCCGGGTCCCGGTGCGCGCGCGCACCGTCGCGCGTGCACCGGGACCCGTGCCGCGGGGCCCGGCCAGGCCCCCGCTGCCGGGGCCGGGACAGCACCGGCAGACGGTGCGCAAGCGCTTCACCCGATCGGGCGCACCTTCCATGAGAGGGTTCACATGATTCCGACGAATCGGACATCCTCCTGAGCGGCCCGCCCCCTCCGGGCCGCGGGCGCCGCGCCCTGCGCGGCCCGTCCCCCGATGCTCAGCGAGGCTCCCGCATGCACGCACCCCGTCTCCGTCGCGCCCTCGTCGCCGTCGTCGCGCTGGCCGGCGCGCTCACCGGCGGCGTCGTCGTCGCGACGTCCGCGACCGCCGCCACCGGCTGCTCCGACGTCGAGGTCGTCTTCGCCCGGGGCACCGGCGAGCGTCCCGGTCTCGGCATCGTCGGCGCGCCGCTGGTCCGCGCCGTCCAGGCCGAGCTGCCGGGCCGCACGGTGTCCTCCTACGCCGTCGACTACGCCGCCGCCGGCTCGCAGACGAGCGCCGGTCCCGGCGCGACCGACATGACCCGGCACGTCGTCGCCCGTGCCGCCGCGTGCCCGGGGACGCAGTTCGTCCTCGGCGGGTACTCCCAGGGCGCCACGGTCACGGACATCGCGATCGGCATCCGCACCGGCGTGACGACGGGCGAGGCGATCCCCGCGCAGCTCGCGGACCGCGTCGCGGCCGTCGTCGTCTACGGCAACCCGCTCGGCCTGTCGGGCCGCACGATCGCGCAGGCCAGCCCCACCTACGGCCCGAAGGCGAAGGAGTTCTGCAACTCCGGCGACCCGGTGTGCCAGCGCGGCGGCGGGAACTTCGGTGCGCACATCACGTACGCGACGAACGGCACCGTGCAGGAGGGGGCGCGCTTCGCCGCCGGGCTCATCGCGCAGACGCCGCCCACGCCCGCGCCGACGGCCCCCGTCCCGACGCCGGCGCCCACCGCGCCCGGACAGCCGGCCACGTGCGTCACGGCGAGCACCCGGGAGCACGTCGAGGCGGACCGCGCCGTCCGCCTCGGCCTGCGCACGTACGCCCGCGGCAGCCGCGACGCCCTCGGCTACTACTCGAGCCGCACCCAGGTCTCCCTCACGCAGACCGCCGACGGCTGGGACCGCGTCCCCACCTGCTGACCCCCTCCCCACCCGCCCCCGCCGCCGCGCCCGTCCCCCGCGAGCTCGGCAGTTCCGCGCCGAGCTCGCGACCCGTACCCCCCGAACTCGCCACCGGACTGCCGAACTCGGCGAGGAGGGGCGCGGCGGTCGGGGGCATCGGCCCTCCCCTAGGCGTGGCGGGGGCCGCCTGGCGGTGCTGGTCGCGGCGGCGGGTCGCGGCGACGAGCACCTCGACGAGCCGCACGAGCTCGCGGGCGCCGCGGGCGTCGTCGGCGCGCCGGGTCGCGGTGAGCAGCGGTGCGGCGAGGTCGAGCACGACGCCGTCCCGGCGCAGCACGAAGGACGCGCAGAGCAGGGCGGCGCGGGCGTTGCCGTCCGGGAACGGGTGGACGAACGCCACGTCCAGGTAGACGCGAGCCGTGCGGGACGGCAGCGGGACGCCGGACGCGGTCGCCTCGGCGAGGCACCGCGCGAACCGCTGCTCGGTCGTGGGGGCGAGGCCGTAGCGCTCGCGCCCCCGCTTGGCGTAGGCCGGGCCGGTGCGGAAGCCGACCTCGGGGACCCCGAGGACGACGGCCTGCCACTCGGCGAGCAGGCCGACGGTCAGGTCCCGGCCCGTCGCCGCAGCCTGCCCGGCACGGTGCAGCGCGTCCTCCAGCCGCGCCGCCCGGGCGGGGTCCCGCGCCGCGGAGGCCCGCACGTGGTCGAGGAACCCGTCCCGCCGTCCGCCGACGGGGCCGGTGACGTCCTCGGCCGCCGTCGACCACGGCACCTCGTCGCGGACCCGCCACCAGTCGAGCAGGTGGTCACGCACCGGGCCTTCGGGCGACCCCTGCGGCGAGCCGCTCGGCGACCCGGGCCACGGCGGAGGGCTCCGGCTCCGACCAGCTGTGGAACCGGCCGCCGACGGCGTCCTCGAGCAGGGTCGCGTGCCGGTCCTCCGGGACGCCCGCCGCGGAGAGGAACCAGGCGAGCACGAGTCGGCAGTGCCGGTACCAGGAGCTCTCGGCCTCGGTGCGCGCCACCACCAGGGTCACGAGCTGCGCGACGGCGCGCTCCCAGATCTCCAGCACCTCGTCCTCGGTCGCCGACGCCGGGACGGGCAGGAGCTCGTCGAACCGCGCGGCGAGCTCCTCGAGCCAGGACCGCCACTCCACGAGGGCGGCGGTCACCGCGGTCAGCGTCGCGCCCCGCGTGGTGATCGAGTGCTCCGGGCAGCACCACGCGGTGACGGGCCCGCCGTCGACGTCCCCCTCCCCGCGGGCCCAGCGCCAGCCCGACGCCCACCGGCCGTAGCGGGACACGAGGTCCCGGTCCATCGCGGCGGCCCACTCGTCCCCGCCGACGAGGCCGCGACGCCGCGACGTGGGCACGCGCGCCGCGGCGGGCAGGCTCCGCACGACCGCCGGCGCGGCCGAGGGGTCGAAGGCGTGGCGGCGCGGGTCGACCTCCGCCCAGCGCAGGGTGGCCGGGTTCGTGGGCGCGCCGACGGGTGCGCGACGGGGGGACGGGGTCACGGGCGCCAGTATCGACGGCGCCGGGGCACCGCAGGAGCGGTTCTCCCCGGCCGCTCCACCGGTCCGTCCGCTCCCGGCACGGCCGCGCGGACGCCACGAGGCCCGGACCGCGTCGGCGGTCCGGGCCTCGTCGTGGTGCGCGCCGGCGGCGGCTCAGGCGATCGCGAACCGGCGGGACGCGAGGACCTCGGCGATCTGCACGGCGTTGAGCGCCGCACCCTTGCGCAGGTTGTCGTTGCTGATGAACATCGCGAGGCCACGGCCCTCGGGCGCGCCCTCGTCCTGGCGCAGGCGCCCGACGAACGACGGGTCCTGCCCGGCGGCGACGAGCGGCGTCGGGACGTCGGCGAGCTGCACGCCCGGTGCCGTCGCCAGCAGCTCGGTGGCGCGCTCGACCGACAGCGGCCGCTCGAACTCCGCGTTCACCGACAGCGAGTGCCCCGTGAACACCGGCACCCGCACGCACGTGCCGGACACCAGCAAATCGGGGATGTCGAGGATCTTGCGCGACTCGTGCCGCAGCTTCTGCTCCTCGTCGGTCTCGTGCAGGCCGTCCTCGACGATCGACCCCGCGAGCGGGATGACGTCGAACGCGATCGGCGCGACGTACTTCTCCGGCGCCGGGAACGCGACGGCACCGCCGTCGTGCACGAGGCCGAGCGTGTCCTGCTCGACGGCCGCGCGGACCTGCTGGTCCAGCTCCTGCGCACCGGCGAGCCCGGACCCGGACACCGCCTGGTAGGTGGAGACGACGAGGCGGCGCAGCCCGGCCTCCTCGTGCAGCACCTTGAGCACCGGCATCGCGGCCATGGTCGTGCAGTTGGGGTTCGCGACGATCCCGATCGGGATCTCGTCCAGCGCGCCCGGGTTCACCTCGGACACGACGAGCGGCACGCGCGGGTCGCGGCGCCACGCCGAGGAGTTGTCGACGACGACCGCGCCCGCCTCGGCGAACCGCGGCGCGTGCTCCTTCGACGTCGACCCGCCGGCCGAGAACAGCGCCAGGTCGATGCCCGACAGGTCCGCCGTCGCGACGTCCTCGACGACGACGTCCTCACCGCGCCAGGGCAGCGTCGAGCCCGCCGAGCGCGCCGACGCGAAGTACCGGATGGACGCGACCGGGAAGTCGCGCTCGTCCAGCAGGCGCCGCATGACGGCGCCGACCTGGCCGGTCGCGCCGACGACCGCGACGCGCAGTCCCTGCTCCGCCATGCCTCAGCGCCCCGTCCCGCCGTACACGACGGCCTCGTCCTGCTCGGAGTCCAGCTCGAAGGCGGTGTGCACGGCGCGCACCGCGTCGTCCAGCGAGTCCGCCCGCGTCACCACGGAGATGCGGATCTCGGAGGTGGAGATCATCTCGATGTTGATCCCGGCCTCGGACAGCGCCGCGAACAGCCGCGCCGAGACGCCCGGGTGCGACTTCATGCCCGCGCCGATGAGCGAGAGCTTGCCGATCGCGTCGTCGTACTGCAGCGACTGGAAGCCGATGTCGGGCTGGTGCGCCGTGAGCGCCTGCGTCGCCGTCGCACCGTCCGTCGCCGGCAGCGTGAACGAGATGTCCGTCAGGCCCGTGGCGGCGGCCGACACGTTCTGCACGATCATGTCGAGGTTCACGCCCGCGCCCGCGACGACCTCGAAGATCCGCGCGGCCTTGCCGGGCACGTCCGGCACCCCGACGACGGTGATCTTGGCCTCGCTGCGGTCGTGCGCGACGCCGGCGATGATCGGCTGCTCCATGGTCGTGTCCTTGCTCGGGTCGGGCTCGTTCGTCACGAGCGTGCCGGTGTGCGTCGAGAACGACGAGCGCACGTGCACCGGCACCTCGTACCGGCGCGCGTACTCGACGCAGCGCAGCATGAGCACCTTGGCGCCGCTGGCCGCCATCTCGAGCATCTCGTCGTAGCTGATCCGGTCGAGCTTGCGCGCGCTCGGCACGATCCGGGGGTCGGCCGTGAACACGCCGTCGACGTCGGTGTAGATCTCGCAGACGTCCGCCTTGAGCGACGCCGCGAGCGCGACCGCCGTCGTGTCGGAGCCGCCACGCCCCAGCGTCGTCACGTCGTTCGTCGAGGGGTTCACGCCCTGGAACCCGGCGACGATCGCGACCTCGCCGCGCGCGACCGTGTCGCGGATGCGGCTGGGCGTCACGTCGATGATGCGGGCCTTGCCGTAGACCTCGTCGGTGATCACGCCGGCCTGCTGGCCCGTGAACGACTTCGCCTCGACGCCCAGGTTGTGGATCGCCATCGCGAGCAGCGACATCGAGATGCGCTCGCCCGCCGTGAGCAGGATGTCCATCTCGCGCTGCGGCGGCAGCGGCGTCACCTGCTGCGCGAGGTCGATGAGCTCGTCCGTGGTGTCACCCATCGCCGAGACCACGACGACGACGTCGTGACCGGCCTTCTTGGCCTCCGTGACCCGCTTCGCGACGCGCTTGATGCTGGTGGCGTCGGCGACGGACGAGCCGCCGTACTTCTGCACGATGAGGGCCACTGTCGGAACGCTTCCCGTCAGGTCGGTCGGGGGACCCCGCGAGTGTAGGTCCGGACCAGGATGCGGACGGGCCGGATTTCGGATGGCGGACTGTGACGTCGGCACAGGTGAAGCGTTCCGCTCCCTACCGCCCGCCGGTCGCGCGGGCGCACGCTCACGAGGTCGAGTACGACGACGCCCCGCCCCCGGGCCGCCGTCGTGTTGCCGCGCCGCACCGCCGGCGCCCGCCCGGGGAGAACCATGACCACCACCCGCCTCGCCGCGCGCACCCGCGTGGTCCTCGCCGCCCTCGCCGCGGCGGTGCTCGTGACCGTCGGGCTGACGACCGCGGCCCTGCACGGCAGCGCGATGGGCCTGTCGCCCGCGCGGTGCAGCGCCACCTTCACGACGCAGAGCTGGTCCGGCGGCTTCGTCACCCAGGTCCGGGTGACCACGGCGAGCGCGCTCACCGGCGGGTGGGTCGTCGACTGGATGGACGTCGTCCCCGGGACGCGGCCGACCCACGCCTGGAACGCGACCGTGACCGCCACCCCGCAGCAGGGCACCGAGTACTCCGGCGCGGCGTACTCGGCGCGGTACCTCGCCTGGAACGCGTCGGTGCCCGCGGGCGGCGCCCTCGAGTTCGGCTTCCAGGGCACGGCGACGAGCACGCCGCGGGAGCCGATGAACGTGCGGCTCAACGGTGAGCTGTGCACCGGCTACCCGATCGCGCCCGAGGGCTGGGGCGGCCCGCCGACGACGCCGACGCCGACGCCCACCCGGACGTGGAACCCGACGCCCACGCCGACGAGCACCCCCACTCCCACCCCCACCCCGACCCCCACCGCGCCCACGCTGCCGCCGGAGCCGACGCCGACGATGACCACGCCGCCCACGCCGACCCCGCAGCCGACGCCCAGCCGCGACCCCGGGACCTGCACGGGCTCCTTCTGCGACGGCTTCGAGACGCAGACGTCCAGCACCCCGTCGGCCCCGTGGACCGTCGTCCACCCGGACTGCTCCGGCACGGGCCGGGCGAGCATCGACTCCTCCGTCGCGCGCACCGGCAGCCGCTCGCTGCGGGTCGACGGCGCCGTCGGCTACTGCAACCACGTGTTCGTCCAGGCGCAGGGCGGGGCCCAGCCCGCGGGCGCCACCCCCTCGCCCACGACCTACCTGCGCTTCTGGGTGCGGCACACGACCGCCCTGCCCGCGTCGCACGTGACGTTCCTGGCGATGCGCGACGCGAACGACGGCGGCAAGGACCTGCGCATGGGCGGCCAGAACGGCGCGCTGCAGTGGAACCGCTCGTCCGACGACGCGACCCTGCCCGAGCAGAGCCCGGCGGGCGTCGCCCTGTCCCGGCCGCTGCCCACCCAGCAGTGGCACTGCGTCGAGGCGCTCGTCGACTCCGCCTCCGGGCGCCTGACGACCTGGCTCGACGGCGCCGAGGTGCCCGGGCTCGTCGCCGACGGCGTCCCCACCCACGACGTCGACCGGCAGTGGTACGCCAGGCAGTGGGCGCCCCGGCTGACCGACCTGCGGCTCGGCTGGGAGAGCTACGGCGACGGCGCCGACACGCTGTGGTTCGACGACGTCGTCACCGGGACGCAGCGCACGGGCTGCTGACGTCCCACGGTCGGCGACGTCGGCCGGCGGACGCCCGGTGCGACCACGGTCGGCACCGGGGCGTCGGCACGTCCACCCGCAGGAGGACCCGCCGCCCGGTGGTCCGAACCTAGGTTCGCTGCATGCCCGACGACCTGCTCGTCCCCGACCGTCCCGCCGGACCGTCCGCGCCGCCGCCCGGCATCGAGGTCCGCGGCCTGCGCCGCGCCTTCGGCCCGGTGCAGGCCCTCGACGGCGTCGACCTCGTCGCCCGCGCAGGCGCGGTGACCGCGCTCGTCGGGCCCAACGGGTCCGGCAAGACGACGCTCCTGCTCGTGCTCGCCGGGCTGCTCGTGCCCGACGCGGGCGAGGTCCGGGTCGCCGGTGCCGACCCGGTGACGCAGTCGCGCGCGGCGCGGGCGCGCACGGGGTGGATGCCCGACGCGTTCGGCACCTGGGACTCCCTGACGGCGCGCGAGGTGCTCACGACGTTCGCCGACGCGTACCGGGTGGAGCGCGGCACGATCGCGCTGCGCGTCGAGGAGCTGCTCGCCACCGTGCACCTCACCGAGTACGCCGACCGGCCCGCCGCCGTCCTCTCGCGCGGGCAGAAGCAGCGGCTCGGCCTGGCGCGCGCGCTCGTGCACGACCCGCAGGTGCTGCTGCTCGACGAGCCGGCCAGCGGCCTCGACCCGCGCTCGCGCGTCGACCTGCGCGTGCTGCTGCGCCGCCTCGCGGACGAGGGCCGCACCGTCCTCGTGTCCAGCCACGTGCTGTCCGAGCTCGAGGAGATGGCGGACGACGCCGTGTTCCTCTCCCGTGGCCGCACGGTCGCCGGGCGCCTGGCCGACGACGTGACGTCCGCCCGCCGCACGTGGCGCGTGCGGGCGCTCGACCGGGCGGCGCTCGTCGCGTGGCTCGACGGCGCGCGCGTCACGTGGCGGCCCGACGACGACGGCGGCGTGCTGCTCGAGGTCGACGGCGACCCGGGCGCCGCGGCGCTCGTGCGCGACGCCGTCGCCGCGGGCGTGCCGCTGGTGCAGGTCGCGCCCGCGGGCGGCGCGCTGGAGCAGGCCTACCTGGCCCTCGACGAGGAACGGCGGTGACCGGCGTGAGCACGCAGGTGCAGGACGTGAGGACGGCCGGACGGGGCGGCACGGGCGGCGGCACGTGGTCGCTGACGTGGTACGGCGTGCGGACCGTGGCGGCGCTCGAGCTGCGTCAGCGCGTGCGCTCGTCGCGGTGGAAGACGGCGCTCCTCGTGTGGGTCGTCGTCGTGGGGGCGATCACGCTGCTGTCGTCGGGTGCGCTCGCGACCGTCAACCGCACCGGGACCGACCCCGTCTCGCGCGGCCCGCTGCTGTTCTCGATCGTGACCGTGCTGGTGCTGGGGCTCGGGCTGCTGGTGACGCCGACGCTGACGTCGACGGCCGTCAACGGGGACCGCGCCGCCGGCACGCTCGCCACGCTGCAGGTCACGCTGCTCTCGCCGGCGGAGATCGCGCTCGGCAAGCTGCTCGCGGCGTGGTCCGCGGCGCTCGCGTTCCTCGTCGCGAGCGTGCCGTTCCTGCTCGTCGCGCTGGCGCTGGGCGACGTGCCGGTCGCCGCGCTCCCCCGGGTGCTGCTGGTCGTCGCGCTGCTGCTCGTGGCGGTGTGCGGCGTCGGCCTCGGCTGGTCGACCGTCGCCGCGCGCCCCGCGGGGTCGACCGTCCTCACGTTCCTCACGGTCGCCGGCCTCGCGGTGTTCACCCCGGTGTTCTTCGGCATCGCGCTGCCGGCCGTCACGACGACCGAGGAGGTGACGGTGCGCGGGTTCGACCCCGACCAGTGGGGGCAGCTCGACGTGGACGACCTCGCGGACGGGCACCCCACGAGCGCGCAGTGCACGACCTACACCGCCGAGCGCGCCGTGACCCACACCGAGCGGACGTGGTGGCTGCTCGCGCTCAACCCGTTCGTCGTCGTCGCGGACGCCGCCGGCACGTCGCCCGGCGGCGCGGAGCAGGCCGCCGGCGCCGGGCGGCTGGACCCGCTGGGGACGGTCAGCGAGGACGTCCGGTTCCTGCGCGGCGGGCCGGCCGACGTGCTGCAGGAGTGCTGGACCGAGGACGCGTCGCCCGGCGCGTTCGGGCCCGAGCGGGAGCGCGCCGGCGCCGTGTGGCCGTACGGCCTCGCCGTGAACCTGATGCTCGGCGTCGTGGGGTTCGTCGTCGCCGTCCGGCGCCTGCGCATCCCGCAGCGCACGCTGCCGCGCGGCACGCGCGTCGCCTGAGCCGGCAGTCAGGGCTGCAGGGCGTCGTACTCCGCCTCGGCGGCGACGTCGTCGTCCACGTCCAGCCGGACGTGGGCGAGGATCGTCTGCAGCGCGCGCAGCGTGCTCGCCGCACGCTCGCCCCAGTCGGACAGGTAGCTGAACTGCCACCACCACAGCGCCTCGAGCACGTGCCCGCGGTCGTGGTGCGCGAGGCCCTGCGTGAGGGCCCCGACGATCGCGACGAGGTCGCCCGAGATCGTCGACTCCTCGATCTCGGGGCCGAGGATCGGGTCGACGACCTCGACGTAGTCGTCGATGCCGTCGAACAGGTTCGCCAGGTTCGCGCGCAGCGGCTCGAGGTCCGCGTCGGGGCCCACGTCGGGCTCGAACCGGGACGGCGGCACGACGTCGGTGGTCGCGCCGAGCCGCGCCCCCGCGGCGAGCAGGTCGGAGACCGCGAGCAGCAGCAGCGGCATCGACGCCTCGGGCGCCGAGCCGGCCGCGACCTCCGTCACCGTCGCCAGGAAGCTGCGCGCCTCCGTCGCGACCGCGTCCCCGATCTCGCGCAGGTCCGCGGCCGCCAGGGGCCGCTCGTCGTCGGCGGGTGCCGCCGCCGCCCGGACGTCGTCGCTCATCTCGTCCCCCTCGGGTCCGCGCCGCGCCTTCCGCGGCGCCGTCGTCACGCGCTGAGCCGCCGCCGGCCCTCGAACGCGCGGCCGAGCGTCACCTCGTCCGCGTACTCCAGGTCGCCGCCGACGGGCAGGCCCGACGCCAGGCGGCTCACCGTCAGTCCCATCGGCACGAGCAGCCGTGCCAGGTACGTGGCGGTGGCCTCGCCCTCGACGTTCGGGTCGGTGGCGAGGATGACCTCGGTGACGGTGCCGTCCGCGAGGCGCGCCATGAGCTGGGCGATCCGCAGGTCGTCCGGGCCGACGCCCGCGATCGGGTTGATGGCGCCGCCGAGCACGTGGTACCGCCCGCGGAACTCGCGCGTGCGCTCGATCGCGACGACGTCCTTGGGCTCCTCGACCACGCAGATCACCGCGGGCGACCGGCGCGGGTCGCGGCAGATGCGGCACTGCGGCTCCTGCGCGACGTTGCCGCAGACCTCGCAGAACTGCACGCGCGCCTTGACCTCGGTCAGCGCGTCGGCGAGGCGGCGCACGTCCGCCGGGTCCGCGGCGAGGATGTGGAACGCGATGCGCTGGGCGCTCTTGGGACCGACGCCGGGCAGCCGCCCGAGCTCGTCGACCAGGTCCTGGATCGCGCCCTCGTACACACCGCCAGCCTAGGCGCTCGGCGGGCCGCCGTCGGTCGGCGGGGCCGGAGCCGGTCGAGGACGTCATCGGCGCGCGTGGTCGCCGGGAGGACGGGTCGACGACGTGCTCGACCACGCCGTCGCGCACCCGCGGGGCAGGGCCCCGGAGGCGGCCGTCCGCGTCCTCGGTCCGGCGTCAGCGACCGGGTGCGAGGGACGCGAGCGCGTCGAGGACGCGCTCGAGCCCGAACTGCCAGGCGTGGTCCGCGCTGTACGCGGCGCCCTGCTCCGCGCCGGCGGCCGCCCCGACGCGCTGCGCCAGCGGGTGCGCGTCGCCCAGGTACCCCGCCAGGCGCGGCCCCCACGTGTCCCAGTCCGCGGCCATGGCGGCGCCGTGCGGGTCGGGCCTGCGGGCGCGCGCGGCGCCGCGGACGAAGTCGAGGACGAACGTCAGGGCGGCGTCCCGGTCGACGTCGGTCAGGGCGAGCGGGTCGAGCGCGTGCAGCTCGTGGTCGTACTTCGCGATGGTGCCGGGTCCGAGCGCGGTGCGCTGGTCGGTCACGTCGAGCAGCCAGGCGTGGTCGGTGAGCAGCGCGAGGTTCGCGTCGGCGACGGCCCGGACGCGGGCGCGCCAGTCGTCGTCGGTGTGCGGCGGGCGGGCCGCGCCGGCGTGGACGGCGTCGGCCATGAGGACGAGCAGGTCGTCGCGGCTGCCGACGTGGGTGTAGAGCGCCATCGCGGAGACCCCGAGGTCCGCCGCGAGGCGGCGCACCGTCACCGCGGCGAGCCCCTCGGCGTCCGCGAGCGCGACGGCGGCCGCGACCGCCTCGGTGGTCGTGACCCGCGCGCGCGGGCCCCGCGAACCGCCCTGCGGGGCGTCGGGGTGGTCCCGCCAGAGCAGGTCGATCAGCTCCCGGGCCATCTCACCCCCGGCGTGGGGAACATCCGTGCACCAGAAACGTTGTACAGCGTACGTAGTTCTACGACCTCGGGAGGTCCCGTGCACAGCACCGCCATGGCCGTGTCCCTCAACGTCGCGGACGTGGAGGCGTCCGCCCGCTTCGCCACCGAGCACCTCGGCTTCGTGCGTGGCACGTCCGCCGACGGGTTCGTCGCGATCGAGCACCCCGACGCGCACGCGCACATCGCGCTGCTGCGGACCGGGCTGGCCTCGTTCCGCCCCGCCTCGCACGCCGGCCCCGCGGGGCAGGGCCTGCTGCTGGCGCTCGTCGTCGAGGACCTCGACGCCGAGTTCGCACGCATCCGGGACGCGGGTGCGCAGGTGGTCACGCCGCCCGAGACCGAGCCCTGGGGCGAGCGGTACTGCCAGTTCGTCGACCCCAACGGGATCGTGTGGCAGCTCGTGCAGTGGGTGTGACGACGCGCTGGGCGTCCGGCGGCCGGCCCTCGCCGGGGCCGGCCGCCGGACCACGTCACAGGCCCTCGCCCTCGACCTGCTCGTCGATGACCCGCCCGCCCAGCACCTGCATGACGAGGGGCGCACCGACGAGCCCGGAGGACGCGATGGTCGGGTCGTCGGGGCTCGGCTCGTCGGGCTCCGCCGCGCGGACCTGGCTCTGGGCCGCGCGGGCGGCGGCCATGCCGCGCTCGCGTGCCGACGCCGGGGCACCGCCCGGCGCGCCGGGAGCGGCCGGTGCGGCAGGAGCGGCCGGTGCGGCCGGCGTTGCCGGGCGGGCGTGGGCCGCGGGGGGCGCCTGTGCCTCGGCAGAGGGACGACCCGGGGCGCGTCCCGCGGAGCGCGTGCGGCCGTCGTCCGGCGGCGTCGCCCAGGGGTCCTCCGGCTCCTCGCCGGGCGGGATGTCGTCGTCCGGCCCGGCCACCGGGGCGGGCGCGTCGGTGCCGGTCGGCCCCGCACCGGCCGCGCCGGAGGGCGCGGCCGGCCCTGCCGGACGGGGGCTGGTCGCCGGTACGGGTGCCGGTCGCTGCGGTGCGTCACCGGCCGCCTGGCCGCTCGCCGGTCGCGGCCCGGCCTCGCCGTGCCCCTCTCCGGCGGGGCCGGGCGGGTGGGCCCCGACGGGCCGCCCGGCGAGGCGGGCGGCGTGGCGGGCGGGGTAGCGGGTGAGGTGGCGGGCAGGTCCCAGGAGGCCGCCGCGCGCTCGCGCGAGATGACCGCCGGCACCTCGGGCACCGCCGGCGACGCCGTCGCCGCCGGCTGCGCGGGCGCGGCGCCGGGCTCGTGCAGCACGGCCTCGACCCGCACGCCCACGCCGAGCGTCTCGTGCAGGGCGCGCCCGACGACCTCGCCGTGCCCGCTGTTGCGGAACGTGGTCACCAGCCCCGGCTGCAGGAAGCCCAGGCGCAGCGTCGTCGCGTCCAGCTCCAGCACCTGCGCGTGCTGGTTGACCAGGGCCCACGAGGGCAGGCGCAGGCGGCGCAGCGTCGTCAGGACGTCGGGCCAGCGCCGGCGCAGCATCTCGGTGTCCGCCGCGACGGCGGTCGCACCGGGTGCGGGCGCGTCGGCGGCAGGAGCAGGAGCAGGAGCAGCGGACGCGGCAGCGGCAGGGGACCCGGCAGGCGCAGGGGACCCGGCAGCCGCAGGGGCAGGGGCAGGGGCGGCGGACGCCGGCCCCGAGGCGGGCACGGCGGACGCCTCGGTCGCCCTCCCGGCCGGTGCGGACGCGGCACCCTCGGACGAACGCACCGGCGCACCGGCGCCGTTCGGTGGCTTCTGCGCCACATGCTCCTGGCCGTCCCCGGTCGGACGCGCGACCCCGTGCTCCTGCACCGGTCCGGGGGTCGCACGCTGCACGATCGCGGTCTCGTCACCGGCGGCGCCGTCGGCGCGAGCGGCGTCGGTGCCGCGCGCGGGCGCGTCCGCGGCGTGCGTGGCGGCGTCGCGTCGGCCGTCGGCAGGGACGTCGGCGGCGGCCACCTCGGCGTGACCGGCCGGCGACGACGGGCGGACCGCCGATGCCTGCTCCGCCGCCGCACGCGCCGTACCCTCCGCCATCGCGCTCGCGGGCGCACCCGAGGACGTCGTCGCGGCACCCGTGCGCCCCGCCCCCGAACCGGACGCCGACGCACCCGGCACCGACGCACCCGGCACCGCCGCAGCCTGCCGCGTCGCACCAGGCACCGCCGCACCAGACACCGGCGCGACGGCTGCCGGCGCAGGAGCAGCCGAAGCAGCCGCTGCCGGCGCGACCGCTCCCGGCGGCACGAGCCCGCGCTCCAGCCGGTCGATCCGCGCACCCAGCCCGGCGCGCGAGTCGTCGGTCGCGGGCAGCAGCAGGCGCGCCATGAGCAGCTCGAGGTGCAGGCGCGGCGACGTGGCCCCGACCATTTCGGTGAGTGCGCTGTTCGCGAGGTCGGCGGACCGCGAGAGCTCGGACATCCCCAGGTGCGCCGCCTGGGCCCGCATGCGCTCCATCTGGTCGGGCGGCAGGTCGCGCAGCACCGCGGACGCGGCCTCACCGGAGGCGGCGATGACGATGAGGTCGCGCAGCCGCTCGAGCAGGTCCTCGACGAACCGACGCGGCTCGTGGCCGGTGGCGATGACGCGCTCGACCACCCGGAAGGCCGACGCGCCGTCGCGGGCCGCGACCGCCTCGACGAGGTCGTCCAGCAGCGACGAGTGCGTGTAGCCGAGCAGCGCCACCGCGCCCTCGTACTCCAGGCCCTCGTCCCCCGCACCGGCGATGAGCTGGTCGAGCACCGAGAGCGTGTCGCGCGCGGACCCGCCCCCGGCCCGCACCACGAGCGGCAGCACGCCCGCGCCGACGCGGATGCCCTCGCTCGCGCACAGCTGCTCGAGGTACGGCACCAGCACGTCCGGCGGGATGAGCCGGAACGGGTAGTGGTGCGTGCGGGAGCGGATGGTGCCGATGACCTTGTCCGGCTCCGTCGTCGCGAACACGAACTTCACGTGCGGCGGCGGCTCCTCGACGATCTTCAGCAGCGCGTTGAACCCCTGCGGCGAGACCATGTGCGCCTCGTCGAGGATGAAGATCTTGTACCGGTCGCGCGCGGGGGCGAACGTCGCGCGCTCGCGCAGCTCGCGGGCGTCGTCGACGCCGCCGTGGCTGGCCGCGTCGATCTCGACCACGTCGAGGCTGCCGGGGCCCCCGCGGGCCAGCTCGACGCACGACTCGCACACGCCGCACGGCGTGTCCGTCGGGCCCTGCGCGCAGTTGAGGCAGCGGGCGAGGATGCGCGCGCTCGTCGTCTTGCCGCACCCGCGCGGGCCCGAGAACAGGTAGGCGTGGTTGGTCTGCCCGGAGCGCAGCGCCTGCCGCAGCGGTGCGGTGACGTGGTCCTGCCCGATGACCTCGGCGAAGGACTCGGGCCGGTAGCGCCGGTACAGGGCTGTCGTCACGCGCTGACCCTACGTGCCGCCACCCACACGGCGACAAGCGCCGACGTCACGCCCGTGGGCGGCTGCGTCCGGGACGACCGTGACGGCCCCCGGCCGCCTCAGGACGCCGGGGGACGCGGCGACGGGTCGTGTCCACACAGCGGGACGAGCGGCCCGTCGACCCCGTGATCCGCGGCCCCGGGACGGGCTTCACGCGCGCGATCACGGGGTCACCACAGGCCCGTCCCACCCACCGGGACGGGTCCGGACGGCGACCCGGCGCAGCGGACGGCGGACGGCGGCGCGGGCACGCCGCTCGCGCCCTGGGGTCGGGCGCGTCCGCGTCCGACGCCGGCACCCCGTCCGCACCCGCACCCGTCCGTGCCGGTGCCGCGGGCGCCCCTCCGCGCCCGCGGCACCGCGTCGGCCGGCGGGCGCCCTGCGCCCGCGGCCCCGCTCCGGACGCCCTCCGCGCCCGGCACGGCGGATCAGTCGGCGCGCACCACCGTGTCGGCCAGCACGCGTCGCAGCAGCGGCCGCGCCGACTCGGTCGCGCCCAGCACGAGCGCCGAGCCCACGGTCAGGCTGCCCAGCAGGAGCAGCAGCCCCTGCGGCGCGGTGACCGCGGCGTAGCCGAACAGCGGGAAGAACATGACGAGCGCGGCGAGCGCCGACCCCGCCGAGACGTACACCACGGGCACCAGGACCTCGCGCCGCCGCACCTGGTCGAAGAGCTCGGCCGGCACGCCCGCGAGCGTGGCCAGCGCGTACTCGCGCCGGCGGTCGAGGACCTGCGCGGCCTGCGCGATGCCGGCGGACGCGGCCGCGAGCAGGAACGCGATGCCGAGCGTCAGCAGCGCGCCCGTGAGGACGTCGCGCATCTGCATGACGATCTCCGGGTCGTCGCCCGCCCCCGCGGTGATGACCGGCACGACCGCGAGGCACCCGGCGACGAACGACGCCAGGCCGAGGCCCCGACGACCCGCCACACCGCACGCGGGTCGTCGAGCAGGCGCCGCGCGGCGAGCAGCTGGGCCGGCGTCCGCGCCCGCTTGAGCTGGATGCGACCGATCCGCCCGACGAGCCACGGCCCCACCGCGTTCATCGTCGCGAACGCCACGAGCAGCCCACCCAGCAGGAACGCGACGAGCGCGGCCCCCAGCGCGCCGCCCAGCGCGGACAGCGTCATGAACACCCCGAGCCCGACGAGCGCGACCAGCAGCCGGACGACCTTCATGCCCGGGCGCTGCACCCGCTGCGCCACGCCGAGCGGCGAGACGACGACCCGGCGCAGCGACACCATGCCGCTCAGGGCGGCGACGAGCGGCACCGCCAGCCACGTGAGCAGCAGCGCCGGCACGCCGACCCACAGGTCGCCCACCGTGAACGCCTGCCCCTGGAACGGGATGCGCGACCACACGAGCAGCAGCACGCCGTACAGCGCCGACCCCGCCACCGCGCCGGCCAGCCCCTGCAGGGCGGTCTCGACGACGGTGAGGCCGACGACCTCGCGCGGCGTCGCGCCGAGCAGGCGCAGGCTCGCCAGGCGCGCGTCGCGGCGCGAGACGCCGAGCCGTGCGGCCGCGCCGGCGAGCGTGACGACCGGCACGAGCAGGAGGATCGCGGCCGTCACCGCGAGCGTGACGTAGAACGAGCCGTACTCGCGCTGGTAGGCGTCGGCCGGGTGGGCCGCGCGCTCGACGAAGCCGATCAGCCCACCGAGGACGCTCAGCGCCAGCGCGGTCGCGACCCCGAACGCGGTGACCGCGAGCAGCGTCGTCGTGCGCCCGTCGTGGCCGCCGGCGCGCTGCAGGCGCGGCGCGAGCGCGAGCACCGGGTTCACCGGGCCACCGCCGCCCGGATCGCCTCGAGCTCGCCCTCGCGGGGGCCGACGCCGGCGCCGGTCGTGGTCCCGGCCGGCACGACCCGCCCGTCCAGCATGTCGATGCGCGCGTCGCACCACGCGGCGACCTGCGCGTCGTGCGTCACGACGACCAGCGACGCACCGACCGCACGTGTCGTCTCGACCAGCACGCGCATGACGTCGTGGCCCGTGCTCTGGTCGAGCGAGCCGGTGGGCTCGTCCGCGAACACGACGTCGGGGCGGGTGATGAGCGCGCGGGCGACCGCCACGCGCTGCGCCTGCCCGCCGGACAGCTCGCCCGGCCGGCGGCCCTCCGTGCCCGCCAGCCCCAGGGCCGCGAGCCACTGCTGCGCGGCGGTCTCGGCCTCGACGCGGGACGCACCCGTGAGCATCGCCGGCAGCGCGACGTTCTCGAGCGCGGACAGCTCCGACAGCAGCTGCCCGAACTGGAACACGAACCCGTACTGGCTGCGGCGCAGCAGGGAGCGCTCCTTCTCCGACAGGCCCTGGATCTCGCGCCCGCGCAGGGCGACGACGCCGGCGTCGGGCGTGTGGATGCCCGCGAGGCAGTGCAGCAGCGTGGACTTGCCCGACCCGGACGGGCCCATCACCGCCAGCGACGCGCCGTCGGGGATCGCGACGTCGACGCCCGCGAGCGCGGTCGTCCCGCCGAACCGCTTGATGAGCCCCGCGCGGCCAGGCGCGGGACGTCGGACGACCACGCGGACGTCGCCGGACCCGCGGACGTGGCCGCGGCACCGGCCAGCGGGGCGGGCGGCGCGCCCGGCACGGGGACGGACGTCGCGGCGGGCGGGGTGACGGGCGGAGGAGTCGCAGCGGCCATACGACGATCCTGCGCGGCGGACCCGGCCGTCGTCGTGGGTCCGAGGTCTCGGCCCGGCGCCCGGCACGTCCCACCGGGGACGGACCCCGGGGTGGACGGGGGGACGACACCGGCGCGACCGACCACCGGCGCGGGGACGACCCCGCACGGACGGGCTCCGGACGCGGTTCTCGCACCCGTGCCCGCACCCGTGCCCGGACATGCGAGGACCCCCCGCACACCCGCCAGAGCCCGCCTGCCCTTGCTGCCTTCCGGCCCTGGGGGGTTCAGCGGGATGACGCCGTACGAGGGGTCTGACACCAAGCCTAACGCAGACGGGGCGGGTGGCCGACCGCCCACCCGCCCCGGGCGCACGCGCTCCGACGTCAGCGGTCCACGTGGGGCAGGCGCTGCGTCGGCGGCCCGGCCTCGGGGCACGCCCCGAGGAGCGCCCCGTCGGCGCGGTCCCACGGCGCCCGCGCACCGGCGCGGAGGACACGCTGCGGCGGGGCGGCGCCGGTGTGGAGGGCTCGGGCGCGTCGAGGTCGTCGTCCTCGAGGAGCGGGCCGTCGACGACCATCGTGTCGTCCGCGGCGGAGGGCGGCGGCGTCGCCGACGACGCGGTGCGTCCCGAGGGCCGCACCGGCGCGGGCTCCGCCGCGGCGGGGGCCGGCGTGGCGGGGGCCGGTGCGGCGGGGGCGGGTGCGGCGGGGGCGGGTGCGGCGGGGGCGGGCGCCGCGGCAGGGGCGGGGGCGGCCTCCGCGACGGGCGCGGGCGCGACGTCCGCCGGCGCGGGTCCGGTCCCGGCGTCCCCACCGGCGGGGCCGGACCTGCCGGCGCCCCACTCGGGCCACTCCGCGAGCGCCGGGTCGTCCGCCGCGGCGCGCGCACCACCGGCGTGCGGGTCGGTCGCGGCGTCCGTCGTCGCGGGCCCCGGGGAGGTGACGCCGGGGGCGCGACCCGTCGCGGCGCCGGCGGTCGCGGTGGACGCGGTGCCGGCCGTCGCGGTGGTCGCCGTGCCGGTCGACCGGTCGCGCGTCGACCCGGCGGGCGGGGCGGCCTCGCCGTCCGGCTCGTCGTCGCGTCCCGTCGGACGCGCGTCGGACGCGCCCGGCGGCAGCAGCCACCACGCGACGCCGAGGAGCAGGCCGAACAGCGCGGTCCACGCGCCGCCGACCACCAGCATGACGGCGAGGGCGACCCGCTCGGAGCCCTCGAGCTCGAGCCCCACGACGACGCCCGCGACGATCGTGACGACGCCCCACGCCGCGGCGATCGCGGCGAGCAGGCGGACAGGACGCCGGTCGCGGCCACGGAACGCGATCAGGGCGGCGTAGGCGCCGATCGCGGCGGTCACCAGGGCCGACAGGGCGACCAGCAGCCACGTGGCACGCCCCTGGACGGCGAGCACGAGCAGCCCGACGAGCACGCTGGCGGCGGCGGGGAGCGTCAGCACGGCGATCGCGGCGCCGACGAGCGGGGCGCGCCACTGCTCGGTGGCCCACGGCTCCGGGTGCACGTACGGCTGGGCGCCGGCGGGAGGGGAGGTCTGGTCCATGCGTCCCCACGCTACCCACTCGCGCCCGGTTCGTCCGGGTCGGGCCGGTCAGTCGTCCAGCACGTGACGCAGGTACCGGCGGGGGTCGTCGAGGAAGCCGCGCCAGCGCTGCACGAGGTCCAGGTCCGCCCACTCGCTGCGGCGCAGGCCCCACTCCCCGACCTCCCAGATCACGGCGCCGGGCAGGGCCGCGAGCAACGGCGAGTGCGTGGACAGCAGCACCTGGGAACCGGTGCGGACGAGGTCGTGCAGGTGCTGCAGCAGCGCGAGGCAGCCGGTGAACGACAGGGCCGACTCGGGCTCGTCCAGGACGTACAGGCCGGGGTACATCATGCGGTCGCCGATCAGGGCGAGGAACGACTCCCCGTGCGACATCGCGTGGAACTGCGGCTCCCGCCCGTGCGACGCCGGGTTCTCCTCGAGGTACGTGTAGAAGGAGTGCATCGTCTCGGCGCGCAGGAAGAACCCGCGCCGGCCGGCGCCGACGCCCCGCAGCAGCCGCAGCTCGCGCGCGAGCCCGGACTCGGTGCGGCGGGTGCTGTGGCGCGAGCCGCGGGAGCCACCCTCGGCCCCCATGCCGTACGCGGCGGCGACCGCCTCGACCAGCGTGGACTTGCCGGCACCGTTCTCGCCGACCAGCACGGTCGCCGGCGACAGGTCCCAGCCGTCGGTCAGGACCTGCTCGACGGCGGGCACGCGGCGGTACCAGTCGTCGTGCGGACCCGGCGCGAGCTCGTCGGGCTCCGTGCCGCGGCCGGCGTCCTCGCCCGGCACGAGGTCCCGGGCGGCAGCGAGGTCCGTCGACCCGGCCTCGACCCGCCGGACCGGCAGCGCGCTGCCCATGCCCTGCCCGCTCGTCCGTCCCACGGGTCCAGCCCACCACACGCCGCCGACGCAGGGCACCGGTCAGGGCACCGGTCAGGGCACCGGTCAGGGCACCGGTCAGGGCACCGGTCACGGGCACCCGTCAGGGGCGCACGCGCACCCGCGTCCGGTAGCGCACCTGCTCGCCCGGCGCGAGCACCCGCAGCTCGCCGTCGCGCTCGGCCTCGGCGCGGCCGCCGTCCCGGGACGTCGACGGCTCGACACCGAGGACGTTGACCCCGGGCCGCGGGTCCCGCCACAGCACCAGCAGCGGCCACCCGTCGGTGTCCTGCTCGACCTCGACCGACGGACCGTCGGGTGCGGTCACGGTGACGACGGCGGTCGGGCCCGGCTGCGGGCGGCAGTACAGGACCGTCTCGGGCGCGTGCCCGTCGGGGCGAGGTCCAGCGTCCACGGCAGGGCGACCGGCTCGGCCCCGCCGCGCTCGCCGAACGGCTGCGCGGTCGCCGTGACCACCGTGCCGGGCCGCACGAGCGGGTAGCCGAGGTTCAGGTGGTGGCGGAACATGTGCCCGGCCGGCGCGTACCCCTCGTTCGTCACGACGTCCTCGACCGTGATCTCGGGGCGGTCCGTGCGGGCCACCAGGCGCCGGCGCAGGCGCAGCGGCGGGGCGCCGAGGTCGGCCTCGACGACCTCGCCGAGCACCTCGACCGCGGGGACGCCGTCCACCGTCGTCGGCCCCCAGCGCACGTGCTCGGCGGGGATGTGCCCGACGCGGCCGTGCAGCCCGTGGTGCACACCCCCGACGTCCGAGGGCATGCCCGTCGACGCGAGCCCGCAGGTGGTGAGCAGCCCGCCCCCGAACGTGCGGGTCCAGCCCGCGCCGTGCGGCTCGTACCGCGCCGAGGCGACCGGCCCACGCGCCGAGCGCCACGCGACCGGCAGACCCGGTGCGTCGGCCCAGCCCAGGTCGAGGGCGCGGTCGAGCAGCACCTCGAACGACAGGCCGCGCGGGTTGCGCACCACCAGGACGGGCGCCCCACGGCCCGGTCCGTCGTCGCGGACCAGGCGCTCGACCGACACGAGCTGCTCGGGCGCCCCGACGAGGCGGCGCTCGGCGGCCCCGTCGGTGGCGACGGCGGACGCGCTCACCCGGCCCCCGCACCTCGGCGGCCGCCGAGCGGCGCGCGCCGAGCGCGATCGCCGCGACGAGCACGGCGCCGGTGAGCACGTACTGCCAGTAGGACGCGACGGCCAGCAGGTTGAGGGCGTTCGCCAGGACCGCGAACAGCACGGAGCCGACCACGGTGCCGAACGCGGTGCCGCGCCCGCCCCGCAGCGCGGTGCCGCCGACGACGACGGCCGCGATGACGTTCATCTCGAAGCCCATCGCCATGTTGCCCTCGGCGGACGAGAGCCGGCCGGCCATGAAGACCCCGGCGAGCGCGAAGCACACGCCGGCGACGACGAACACGCCGACCTTCACGCGGTGCACGGGCAGGCCGGCGAGCTCGGCGGCCCGCTCGTTCGAGCCCACGGCGCGCAGCGTGCGCCCGAAGTACGTCCGCTGCAGCACCAGGTAGGTGACGAGCGCGAGCAGCACGAACACCAGGAACGGCACGGGCAGCCAGCCGAGCGTGCCCGTGGTGGCGGCGCGGTAGTTGCTGGACGAGATCGGCACGACGGACCCGGACGTCCAGATGAACGCGAAGCCCAGGAACAGGTACAGCGTGCCGAGGGTGGCGATGAACGGCGCGATCCGCGCGTACGTCACGAGCAGCCCGTTGACGAGGCCGAGGACGGCGCCGACGACCAGCGCGAGCCCGATCGCGGCGCCGATCGTGGTGTGCGGCAGCACGGTCGCCACCGCGATGGACGCGACCGCGATGACGCCGCCGACGGACAGGTCGAGCAGGCCCGTGGCGATCAGGAGCGTCATGCCGCAGGCCGCGAGCCCGACGAACGACGCCTGGAACAGGACGTTCGAGAGGTTGCCGGGCCCCCAGAACGACGGCCGGGCGGCGCCGACGCCGACGCACAGCACGGCGAGCACGACGACGAGGTAGTGCTGCGCGAGGAGCCGGCGCACGGTCGCGCCGAGGGACGCACCCGTGCCCTCCCCGCCGGACGCGCCGCGGCCGGGTCGGCCCGCCGCGGTGGTGCCGGTCGCGGTGTCGGTCGTGGTCACGAGAGCCTCCCTTCGAGCATCCGGCGCACGGCAGCCCGCTGCGCGCCGTCGATGCTCAGCGCGAAGACCAGCAGGCCCCCGAGCGCGACGTACTGGTAGAACGACGGGACGTTGAGCAGGTTGAGGCCGGAGTTGATCATCGACAGCAGCAGCGCGGCGACGAACGTGCCGACGACCCGCGGCCGGCCGCCGGCCATGCTCGTGCCGCCGAGGACGACGATCGCGATGGCCTGCAGCTCGAGGCCGGACGCGACCGACCCGTTGACGACGCCGAGCTGGCTGGCGAGCAGCACGCCGCCGACGCCCGCGGCGGCGCCCGACGTCAGGTAGGCCAGCAGGAGGACGCGGTCCACGCTGATGCCGGTGTCGACGGCCGCCTCGGGTGCACCGCCGACGGCGACGACGTGCTTGCCGAACCGCATCCGGTCGAGCAGGAACCACGCGCCGGCGCCGAGGAGCACCGCGGCGAGGAACGGCACGGGCACGCCGAGCACGGAGGCCGTGGCGACCGACTTGAACCCGCCGGACGCGATCATGATCGGCGCGCCGCCGGTGAACAGCAGGACGAGCCCGCGGAACACGCTCATCGTGCTGAGCGTCGCGACGAAGCCGGGCACCCGCAGCCGGGTCACGAGCAGGCCGTTGACCAGGCCGAGCACCGCACCCACGAGGACGCCGACCACGGCCCCGACCAGCGGGCCGGCGGCGTTGACGGCCGCGGCGGCCACGCACGCGGCGAGCGCCTGCGCCGAGCCGACCGACAGGTCGATCCCGCGCACGGCGATGACGAGCGTCATGCCGTAGCCGACGATCGCGAGGATCGCCGCGTTGACGAGCACGTTCGTCACGTTCGAGCCGGACGCGAAGTTCGGCACGACGGCGAGCCCGGCGACGAGCACGAGCAGGAAGGGGATGAGCACCCCGGCGTTCTGCAGCACCCGCCGGCGCGCGTCGGCACGGCGGGCCCGCTCGGCCGACCGGGCGCGCTCGTCGGCGACGAGGTCGGCCGCGGCGCTCGTCGTCGGGGCGACGGTCTCAGACATGGCTGGTCTCCTGGACGGTCTGGCCCACCGACGCACCGACGATGTTGTCCTCGGTGACGTCGCGCCCGTGCAGCTCCGCGACCTGGCGGCCGGCGAAGTACACGGCGCACCGGTCCGCGATGGCGGCGAGCTCGGGGGCGTCGGAGCTCGAGACGACGACGGCGACGCCGGCCTCCGCGAGCTCCTTGACGAGCTGGTAGATGTCGACCTTGGCGCCGATGTCGACGCCGCGGGTGGGCTCGTTGAGCAGCAGCACCGCGCAGCCGGACAGCAGCGCGCGCCCGAGCAGCACCTTCTGCTGGTTGCCGCCGGACAGGTTGCCGATGAGCTGGCGCCCGTGCGGCACCCGGATGCGCATCTGCTCGCGCAGCCGCTCGAACTGGCTGCGCTCGTCGCGCGGGACCGGCAGGAGCCGCTGCAGCAGCGGCAGGCCGCTGCGGTCGCGCGACACCATGGCGTTCTCGGTGACGTCGAGGTGGGGCAGGATGCCCTCGCCCTTGCGGTCCTCGCTGAGCATGAACACGCCGTGGCGCACGGCCTCGCGGCTCGAGCGCATCCGCACGACCCGCCCGTCGACGCGCATCTCCCCCGCGGTCGACGGCAGGTCGCCGAACAGCGCCCGCGTCAGCTCGGTGCGGCCCGACCCGACGAGACCCGCCAGGCCGACGATCTCGCCCGCGCGGACGGTCAGGTCGAACGGCTCGGCCACCCCGGGCACGCGCAGCCCGCGCACGACGAGCCGCTCCCGGCCCTCGTGCTCGGCCGCGGTGCCCCGCTCGAACGTCTGCGGCGCCCGGCCGAGCATGTGCTCGACCAGCCGCGCCTCGTCGAGCTCGGCCGTCGGCGCGTGCGCGACGAGCGACCCGTCGCGCAGCACCGCCACGTCCTGGCAGATCTCGAAGATCTCGTCGAGGTGGTGGGAGACGTAGACGACCGCCTTGCCCTGCGCGGCGATGCGCCGCACGATCCCGTGCAGCCGGGTGATCTCCGCGCCGTTCAGCGCCGCGGTCGGCTCGTCCGTGATGAGGACGTCGAACTCGCGGGACAGCGCGCGGGCGATCTCGACCATCTGCCGGTCGCCGACCGTGAGGGACGAGACCGGGCGGTCCGGGTCGAGGTCGAGGCCGAGCTCGTCGAGCAGCTCGGCGGTGCGGGCACGGGTCCGGCGCGCGTCGACGACGCCGCCGCGCGTGGTCTCGTGCCCGAGGAAGACGTTGTCGGCGACGGACAGCTGCGGCACCAGGCGGAACTCCTGGCTGACGACGCTGATGCCGGCCGCCTGGGAGTCCGCGGAGCTGCGGAAGCTGCGCTCCTCGCCGCGGACGAGCACGCGCCCGCCCGCCGGCGGCTCGATGCCGCCGAGGATGCGGATGAGCGTGCTCTTGCCCGCACCGTTCTCTCCGACGAGGCCGAGCACCTGCCCGGCGCGGAGCTCGAGGGACACGCCCGTGAGCGCCCGGACCCCCGGGTACTCCTGGACGACGTCCACGACCTGCAGCACTGCCGTCATCGACGACTCCTCGGGTGTGGGGCGGGGGCGGGGCGCACGGCCCCGCCCCCGCCGGGGGTCAGTCCTGCTCGGCGCGCGCCGCGCGGAAGTCGGCGAGGGTGTCGGCGGTGACGACCTCGACCGGGAAGAAGATCGTCTTCTCGGCGGCGTCGTCGTAGCCGGGGTCCTCGCCCTCGAGCAGCGCGAGGACGGTCTCGACCGCCTTGACGCCCTGCCCGTACGGGTCCTGCGCGACGGTCGCGCTCATGAGGCCCTGCTCGATGAGGTCGAGCGCGCCGTCGGCACCGTCGAAGCCGATGAGCATGAAGCCGTCGGCGACGGACTTGCCGGCCGTCTCCATCGCGCGCTGCGCACCGATGGCCGAGTCGTCGTTGGCCGCGTAGATCACGGACAGGTCGGGGTTCGCCGAGAGCATGTCCTGCGCCGCCGCGAAGCCGCCGTCGACCGTGTCGTTGCCGTCGAGGCTGGAGACGATCTCGAAGTTGTCGTCCTCGCTGAGCGTGTCGACGAAGCCCGCGACGCGCTCCTCGCCCACGACCGAGCCGGCGTGCAGCTCGATGACGCCGACCTTGTGCGGGCCGGGCACGTCGCCGAGCTCGTCGATGACGTGCTGCGCGGCCTGCTCGCCGCCGTTGTAGTTGTTCGACAGCACGTAGCCGTCGTAGTCGCCGGCCGTGCCGATGTCGGCGATGACGACCGGGATCTTCGCGGCGTGCGCGGCGTCGATCGTCGACGGCAGCGCGGACGGCTGCACGGGCGTGACGATGAGCCCGGAGATGCCCTGGTTGATCAGGTCGAGGCTGCCGGAGACCTGCTGCTGCTGGTCGGACTTCTGGTCCACCACGACGACGTCGACCCCGGCGGCCTCGGCCCCGGCCTCGACGCCCGCGGCGTAGGACTGCCAGTACGGGTTCTGCAGGTCGTACACCGAGTACCCGATCGTCAGCGGGTCCTTCGCCTCGAACTGCACGTCGGCGCCGGAGCCGCCCGCGGCGGACGTGCCGTCGCCGGCGGGCTCGTCGGCGCCGCTCGCGCAGGCCGAGATCAGCAGGGCGGAGGCGGCGGCGAGGCCGAGCGCCCGGGACAGGTGTCGCACGAGTGTCTCCTTTGACAGGGGTGGGGGTACGAAGGTGGTGCGGGGGTGCTGCGGGCCGCGTCAGCGGATGGCGGTGGTCAGCCGTCCGGTGTTGGCGGCCTCGGCGACGAACGCGTTGTCGTGCAGGCCGGCCCACGAGTCGAGCGGGACCGCCTTGTCGTGCGCGTGCTCCGTGGGCTCGTGGCTGTACGTCGAGACCTCGCGGACGACCAGCGGGGTGTCCGCGTCGGCCGGGCAGCGGAAGGCGTGCAGGTGCTTGCGGTGCATGACGAACTTCGGGTCGCCGGCGCGCAGGCGGACGTAGCTGGTGAGCTGCGCGTAGGACTCCTCGCGCCCGGCGGGCAGCGCCACGTCCTCGGGCCAGGGGCCGCCGGGCGCCATCGGCTGGAACGCGAGCACCGGGTCGTCACCGACGGCGACGGGCTCGGGCGCGTAGAAGACGTCCATCTCGCCCAGCACGACCTCGTAGCTCTCGGTCTTGCGCTGGTGGAAGTGCGGCGGGCAGAACTTGCCCGGGTGGACGATCATCAGCTTGTCGCAGAGCCCGGAGTACTCGGCCCAGGGCGCCCCCGCGGCGGGGAGTCCGTTGACGGCCGGCTCGTTCAGCGACTCGAAGATCACCATGAGCTCGTACGCCTCGCGCGACCACAGCCCGTTCTCGAACGCGGCGTACTGGTCCTCGCCGAACACGATGCCCGCGCTGTCGTTCACCATGTCGGGGGTGATCGGGTAGCGCAGCGCGCGGGCCAGGCTGGCCGCCTCGTTGAGCCACTCGTCGTACTCACGTCGCGTCACGTGCGTCCTGGCCACGTTGCCGTCCTCCGTCGCTCCGGTCGGCGCGCCGACCCTTTGAACCGGTTCATCTGTGAACCGGTTCAAGACTGACCCAGGGGGGCGCCGATGTCAAAACCGGCGGTTCCGGAACCGGCCTGCGACGGTCAGGGCCGAGCCGTCGCCGGCGTCCCGGTCGACGCCCGCACCACGAGCTGCGGCTGGAACTCCACGCGGTCCTCGCCGCCGTGGTCCCCCTCGCGCAGCAGCAGCTCCGCCGCCGCCACACCCATGGCGAACGACGGCTGCCGCACCGTGGTCAGCGGCGGGTTCAGGGCCGGCGCGAAGTCCGCGTCGTCGTAGCCGACGAGGGCCACGTCCTGCGGCACGCGCAGCCCCCGCTCCTGCGTCGCCAGCAGCACGCCCAGGGCGAGCATGTCGTTGACGCACATCACCGCGTCGACCCGGTGCGCGTCCAGCAGCGGCGCCACCGCCGCCCCTCCCTCCTCGACCGTCAGGTCGGTCACCTCGACCTCGACCAGGACCTCGGCCGGGTCGAGCCCGCGGCGCACCAGCGCCGCCTCGGCGCCCTCGCGCCGCTCCGCGCACCACGAGACCGAGACCGGCCCGTTGACCAGCGCGATGCGCCGGTAGCCGGCGTCGGCGAGGTGGCCCATCGCCAGACCCGCACCCAGCACGTTGTCCAGGCTCACCCAGGCACCGCCGGGCCGCGGCGTGCGCCGGTCGAGCGTGACGACGCCGAACCGCCGGTCCTCGAACGCCGCCCACTGCGACGGCCGGTCGGCGATCGGCGCGATCACGAGCCCGTCCACCCCCTGGCTCTCCAGACCGCGCAGCAGGCGGCGCTGACGCCGGGGGTCCTGGTGGGTCGAGCCGACGACCATCGTGAGGCCCGCCCGGTCGGTGACGGACTCGACCCCGCGCAGCACGGCCGCCCAGAACGGGTTGCCCACGTCCGGCACGACGACGCCGATGAGCTCCGAGCGCCGGCTGCGCAGCTGCCCCGCGGCCCGGGACGGCACGAACCCCAGCGCCCGCATGGCCTGCTCGACGCGCTCGCGCGTCTCCGCGGTGACGCGGTCCGGGTTGTTGAGCACGTTCGAGACCGTGCCGAGCGAGACGCCGGCCCGGGCCGCGACCTCGCGGACCCCGACGTACCGACCGGCACGGTCGGCGCCCGACCCCACGCTCATCCGCCGCGCCCCCGTCGTCCACGCTGTGCGCGGCACCGACACCGCCCGCCGCGAACGGATCCTACGACCCGCACCGGGTGCGACCGACCGCCCGTCGGCCCGGCACCGCCGGCACGTCCCCCTGCCGGCCCCGCGGTGCGGCGCCGCCGGGTCCGGCTCAGCGCACCGGCGCCCCGACGGTCGCGAGGGCGTCCGCCCGGGCCCGGGCCACGGCCTGCTCCACACGCGCCCCGGCCCGGCGGCGCGCCGTCCGCACGCCCAGCACGAGCGCGAGGGCGACGAGCAGGAGGGCTGCCTGCGCGTACGGCGGCGTCCACACGCTCGCGCTCGCGGCGGCCGCCGACGGCGCCACCGGCACGACGTCCTCCCCCACCACCGCGGGCTCCGCGGAGACGTCCACGCCCGCGCGCAGGACCGGCCACACGCCCGGGACCACCACCGAGCGCGCGACGGACCCGCCGGGCAGCACCTCGCGCACCGGGTCGCCGGCCGTCGACGCGGACGCACCCAGCCACGGGTCGACGGCGACCGTGGCGTCGGCGCCCAGCCGCACGTCGCCGGTGTTCTGCAGCACGTAGGACACCTCGACCGCGCCGGGGGCGAACGGGTTCCACGAGGGCACGTACCGCGTGGCGACGTCGGTGACGGCGAGCGCGGCGGCGATGTCGCCGGTGACCCGCAGGTGCAGGCGGACGCCGACGCGGGAGTCGAGCACCACGCGGGCGTCGTCGGCCCCGACGGGCGTCGCGAGCGAGGCCACCACGCCCGCGGGGTGGTCACCGGGCCGTGCGTCCGCGGGGACGGTCAGCGTGACGGGCACGACGACGGTGGCACCCGGGCCGACCTCGACCGTCGCCGGGACGTCGAGCCAGGCCCCGGCGGCCCGCGGTGCCGTGCCCGTGGGCGGCAGGTCGAAGTCGCCGGCCGGCGTCACGACGCCGTCGCCGGCCGCGAGCGCGAACGTCTGCGGCGCGTCGGTGTGGTTCGTCAGCGCCAGGTGCTCGGTCACCTGCGCGCCCGGGTCGAGCTCGTGCCGCAGGGAGACGCGCCCGTCGGGCCCCTCGGCGGACGCCGGTACGAGGGACCACGTCGTCGTCGCGGCCTCCGGCGCGTTCACGCCGCCGCGGTCGACGTCGAGCGCGGGGTCGTGGGTGGGGACGGCGGTCGGGGCGTCGGGGTCGGCGAGACCCCCGGACGCGCGGGCGGCGGCGGGGACGACGGCGGGGGCGGCGACGGCGCCGACGGCGGGGGCGGCGACGAGCGCACCCAGGAGGACGGCGGAGGCCGCGACGAGCGCGGCACGGGTACGGACGTGGGGCACGGAGGACCTTCCGGGGATCGGGGGGCCCGCGGGGCGGGGCGGGGCGACAGGGGCGGCGTGCGGTGCGGGTGGACGTGCGGGCGGTGGACGTGCGGTGCCGGTGGCGGGGACCGGACGGCCCCCGCCACCGGCGGGTGGAGCGGTGCGCGGTCAGTCGCGCGCGAAGAGGCTCACCGTGACGGTGCCGCGGTACGTGCCCGCCTTCGCGTCGACGGGCACGTCGAGGCGCAGGTCGGCGGACAGCTCGGTGCGGCCCGTGCGGCCCTCGCCCTCGGCGGTCACGAGCGCCGCCGGGGCCGCCAGGCCCGCACCGCCGTCGAGCACGCCCGCGACGTCCTCACCGGCCGCGACGCCGTCGCGCTGCGTGAGCACGACCGGGTCCCAGCCCAGGTGGCCGGCGCGCAGGCGCGCACCGTCCGACACGAGGTCGGTGGCCTGGCCGGAGACCGACCAGCCCGCGGCGTCCGTGCGCGAGTCGGTCACGGCGACGGTCGGCAGCGCCGCCTGCAGGCGCAGGCGGTCGCCGAGGTTCCTCGCCTCGCCGAGGTCGAGCGCGTCCTGGGCGACGGTCAGCGCGAGGCTGCCCGCCGGGGCCTGCTCGGGCAGCGTCGCGGTCACCTCGATGCCGTCCGTCTCCTCGCTGGGCACGTAGTCCCACAGGTCGTCGAGGAGGACGTTCGCCAGGTCGGTGTTGTCCAGGTACGCACCGCGCACCGGGTCGGTACCGGTCGCGCGGGCCGCGATCGCGTCCGCACCCGGGCCCTTGGCGTACACGGGCACGAGCTGGTTGGTGTGGTTGGTCGAGTGCCACGAGTGGCCCGCGACCTGCTCGGCGGCACCGGGGACGAGGCTCGTCCACGCCGGGTCCGCCCCCGCGCCAGCGAGGTAGCCGGTCTCGTGGTCGGACGTGACGACCACGAGGGTCTCGTCCCAGCTGCTGTTCTCCTCGACCCACTGCACGGCCGCGTCGACCGCGCGGTTGAAGTCGACGGTCTCCTCGATCGTCGTCACGTCGGAGTTCGCGTGGCCGGCCCAGTCGATCGCGCCGCCCTCGACCATGACGAAGAAGCCGTCCTCCTCGCGCTCGAGCACGTTGAGCGCGCCCTGCGTGAGCGTCGGCAGGTCGGGGACGTCGTTCATCGCGCCCGCGAACGGCGTGTCACCGACCGTCGAGCGGCCCTGCTGCAGCGTCGAGCCGACCTGCACGGCGCCGAACACGCGCTCCGGCACGTCGGTGCCGGCGGCGAGCGCCTCGAACTGCGCCTTCTCCTCGAGCAGCGTGAAGCCGGTCTGGCCGTCCTGCAGACGCTGCCAGTCGGACTGCGTGACGTAGCCGAAGCTCGGCGTCGTCAGCAGGCGGTGGCTGTCGTCGTAGTAGGGGTGGCCCGCGCCGATGACGACGTCGAGGTAGTCGGCCTCGAGGTACTCGTGCGTGACGCCGGACAGGTCGTTGCGGTTCGCGTTGTGCGCGGCGAAGCCCGCCGGCGTCGCGTGGCTGAACGGCACGGACGAGACGACGCCCGTCGCCTTGCCGAGCCGGTCGGCGCGCTGCGTGAGGTTCTCGAGCACCGTGCCGTCGGGGGCGATGCCCAGCACGCCGTTGTTCGTCTTGACGCCCGTGGCGAGCGCGGTGGCGGCGGCGGCCGAGTCGGTCGCGCCCTCCTTGATCCAGTCGAAGTCGCTCCACGCGGCCTGCGGGTCGTACTCGGCGCGCCCGCTGGCCGAGTGGTTCGACTGGCCGACCTGGACGGGGAACTGCTGGAACACCTGCGACGGCGTGCTCGGCACCGGCGTGATCGAGCCCGACGACGGGTCGACGACGACCTGGTGGTAGGTCGTGCCGTGCTGGTAGGCGCTGGCGAGGTCGACCGTGTTGTAGCCCATGCCGTCACCGATGAGGACGATGACGTTCTTCGGGGCACCGGCCGGTGCCTCGGGGTTCGCGGCCGCGCCGGTGGCGGGGACGACGACGAGGGCGGACGTGGCCAGGGTCGCGGCTGCGATCCCGGCGCGGCGGGCAGGGGTCCTGCTGCGGCGCATCTGTGGTCCTCTACGGGTCGTGGACGGCCGGGGGTGTCCCGGCCGCACACGACCCTCCCCACCGGGGTTGAACGAGTCATGACGGTCCGGTGCCGTCTGCACGACCTGTGCCCGTCGGTCCGGTTCGTCCCCTGTGCCGCCCCGCAGGGGCGAGGTCCGGCCCCGTCCGGCCCGCCCCGTCCGGCCCGCCGCTCCCGGCCCGGCCCGGCCCGCTCCTCCCGACGCGGTCCGGGTGGCCCGTCCGCTCCGCTAGACTCGTCGCGCGGCTCGTCGGTCCCGACCGGTTGCCGCCGCCAGGAGGATTCGCCTAGTGGCCTATGGCGCACGCTTGGAAAGCGTGTTGGGTTAACGCCCTCGGGGGTTCGAATCCCCCATCCTCCGCCGCACGAGGGCCCGTCACCGCGCACCGGTGACGGGCCCTCGCCGTTCCCGGCCCCTCCCGCGCCGCTCCTCCGTCCGGCAGGATGCGCGCGTGCCCGTCACCGGACCGCCCCTGCTCGGCAGGACGCAGAGCCCCGTCGGCTGGGTCGTGGGGTTCGTCCGGGCTCCCGCGGCCGACGTCCTCGAGGCGGACCTCGGCTGGCGCCGGGGCCTCGGGCAGCGGCTCGAGGTCTCGCCCCCGACGCCGTTCCCCGCGTGCCTGTCGCTCCTGGAGCCGCTCGAGGCGCCGTGGACCACGGAGCTCCTGGTCGACTGCGGCCCGTGGACCGCCTACCTCAACAACCACAAGGACGGCGGCGACCCCACCGCCGCGGCCGGGGAGCTCGCGCGGCAGCTCGGGACGCGGTGCGTGATCGCGGTGCACTCGCCGCCGCACGGCCCCGGGCACGCGTCGACGCAGATGTGGGTGCACGGGCCCGACGGGGAGCCTCCGCTCATGGCCGAGCGCACGCTCGCCGCCTCCCGCCAGGACGGCCGGTGGTCCTGGTACGAGTCCGGGCGACCCCTGCCGTTCGAGGACGTGGCCCGGTACGGCGCCCGCAGGATCCGGGACCGGTTCGACCGCGCGCTCCTCGTCGCCCACCTGCACGCGCTGGGCATCGAGGTCGACGACCCCACGTGGTTCGGCCCGGGGGTGGCCGTCCGGCAGGTCGTCCCGTGGCCGACCCGCCCCGAGAGCGTCGAGGAGGCTCTGGAGCGGCTCGAGGTCGGCAGCCGGTAGACGGTCCTGCGGGACCACGACCGTACGGACGTACCCTGACGACGTGGCGACGTTCTCCTCCGTGACCCGGCAGCACATCCTCCAGGCGATCGCGGAGCACGACTCCCGCGGCGGGGACGCGTTCCTCGCCCTGTACAACTTCGAGCCCGTCCCGGGGTACGCGCTGCTGCACGAGGGGCGCAGCTACGACGCGCGTGCGGTGCTCGGGGTGGCGCACCGGTTCGCGACGGGTCGGATGGCCACGCAGGACGACTTCCACGGCATGGACGCGGCGGTCGCGCTGCTGCGTCGCCGCGGGTTCGAGGTGAGCGAGCCGGCGTCGGCGGTGCGCGCCGCACCGGCCGCCGCCCGTCCGGCACGCACGTCCGCCCCCCGCACGCCCCGCACCACGACGCCGCGCACGTCCACCCGGGCGGCCGCCCGCGAGGAGCGGCCCGTCGCGATCTGCCCGACCTGCTTCCAGGCCCTGCCCGCGACGGGCGTCTGCGACAACTGCAGCTGACGCGCCGCGGCGGTCGGCCCGCCGCGGCGACGGTCGGCCGGGCTCAGCCCACCGGCGCGGCGGTCGGCGCGAGCCGCAGCGCCGCGTCGTGGAGCCGGTCGTCGCTGCCCTTCGCCAGCTGGTCGCTGCTCCACCGCACGCGCAGCGCGACCTGCGACCCGTCGTGCAGGGTGAACGTCACCGTCAGCGGCGTGCGCTTGTGGACCTCGGCGTGCGCGACGTCCTCGAAGGCGACGAAGCGGTGCCGGCGGGCCAGCGCGACGACCGGCGCCGACGCGAGGGCGGTGGCCATCCGCTCGCGGCCGACGCCCTTGCGCGGGTCGCACGGCAGCAGGAGGAGCCCGTTGTCGAGGTGCACGACGTCGTGCGGGGCGCCGTCGACGTCCACGGGCCCGATCCCGCCGAGCACGCGGCCACCGTGCGCGGTGCCGCGCTCGGCGACCTGCCCGACGGCGTCGGCGTCGATGCCGCACCCGGCGAGGCGGGCACGGGCCGCCGCGGCGTCACCGGCGACGGCCGCGTCGACGAGCGCGACCACGTCCGGCGGCGGGCCGTCGGGGCCGACCAGGCGGGCCGGGCCGTCCCACGAGTGCTGCCAGCGCGCGGCGCTCGCCTGCACGGCCGCGGCGCGCACGACGACGTGCAGGAGGTCGCGCAGCGGCGCGTCGCGGTGGTTGCGGTACGCGCCCGTCGGCTCGACGCGGACCTCGTCGGTGAGGGCGCGCCCCCGCCCGGCCGCGACGAGGTCGAGGACGGTGCCGAGCGTGCCCCTCGGCACCCCGGCCGCGCGTGCGGCCGTCCGGTAGACGCTGTCGGCGACCCGCTGCTGGCCGGTCGCGAGCGCACGTGCCGTGAGGGCGTCCCAGTCCAGGCGCTCGCGGTCCTCGAACTCGACGGCCCCCTCCGCGACGGCCGCGGCGGCCGCCGTGAACGTCGGCAGCAGGGCGGTCGCCGGGCGCGTGTCGACGGGGACGTCGCCGGAGGGCATGGCCTGCATCGCGTCGACGCGCGCACCCAGCGAGGGGTGGCTGTCCCACGCGGTCTGCTCGCGCGGCGGCGCCTCGGCCCGCACCGCCGCGAGCTCGTCGCCGCGGGCCGCGAGGAGCTGCACGAAGCCCTCGAAGAACCCGGGGGCGGTCGGGGCGAGGCCCTCCTGCCAGCCCGGGTCGACGTACCGCTGCAGGTAGAAGTCCCACGCGGCGTCGACGACGGGCAGCTCGCGCAGGGCGGCCTGGGCCGTCGCCCGTCCGGCGACCCGCACGGAGAGCGCGTCGGCCTCGAGCTCCTGCCGGCGGCTCACGGACGCGGAGACGAGCCCGTACAGGCGCGCGTACATCAGCAGGACCCAGCCGACCGGGCCGCCGCCGATCTCCTCGAGCGTCGCCCGCATCACCGCGCGGCCGCGGTACGCGATCGGGGCCAGCCGCGTGTGGCTGTGCGAGTAGTGCCCGAGCTCGTGCGCGAGCACGGAGCGCAGCCGGGCCACGTCCAGGCCGGCGACCAGGGGCACGCCGAGGTACAGCCGCCGGGTCCCGGCGACGAGCCCGAGCAGCCGCGCGTCCTCGGCGACGGCCGCGTTGACCACGGGCACGAGCCGGATCTCGTCGGGCGCGCGGGTGCCGGCGGCGTCCGCGAGCTCGCGGACCGTCGCCCACAGCTCGGGGGCGTCCCGCTCCGGCACGACGACGCCCGGCTCGGGTGCGGGGCGGGCCCGTGCGACCTTGACGAGCGCGGTGACGATGGCGACGGCGAGCACGAGCGCCACGAACCCGAGCTTCGTCGCGTTCGCGCCGCTGCCCGTCTGCCGCTCCCACAGCGCCCACGCCGCGACGGCGACGACGATGCCGCCCGCGACGGCGTAGAAGCCGACGAGCAGGAGGACGGACAGCGCTGCGCGCAGGGTGGTGACCATGCCGGGTCCCTTCCGCACCCGCCCACGACGGCGGCCGTGCGCGGGGAGCGTAGCGGTGCGCCACCGGGCCGCGGGCGGGTTCCGGGGACCTGTCCGCAGCGTGGACGACGACGCGACCGCCGACCCGGGCGCGCCGTGGGAGGATCCGGCGGTGACCGACGCGATCGCCCTGACCTGGTCGGCCTGGGACGACCTCACGCCGGTGCAGGCCTACGACGTCCTGCGCCTGCGCGTCGACGTGTTCGTCGTCGAGCAGCGGTGCGCCTACCCGGAGATCGACGGGCGCGACCTGGAGCCCGGCACGCAGCACCTGCTGGCCACGCGCAACGGGCGCCTCGTCGGCTACCTGCGCCTGCTGGAGGACGGGGCGACGGACTCGACGCCCGCACGCGCCCGCATCGGGCGGGTGTGCGTGGCACGGTCGGCGCGCAACGAGGGCCTCGCGTCGCGGCTCATGCGCGTCGCGGTCGCGACGGCGGGCGCGCGCGAGCAGGTGCTCGACGCGCAGGCGCACCTGGCGGGCTGGTACGCGCGGTTCGGCTTCACCGAGGCGTCGGACGTCTACTCGGAGGACGGCATCCCCCACGTCACGATGCTGCGCCCGGCCTCCGCCGCGCCGCTCGCGCCGCCGGCAGCGGGGTCGGGTACGACCCGCCCGTGAGCACGGCCGTCGCGGGCGCGACCGCCCGGGCGACGCAGCGCTGCGAGGGCCGCCCGCGGTCCGCGACGCGACGGCGCCGGGCCTCGCGCGCCGCGACGCGCGGCCCCGGGCACGACGCAGCGCGCTGACCAGGGAACACGGCGGGGCGGGCGGCGTGTTGCACGCCGACATGACGACCATCGGACTCATCGGTGCAGGCAACATCGGCTCGCAGCTCGCGCGTCTCGCGGTGCGGCACGGCTACGACGTGGTGGTGAGCAACTCCCGCGGACCGCACACGCTGGTCGACCTCGTCGCCGAGCTCGGCGACCGGGCGCGGGCGGGCACGCCCCAGGAGGCGGCGGAGGCGGGCGACCTCGTCGTCGTCACCATCCCGCTGAAGGCGATCGAGACCGTGCCGGTCGAGCCGCTCGCGGGCAAGGTCGTCATCGACACCACCAACTACTACCCGCAGCGCGACGGGCAGGTCGCGGAGCTCGACGACGAGTCGACGACGACCGCGGAGCTGCTCCAGCGGCACCTGCCGCAGTCCCACGTCGTCAAGGCGTTCAACCACATCCTCGCCGCCGAGCTGACGACGGACGGCTCCCCCGCCGGGACGCCGGGCCGCCGTGCCCTCGTCGTCGCCGCGGACGACGACGACGCCCGGGCCCGCGTCGTGGCGCTCCTGGACGAGTTCGGCTTCGACGCCGTCGAGCTCAGCCCTCTGTCCGAGGGGTGGCGCATCCAGCGCGACACCCCGGGCTACGGCGCGCGCCGCACCGCGGACGAGCTGCGCGCCGACCTCGCCGCGGCCCGCCGCTACCGGGACATGTGACGGGCCCGTCCCGACTGCTCCGCCGGGCCGGCACCCGCAGCCGGGTGTCGGTCCCAGGCGCTAGCGTCCGCCCGTGGCCGAGTTCGCGTTCGACGCCCCGTTGTTCCAGGAGAGCGCCTGGGTGTTCCTCGCGGTGCCGTTCGACGTCGCGGACGAGGTGGACGACCTGACGCGCGGCCGGCAGGGCGGGTTCGGCTCGGTGCGGGTCGAGGTGACGCTCGGCCCGACGACGTGGCGCACCTCGCTGTTCCCCGACAGGACCCGCGAGACGTTCGTGCTGCCGGTCAAGAAGGCCGTGCGCGCCGCCGCCGACGTCGGGCCGGGCGACACCGTGCCGGTCACGCTGCGGCTCGTCGACGTCTGAGGTCGTCCGGGCGGTGCGCGTCGGCGCGCCCCCGTAGCCTGGCGGGATGGAGCTCACCCTCGCCCTCGACGAGGCCCTCGTCCTCGCCCGCGCCGCCGACGTGCTGCCCACGGCCGTGCGTGACGTCCGCGGGTCCGGCAGCACCGTGCACGCGACGGTCGCGGTGCACGAGCTCCCGGGCGTGCCCGGTGCCGTGCGCATGGCCACGCGCCTGGCCGGTCCGGTCGACGTCCGCGTCGAGGACCGCGGCGTCACCGGCCGCACGTGGCGGGTGGCGGTGGTGGCGCAGCACCCGACGCTGCGCATGGACCTCTCGTCGTTCGTCACGGACGCCGTGCGCGGTCAGCTCGCGAAGCTGCCGGCGGGCGTCGCGACCGCCCGCTCGGAGGGCGGGGCCACGCTCGTCGACGTCGACCTGGACCGTCTCGGCCCGCTCGTCACGTCGTTCCTGCCCGCCGGCCGCGGCGTCGCGCCGCGCGTCGACGACGTCGCCCTCGGCGAGCGGATCCGGCTGCTCGCCTCCGTCGCCTGACGTGCGCGGGCCCGACCCGGACGGGTACGAGCTCGACGACGACCCGGCGCGCGTCGACCTCGACGTCGTGTGGGCGTTCCTCTCCCGGGAGGCGTACTGGGGGCGCGACCGCACGCGCGTGGAGGTCGAGGAGCAGGTGCGCGTCGCCTGGCGCGTGGTCGGCGCGTACGCGCCCGACGGGACGCAGGTGGGCTTCGCGCGCGCGGTGTCCGACGGCGTGCGGTTCGGGTACCTGGCGGACGTGTTCGTGGTCGACGGGCACCGCGGCCACGGGCTCGGCAAGCGCCTCGTCCGCCGCATGATCGACGAGGGCCCGGGTGCGCACATGCGCTGGACCCTGTTCACGCGCGACGCGCACGGCCTGTACGAGCGGTTCGGCTTCGCCCCGCCCGATCCCACGGCCCTGGTGCGTCCCGCACGGGTCGCGGGCGCGGGCGCGGCTCCGTAGCGTCACCAGCGCCGGCGCCGCCGCCCGGGCCCCCGTACCGAGGAGCACGCATGACCCAGGACGCGCAGCAGCCCGGACGGCGCACGGTCGTGGTCACGGGGGCGAGCGACGGGATCGGCGCCGCGGCGGCGCGCGCCCTCGCCGCACGCGGTCACGAGGTCGTCGTCGTCGGCCGGAACCCGCAGCGCACGCGGCGCGTGGCGGACGAGGTCGGCGGACCCGCGTACCTGGCGGACTTCGCGCACCTGGACCAGGTGCGCGACCTCGCCGAGCGCCTGCTCGCGGCGCACCCGCGCATCGACGTGCTGGTGAACAACGCCGGCGGCCTCTTCCCGGAGCGCGTCGTCACGGACGACGGACTCGAGACGACGTTCCAGGTCGACCACCTGGCGCCGTTCCTGCTCACGCGCCTGCTGCTCGACCGGCTCCTCGCCGCTCGGGGTGCGGTGGTGACGACGTCGAGCGGTGCCCACGCGCTGTCCCGGCTGACGGCCCACCAGGTCGGCGTCCTCGGCGGCCCCGCCGACACCCGCCGCTACGTCCCGTTCCGCGCCTACGGGGACGCCAAGCTCGCCAACGTGCTGTTCACGCGCGAGCTGCACCGCCGGTACCACCGGGCCGGCCTCGCGTCGGCGGCGGTGCACCCGGGGGGCGTCGCGACGAGCTTCGCGGGCACGTCCCGGGACCTGTCCGGCTGGTTCTACCGCTCGTCCCTGGGCACGCGGGTCCTGCGCACGCCCGAGGTGGGCGCGCGCGACCTCGTGCGCCTGGCCGACGGGAGGCCCGGGGTGGACTGGCCGTCGGGGCAGTACTGGGCCGACGGCCGCATCGCCCGGGTGAACCGCCGTGCCGACGACCCGGTGCTCGCGCGCGTGCTGTGGGAGCGCAGCGAGCACCTGGTCGGCTGACGTCCGGCCCGCGTCAGGGCGTGGACGCCACCACCCGCACGGTGCCGTCGGCGGGTCGCCGCCCGAGCTGCCCGGTCACGACGAGGACGACGGCGACGACCGCGAGGACGCCCCACGCGACCAGCCCGAGCGGCCCGACGACCGCCATGTCCGGTGTCTCGCCCACGGCGACCAGCACCGCCACGAGCCCGGCGACGGCGTTGAGCGCACCGTGCGCCACCACGGGCGGCCAGAGCGACCCGCTGCGCAGGCGCAGCCACCCGAGCAGCACGCCCCACGCGACGCACCCGCCGACCATGAGCAGCACCCCGACGACGTCGGTCCGGCCGAAGTTGTACCCGAGCAGGATCAGCGGCGCGTGCCACAGACCCCACACCGCGCCGGAGACGAGCAGGGCCGGCCACGTGCCGAGCGGCAGCAGCGCCGGCAGCAGCCACCCGCGCCAGCCGACCTCCTCGCCGAGCGCGGCGAGGCTGTTGACGAGGGCGCCGAACGGGAGGGCGACGAGCTGCGCGGCCACCAGGACCCCCACGGGCGGCAGCTGCGCCCCGGCGGGCAGCGTCCGCTCGAGCTGCGCGGCGAAGCCGGAGAAGCCGGTGAGGTCCAGGTGCACGAGGCCGAGGGCGCCGGCGAGCAGGGTCACGGCGGCCACGAGGACGATCGGCGCGACGAGCCCGACCGCGGTGAGCCCGAGCGTGCGGCGCAGCGGGCGCAGCGGCCGCACGCCGAGCGCACGCAGCCGGTCCCGGGCGGGCACCTTCTGCAGGAGCGTGACGACGAGGACCGCGGCCGCCGGGGTCCACATGACGACGACGGCGAGCAGCGCCAAGAACGGTGACGCGAGCCCGTCCCCGGTCCACAGCGGCAGCGCGACGAGCCAGGCGAGCCCGCACGCGACGAGCACGAACGTCACGACGGCGCGCCACGGCACCCGGGCCGGCCAGGGGTCGCCGCCGGCGGGGACCGCCGCGGCGGGACGGACGGCGGCGGCTCCCGCACCGTCGTCGGCGGCCGGGGGACGGGGGCGGGGACGGTCATCGGGGTCCTCCCTGGGGCGGTGCGGCACGGTGGGGCACAGGATGGTGCGGCGCGACTCCGTCTCGCGCTTGTTATAGATGTTACCAAACAGTTGTCGTCGGGGTGCACGCTCCGGGCGCCCTCCGTAGCGTCGGGGTGCGCACGGTCCCCGCGGTGGGGGACGACGACGAGCACGGGAGGCGCGATGCGCTCGGCACAGGTGCTGGCGGACGGGTTCGGACGGATCGGCGAGGAGCTGCGCGCGGCGCTCGAGGGTGCGGACGAGGCGCTCCTGACCGCACGCCCCGACCCGCGGGCGAACACGCTGGCCTGGCTCGCGTGGCACGTGGCCCGCGTCCAGGACGCGCAGGTCGCGCCCCTCGCCCGCGTCGAGGAGGTGTGGACGGCGCAGGGCTGGGCGGAGCGGTTCGCGCTCCCGTTCGACACGGGCGCGACCGGCTACGGGCAGTCCCCCGACGACGTCGGCCGCGTGCACGCACCCGCCGACCTGCTGCTCGGCTACCTCGACGCGGCGACGGCGGCGACCCTCGCGTACCTCGAGCGCCTGACCGACGACGACCTCGACGTCGTGGTCGACGAGGACTGGGACCCGCCCGTCACGCTCGGCGTGCGCCTCGTGAGCGTCCTGGCCGACGACCTGCAGCACGTCGGCCA
This sequence comes from Cellulomonas sp. JZ18, assembly GCF_009720485.1. Classification (NCBI taxonomy): domain Bacteria; kingdom Bacillati; phylum Actinomycetota; class Actinomycetes; order Micrococcales; family Cellulomonadaceae; genus Cellulomonas; species Cellulomonas sp. JZ18. Next base: position 375,489 of record NZ_CP045245.1, on the reverse strand, counting down.
GGCGGCCTACCTGCGCGGCCTGCTCGACCGCGCCCGCTGAGCCCGGGGCGGCGACCACGGGCGCCCGCACCGGCGCCCGGCGCGCCCGCCGACCCCGTCAGCACCAGGACGGCAGGTGCACGGCGGGCGTGCGCGCGCCTGCCGCGGAGCGCACCGCGTCCTCCACCGCGGCCTGGACGGCCGTGGCCGCCGCGGCCTGCACCGCGACGAGCGCGGCCACGCGTGCGGCACGGGCGTCGGGCAGCGTGACGGCGCCGGTCGCCAGCGCGAACACGGTGTCGCCGTCCGCGAGCGTGTGCACCGGGTCCAGCGCCCGTGCGAGGCCGTCGTGGGCGGTGCCGGCCGTGCGCGACGCCTCCGCCGGGTCGAGCACGGCGTCGGTGGCGACGACCGCGAGGGTCGTGTTGAGCGGGGCACCGGTGGCCGGACCCGCGCCGGGCGGCGGCGCCCCCGGCGTGGCCGCACCGGGCGCGTCGCCGCGCGCGCCGGGCGGCAGGGGCGTGACCCGGGGCGCACCGTCGGGCGCGAGCGGCCCGCCGGGCGGGGACGCCGGCGCGCCGAGGCCCACCGGCGCCCCGGCCGCGTTGACGACGACGAGCGCGCCGACGACGACCCCGAGCGCGGCGAGCCGGACGGACGCGGTGCCCACGCCGCCCTTCCAGCGCGCCCCCGCGAGCGCGGCGCCCGTCCCCGCCCCACCGAGCCGCGCGCGACCGGTGCACCCGGCCCCGAGGCACCGGCCGCCGCGGCGGCTGCGTACCCCATCGCGACGTCGGGGTGGTGCGTGAACACGCCGCCGCGGCCGAGGTCGAAGACGGCCGCGGCCGGCACGATCGGCACGACCTCGCCCGGCACGTCGGAGACGGGGAAACCGCGCCCCTGCTCGGCGAGCCACCGCTGCACGCCGTGCGCCGCGACCAGCCCGTAGGCGCTGCCGCCGGTGAGGGCCACGGCGTCGACCGTGGGCACGAGGGTCCGCGGGTCCAGCGCGTCGGTCTCGTGCGTGCCGGGCCCGCCGCCGCGGACGTCGACCCCGCCGACCGTGCCCGGCGGCGGCAGGACGACCGTGACGCCGGTGAGCCACCCCTCGCCCACGCGCTGCGCGTGCCCGACGCGCACGCCCGCGACGTCCGTGACCGACCCCGTCGACGCCCGTCCCCGCTCGTCCATGCGCGCCAGCCTGGCACGGGACGCCCCGCCGCCCGGCGCCGGGAACGCACCGTTCCGCCACGGGTGCTGCGATCATGACCGATTTCCCACTCGCCGCGGGGCGTCCGGGCGGCTAGGGTGGTCGCCGTAGTCGCAGTGCATCGCTTGTCGGCCCGACGGTCCTGCCGTGGGGTCTCTCGTTCTCCGGAGCGGACGACGACGCCGTGATTCACCGGTCCCGGTCGTCGGGGTCGTACCAACCCGCATGAGGAGAACACCATGCCCACTGGCATCGTGAAGTGGTTCAACGCCGAGAAGGGCTTCGGCTTCATCGCCCCCGAGGACGGCGGCGCTGACGTCTTCGTCCACTACTCGGCCATCCAGTCGAGCGGCTACCGCTCGCTCGAGGAGAACCAGCGCGTGCAGTTCGACGTGCAGCAGGGCCCGAAGGGCCCGCAGGCGTCGAACGTGCAGCCTGTCTGAGCGACACCACAGCTCATCACGAGGGCGTCCCGGCTTCGGCCGGGGCGCCCTCGTGGCGTTCCCGGGCCGCACCGCGGGCGGGACGGCGTCGCCCAGGTAGGTTGTGCGGCCATCTAGTCAGGCGTACTGTCTAGCCCGTGCCCGCCCCCCGCCCCGCAGCCGTCGCCGCGCCCGTCGCCGCGCCCGGTGACGCGCCCGCCGCCGACTGGCCCGGCGAGTGGCTCCGCGGCGTCCTCACCCTGTGCGTCCTGCGGGTCCTCGCCGACGGCGCCACGTACGGCTACGACATCGCCCAGCGGCTCGACGCCGCCGGGCTCGGCGAGGTCAAGGGCGGCACGCTCTACCCGTTGCTCGGCCGCCTGCACACCGCCGGCCTCGTCCGCGAGGAGTGGCGCCCCGGCGAGGGCGGCCCCGGGCGCAAGTACTACGAGCTCACCGACGACGGCCGCGAGCGGCTGCGCCGCGACGCCGCCGAGTGGGCCCGCTTCGCCGACCTGACCCGCACGTTCGTGACCGGCACGGAGGTGCCCCGATGAGCCACGACCTCGCCGCCCTCGCCCCGCACGTCGACGCCACGTGGCGTGACGACCTCGTCGTCGAGCTGCGCCTGCACGACGTGCCCGGGGACGCGATCGGCGCCGCCCTCGCGGAGGTCGAGGCGCACTGCCTCGACTCCGGGCAGAGCGCGCAGGAGGCCTTCGGCGACGCCCGCGCGTACGGCGCCGCGCTCGCCGCGGCCGCCGGCCGGCGCGACGACGAGCCGGTGCCGCTGCGCACCGTCGTCCCGGCGGCCGTCGAGACCCTCGGCATCGTGGCGACGACCTCCGGCGCGGTCGCGTGGCTGCGCGGCGAGCCCTCCGAGGTGCACCTGGCTGCGCTCGTCGTCCTGCTCGCGGTCGGGGCGGGGATGGTGGCGATCACCCGGTGGCCCACGCCCGTGCTGCGGTACCTGCTCGAGGGCTCGGTCTGGCGGATCGTCCTCGCCTCCCTTCTCGTCCCCGGCACCAGCGTCGCGGCGGCGCTGCTCGCTCCCGAGGTGGCCGTCGAGCTGCCGGCCGCGCCGCTGGCCGTGCTGGGGCTCGCGCTCCTCGTCACCGGGACCGTCCTCACGCTGCGGTCGCGCGCCCGGCTGCACCAGGACCCCGTCCGCTCCCCGACGGCGACGGCGCGCCCGGGCCGCGACCGTGGCAGCTGCGGGCGCTCGACCTCACGCACGTGTGGGGCGCGTGGGTGGTGACCGCCGTCCTGGTCGCCGTGCTCGGCGTGGCCCTCCCGGACTGACGCCCGCCCGCACCCCCCGCTCCCCACCAGCCCGTCGTCGCCCGCCCGGAGGTCCCGATGCCCAGCGACCCGCGCACGATCGCCCCGCACGTCGACGCCGCCTGGCGCGAGCGCCTCGTGCTCGAGCTGCGCCTGCGCGACGTGCCGGGCTCGACGATCGGCGGCGCGCTCGCCGAGGTCGAGGCGCACTGCGTCGACTCGGGGCAGGACGCGGCGACGGCCTTCGGCGACCCGGCCGCGTACGCCGCGACCCTCGCCGAGGCGGTCGCCGCACCCGTCCCGCGTCGGTGGCGGGTGCGCGCGGGGGTCGAGACGCTGGTCCAGGTCGGGGGCGTGGTCGCCACGACGTGGGCGCTGCCGCCGTGGCTGCGCGGCGAGGCGCTGTCGCTCACCGCGGGCTTCGCGACGACCGTGCTGGTCCTGACGGCCCTCGCGGTGGCGGCGGCCGTCGCCCCCGGTCCGCTGCTGCGCTCCGGCCGTCGCCTGCGCGCATGGCAGTCGTTCCTCGTGGGGCTCGCCCCCGTGGCCGTCGTGGCGGCCGCGACCCTGCTCCTGCCGGAGGAGGCGCTGCGCGTGCCGCCCGCACCGTTCGCGGTCGTCGGGCTCGTCCTGCTGGCCGCCGGATCGCTGGCGTTGCTGTCCCAGGGACGGGGCGTCGACCTGCTCACCGCGCCGGGGCGGGACGCGGCGCAGGCGGCGGCCGACGAGCGCCGGTCCCGGCGCCTGCGGCGCAGCGCCGCGCTCGTCGTGCCCGCGCTGACCCTCGCCGCGGTCGCGATGCTCGCGGCGCTGCCGCGCTGACGCCCCCCGCGCGCGGCCGGACGCGACGGGGCCCGGCCGCGGTCGTGCCGCGGCCGGGCCCCGTGACCGGCTCCGGTCAGCGCAGCGCCGCGGTGATCCGCTCGACGTGCGTGACCAGCGTGGTGCGTGCGACCGGGGTGGCCGACGACCACCGGGTGTCCTTCATGCGCTCGAGCCGCTTCGCCCACGCGTCGAGCACCGCGACGACGACCCGCGTCTGCCCGCGGTCCGCCGCGTGGTCGGCCACCTCGACCGCGGCCAGCCCCTCGAGCACCGCGACCCCGCGCAGGTCACCGGACGCGACGAGCCGGCGGAACGTGTCGCGCAGCGCGTCGACGCTGCCCGGCAGCCACGCCTCGGCCACCGGCACGGTGGTCATGTCGGTGTCGGAGGCGAGGTAGAAGCCCGGGTAGGACGGCTGGTTGTACGTCGTCTGCTGGCGTGCGACCTCGGCCCGGTACTGCGGGTCGTGCATGAGCGTGACGAGCCCGCGGTCGGTGACCTCGGTCGACGTGTGGACGCGGATCGCGGACGAGTCGGCGGTCCGCACGAGCAGCTCCTCGCGCCAGTCGCCGAGCACGTCGGCCACCAGGGACGGGTTGCCCTTGGTGCCGTTGTTCGTGCGCGTGCCCTCGGCGGTGAGGAGCGTGCCGCGCGCCGCGTCGTCGATGGTCGGGGTCTGCTCGCCCGAGCCGTTGACGAGCTGCGTCGTGCCGTCGGCGGCCCAGCGGATCGACTGGTTCGTGCCGTAGATCGTCGGCTGGAGGACGCGCCCGTCGGCCGAGTAGAGGCCGGACGCGTCGGTCCCGCCGGGCAGGCTCGCCCACGCCTCGAGCCCCGGCACGTCGGGGCGCACGTCCCCGACCATGCCGCGGCCGGTGTCGCGGCCGGTGTAGACGCCGAACAGCGTCTCGCCCGTCGCGGCGTCGCGCATCGCCATGCCGTAGGGCGCGGAGGCGCCGCCCTCGTGCACCGTGAAGATCTCCAGCCCCGGGCGGTTCGGGTCGATGTCGGTGACGTGCATGGCGTCGCCGTGGCCGAGCCGCGCCTGCTCGCCCGGGTTCGCGGAGCCCTCCGGCATCTCGGCGAACGACGAGTACAGCAGCGAGCCGTCGTCGTCGATCGTGGCGGACCCGTAGACGACCTCGTGCCGCCCGTCGCCGTCGACGTCGGCCGCCGACAGGGAGTGGAAGCCCTGGGTCGTGATCGTGCCGAACTCCGGGTCCGTGCCGTCGCGCCCGTGCGGGCCGTCATTGAACGGGTTCGTCATGGGCGTCCAGCCCGAGTCGACGTACCAGCGCTCCTTCAGGGCCGTGCCGTCCCAGTCGTAGGCGACGAGCGTCGACCGCGTGTAGTAGCCGCGCGCGAAGATGGCGGACGGCCGCTGCCCGTCGAGGTAGGCGGCGCCGGCGAGGAACCGGTCGACGCGGTTGCCCGGCTCGATGCGGGACATCGCGTAGTCGCCCCACAGCAGGCCGTCGTCGGTGCGGCCGGGCTTGTAGTCGACCGTCTGCAGCTCGCGGCCGTCACCGCCGACGACCGTCAGGTACTCGGGGCCGTCGAGCACGAAGCCCTCGAAGTTCCGCAGCACGTTCCGGGCCGACCGGCCGGGCGCGTAGACGTCCATGAAGTAGTCCGTCAGGGCACGGGCGTCGGTGTCGGAGAGCGGGTACGCGTACTGCGGCTCGATGCCGAACGCCTCCTCGAGCGTCGCCGGCCACTGCCCGGAGACGACCTCCTCGCGCGTCGACCAGCCGCGGAACATCTCCACGACGTGCTCGTAGTAGTCGGCCCGGCTCATCCGGTAGTCGTCGGCGTGGGTGACGCCGGCGGCGACGTCGTCCGCGGGCAGGGTGACCGGGCGCGGCTGCGACGGCGTGCCGTCGGGCGCGTAGGTGGTGATGGTCGTGCCGGGCGCGGTCTTGAGCATCATCTCCGCGCGACCGTCGCCGTCGAAGTCCATGACGGGGAACTGCGTGTAGTGGGCGCCGGCGCGCACGTTCACGCCGAGGTCCACGCGCCACAGCTGCGTGCCGTCGAGCTCGTAGGCGTCGAGGTACACGTTGCCCGTGTACCCGACCTGCGAGACGTCCTTGGAGTTCGACGGGTCCCACTTCACGACGAACTCGTACTGCCCGTCGCCGTCGAGGTCGCCCACGCTCATGTCGTTGGCGGAGTACGTGTAGGCCTCGCCGGCGGGCGTGACGCCGTCGGCGGGCTTGTCCAGCGGGATGTCGTGGTGCCCCTCCCACGGCGTGACGTCGGGGCTGACGTCGACCTCGACGCCGTCGACGACCGCGGCCACGCGGTACACGGACGTCGCCGTGCCCTCGGCGTCGAGCAGGTTCGTGGCGCCCTCGACCGTGCCGATCCTCGTGCCGTCGCGGTAGACCGCGAACTGCGGGCCCGTCTGGGTGTCGGCGGTCGCCCCCGTGACCTCGGGTGCGAGCAGGCGCCAGGACACGAAGACGCCCTGGGTGGTGGCGACCGCGACCACGCCGCGGTCGAGGCGCTCGAGCTGCACGGCGTCCGTGCGGTGGCCGTGCTTCGCCGGGCTGCCGGCGGTCACGGGTGCGGCGGCGGCGGGTGCGACGGCACCGGCGAGAGCCAGTGCCGCGACGCACGCGGTCGCGGGCAGGGCGGTCAGGACGGGCACGCGTCGTCGGGTGCGCGGACTCATGGGTTCCCCTTCCGGCGGACGGGCGCCGCGGTCGTCGGTGACCGCCGGTCGGTGCGGAATGCGCTCTCCCGTCCGGTTTGATCGATTCAACGCCCTCGCGGCGACGAGGTCAACACCCCCAGGCCGTCCTGCCGGCCGTGCACGCGGGTGACGCGCGCGTCCGCGTGCCGGAGGTGCCCGGGGCGCACGAGGGCCAGCCCCTACACTCGGGGGTGATCTTCAAGGCGGTGGGCGACGCGCGCCCGTACCCGGACCACGGGCGCGTCACCCCGGCCCAGTGGGCCGACGTCCCGCCGCGGCAGGTGCGCCTGGACGAGCTCGTGACGACGAAGCGGACGCTCGACCTGGACGCCCTGCTGGCCGAGGACTCCACCTTCTACGGCGACCTGTTCGCGCACGTCGTGCAGTACAAGGGCGTGATGTACCTCGAGGACGGCCTGCACCGCGCCGTCCGTGCCGCGTTGCAGCAGCGTGCGCTCCTGCACGCGCGCGTGCTGGTGCTGAGCTGAGGCAGGGGGGCGTATGAGCGAGCAGGACCGGGCCCGGCAGGTGCGCCGGCGCCACATGCACGAGCGGCAGGCGGTGGTCTTCGGCGTGCTGCTCGCCGGGCTCGCGGTCGCGGGCGTCGGCTCCGCCGCGCTGTACACGGAGAGCATCTCGCTGCCGTTCCTCGAGCGCGGCTTCTCGGGCACCGCGGCCCCGACGTCGACGGTGGCGCCCGTCTACTGCCCGCCCGAGGGTGCGCTGCCGGTCGCGGCCGACCAGGTGCAGGTGAACGTGCTCAACGGGGCCGACCGTGCGGGCCTCGCCGCGTCGACCGCGGGCCAGCTGCGCGAGCGCGGGTTCGCGGTGCTCACCGAGGACAACGGGCCGGCGACGACGGGTGTGGGACGCATCGTCTACGGGGTGAACGGCGTCGCCGCGGCGTACACCCTGCACGCGCACCTGCCCGAGGCGCGGCTGACGTTCAGCTCACGCCCGGACGCCGTCATCGACATCGTGCTCGGCACCGACTTCGGCCAGCTCCTGCCGCCGGAGCAGGTCGGGCTCGACGCGGCGACGCCCCTCACCGGGCCCGAGGGCTGCGTGCCCTACGCCGAGCTCGCGCAGGCCGCGCAGGCCCCGGCCGCCGAGCAGCCGGCCGTCGAGCAGCCGGCCGCCGAGGAGCCCGCCGCCGAGGGCTGACCGGCGAGAACGCCGACGGACGGGGCCCGCGCCGGCACGGCGTGGACCCCGTCCGTCGTCGCGGGGGCGGCGGGAAGCCGCAGCCGGACCCCGCGTCAGTGCGACAGCTCGGACCCGCCGGGCACGGACGCCGGCGTGGCGGGCTCGTCGTGCGTGCCGCGCCACCGGGCCACGGCCCGCATGAGGTGGTACAGGCCGATCGCGGCGGCCGTGCCGAGCGCGATGCCCTCGAAGCGCAGCTCGCCCGCGGCCCACGTGTAGTTCGCGATGCCGACGATGAGCGCCACCGCCGCCGGCATGAGGTTCACGGGCGAGGAGAAGTCGACCCGGTTCTGCACCCAGATGCGCGCGCCGAGCAGGCCGATCATCCCGTAGAGCACGGTCGCGGCACCGCCGAGCACGCCGTCGGGGATCGTCGCGACGAGCGCACCGAACTTCGGCGACAGCGACAGCAGCAGCGCCGTCGCCGCCGCCACCCAGTACGCGGCGGTCGAGTAGACCCGCGAGGCGGCCATGACGCCGATGTTCTCCGCGTACGTCGTCGTGCCCGACCCGCCGCCCGTGCCGGCGAGCGTCGTCGCGAGCCCGTCCGCCACCAGCGCGCGGCCCACGTACGGGTCGAGGTCCGTGCCGGTCATCGCCGCCACCGACTTCACGTGGCCGACGTTCTCCGCCACGAGCACGAGCACGACGGGCAGGAACAGTCCGAGGACGGACGCGTCGAACGCCGGCGTGACGAACGGGGGCAGCCCCACCCACGCGGCCTCGCGGACGGGCGCCAGGTCGACCTCGCCCCGCACGAGCGCCACGGCGTACCCGACCAGCACGCCGACCAGGATCGACAGGCGCCCGAGGATGCCCCGGAAGAGCACCGTGACGAGCACGATCGCGAGCAGCGTGACGGTCGCGGTCACGGGCGCGGCGCGGAAGCCCGAGCAGCCGTCGTCGGTGCAGCTGCCCCACGCCGCCGGCGCGAGGTTGAGACCGATCAGCGCGACGATGGTGCCGGTCACGACCGGCGGCATGAGCGCGTCGATCCAGCGCGTGCCGGCCACGTGCGCCACGACGCCCACGACCGCGAGCGCCAGGCCCGTCACGAGGATGCCGCCGACGGCCACCGACTGCCCGCCCGCCGCGGTGGCGGCGCCGATCGGCGCGATGAACGCGAAGCTCGACCCGAGGTAGCTGGGCAGGCGGTTGCGCGTGAGCAGCAGGAAGAGCGCCGTGCCGAGGGCCGAGAAGAACAGGGTCGTCTGCGGCGAGAAGCCCGTGATGAGCGGGACGAGGAACGTCGCCCCGAACATCGCGACGACGTGCTGCATCCCGATGCCCACCGTGCGGCCCCAGCCGAGGCGCTCGCCGGGTGCGACCACCTCACCGGGTGCCACGGACCTGCCGTCCCCGTGCACCGTCCAGCCCCAGCCCGCCACGCGACCACGCTCCTTCGACCCGGTGCCCGGCACCGCGCGCGGCGCACCGCGCCGAGGGTAGTCCGCCCCGGGTCACCGGCGGGTCACACGTCCGGTCGTCCCGCGCCCCGCGCAAGCCCCCGGGGCCGGCGTCCTCGTCGCGCGACGGGCCGCGGGCCGTGGGACGGTGGGCACCCACGCTCCCGAGACGAAGGAGGCCGCGATGACCGTGCCCACGACGCCCGACGAGCACGACGACGCCACCACCGGCACCACCCCCGACCCGGTGCGCGGCACCGCGCCCACCGCGGAGCCCGCCCCCGACGACGTCGAGGTGGACCGGGACGACCCGACCCAGCAGCGCGGCCTGGTCCCGCCCGCCCCGGGGTCCAGCCTCTCCGGCACGCCCGTCGCCCCGCCGCCGCCCCGGGCGCAGCCGCTGTGAGCCGGAGGCCCGGCACCCGCCGACGGGTGCCGGGCCTCGTCCCCTCCGGAACGCCCTCGCGGCGCGGGGCCGTCCCGTAGCCTGACGGCGACGCCCCGTCGCTCCCGGAGGTCACCCTGCACGGCACCACCGCTCCCGCGCGCCCACGTGTCGTCACGGCGGCCGTCTGGGTCGCGTTCGTGCTGGCCCACGTCTGGCTCACCCGGCTCGGGTCGCTCGTCCTGCTGGACGAGTCGTTCGGCGACGTCGACCTGTACCGCCGCTGGATGGACGCCGGTCTGACGAGCGGCTGGTGGCCGGTCCTCGACGACGCCTGGGTCTACCCCGCGGGTGCGCTCGTGCCGCTGCTCGCGCCGACGCTCGTCGCCGGCACCGCACCCGGCGGGGCGTACGTGCTCGCGTGGTGCGTGCTCGTCACGGCGCTCGACGCGCTCGCCGTGGCGGCGCTGCTGCGGCGCCCCGGCGGGCACGTCGCCGCGGGGTGGTGGCTCGCGTTCCTCGTGCTGCTCGGGCCGGTCGCGATCGGGCGCCTCGACGGCGTGGTCGCGCCGCTGTCCGTGCTCGCGCTCCTCGCGGCGCTCTCGGCACCGCGCGTCTCGGCGGCGCTCGTCACCGCGGGCGCCTGGGTGAAGGTGTCCCCCGGTGCGGCGATCGTCCCGCTGGTCCTCGCGGCCCGCCGCCCGTGGCGCGACGTCGTGGCGCCCGCCGCCGCGGTCTGCGTGCTCGTGGTCGGCACGGTGGTCGCGCTCGGCGGCGGACGCCACGTCGCGTCGTTCGTGCTCGAGCAGGGCTCGCGCGGGCTGCAGATCGAGTCGGTGGGCGCGACGCCGTGGCTCGTGGCGGGCCTGTGGTCGCCCGACGTGCAGCGCTACCTCAACACCGAGCTCGTCACCTACGAGGTCGCCGGTCCGGGTACCCAGGGGATGGCGGACGTGCTGGGCGCGGCGCTCGTGATCGGCGTGCTGCTGGCCGCCGGGGTGCTGTGGTGGTGCCGGCGCCGGGACGGCGCGACGTTCTGGACCGACGACGCCGTGCGGGGCGACTTCGTCGTCCGCGGCGCGTTCCTCATGGCGCTCGTGCTCATCGTCGCCAACAAGGTCGGCAGCCCCCAGTTCATGACGTGGCTCGCGCCGCCGGTCGCGGTCGCCCTCGCGCTGCGCCGGCCGTGGTGGGGTCGCACGGCGCTGGCCGTGGCGGGCGTCGCCCTGGTCACGCAGGTCGTCTACCCCTGGTGGTACCTCGACGTGCTGCAGGGGCGTCCCCTGGTGACGCTGCTCCTGGCCGGGCGCAACGTGGCGCTCGTCGTCCTGCTGGTCGTGACGGTCGTGCACCTGCTGCGGCCGCCGCACGAGGAGGACGCGGCGCGCCTCGGCCGGGCACGCCCCCGGCCCACGACCGTGGAGGTCGCGGACGAGGACGGCCCGGCCGAGGACCCGTCAGGCGCCGTGGGCGGCCAGCCAGGCGAGCAGGTAGGCCCGCGAGCTCCCGTCGTCGACCGAGGTGTCGGGTAGGGCGAGTGCCTCCTGCCACGCCGCGGCCGCCTCGTCCGGGCCCGCGAGCGCCCGGTACATGAGCAGGTAGTCCCCGAACATGACGTCGTACCCGTCGGGCGCCGCCTCGTCGACGGCCGCGGTGATCGTCCCCGGCTCGACGCCGACCGCGAGGTAGTCGGACACCGGACCCATGGGGATGAGCAGGATCCCGAGCATCGCGCTCGGCTCGGGGCTGAACCACGTGGCCCAGTCGCGCTTGCCGCCCCAGTTCAGCGAGAGCACGCGGTGCTCGAACCCGTCGAGCACGGGGTCGTCCAGGTCGGGTGCGGTCCAGTACGTGCGCGCGCTCGCCGCCTCGGTCGAGGTGAGCCACGTCGCCTGGGTGAGCAGCGCGTCCTGGCCCGACGCGGCGGCCCACAGCCCGATGCCGTTCCAGGCGTTGACGGCCTCCGACGCGGACTCCTGGTTGTTGCCGTCCGCGAAGGGCGACGTGCCCGACGCCCACGCGTGGCCCGCGTAGGGGTCGAACGTGCGCAGCTGCGGCAGCGCGTCGGACGGCTGCGCGGCGGCGACGTCCTGCACGAGCAGGTCCATCACCGGGCGCAGGTCGTCCACCAGCCCCGGGTCGTCGGCGCCGAGCAGGCCGGCGGCGGACAGCAGGTAGCCGTAGTGGAAGTGGTGGTCGTTGAGCTCGTCCGAGCCGAAGGACGGCGTGCGGCCGATGACCGACCCCGCCTGCTCGTCGTAGACGAAGCACCGGGCGTCCCGCTGCGCGCACCCCTCGGGCTCGGCCCACTCCCGCAGGGCGTCCGCCGTGCGGGTGCGCAGGCCGGCCACGACGTCCTCCGCGCCGAGCGTCTCCCCGAGGACGACGAGCGTCGCCGCGCGGTAGAGGTGCTTGCCGCCGAAGTAGGTGTCCGACGCGAACGCCCCGGTCGCCGCGACGTCGGCCGCGAGCTGTTCCAGGACGGCGGCACGACGCTCCTGCGGGGCGTCGGTGAGGTCGAGGACGCCCGTCGGCTCGACCACCGGCGCGTCCGCGACGAGGTGGGACCCCGCGCAGAGCTCCAGCTCGCCGTACACGCTGCGGTACGTGCCGAGCCCGCACCCGTCCCGCTCGGGCTGGGTGCCCGTGCGGTGGTGCGGCATCAGCACGTGCGCCGTGGGGGCGCCGCCCGCGGTGAGGTACGTGAGGGTCGTGCGCGCGACCCGCTCGTCGACGCCGTAGGCGACCTCCACCCCCGTGACGGGTGCGCGCGCGGCGTCCGCGAGCACGGCCGCCGCGTCGTCGGACGCGTCGTCCGGCAGCGCGTACCAGGAGGCGGCCTCCCCCGCGTCGAGGGCGAGCCGACCGTCGGCGAGCGCACCGTCGGGCGCGGTCAGCGCCCACGTCGTGCCGTCGACGTCCGCCGTCGCCGTGCCGTCCTGCGCGGCGCCGAACCCGGCACCGGCGCCCGTCTCGACGGACGTCGCGGCGGTGAAGGACACGAACGGCGACCCGCCGGCGACCGCCACGTCGCCGAGGGGCTCCCCGGCGCCGTCGAGCAGGCGCACGGTGACCGCGACCGGGTCGGCCGCGACGACCTCGGCGGAGGCGGCACCGACGTCCACGGTGACCGCCGCGACGTGCGGGCCCAGGACCGCCCGCTCGCTCGTCACCGGCTGCGGCAGCCCCGCGGTGAAGCCGCCGCCCGCCAGCGCGAACGACAGCGGGAGCGGGAACACGGGCTGCGGCTGCGCACCGAAGACGAGACCCGAGTACCAGCGGTTGGACGGCGGGACGATCCCGTCGGCGAGCCGCACGGGCTCGACCTTGCCGTCGTCGCCGGGGGTGACGGCGGCGACGAGCGCCGCCGTGTCCACCTCCGGCGGGGCGGCGACGGCGGGGCCGTCCGGCGAGGGAGCCGGGGGCGCTCCCCGCGACCCGGTGGCCCCGCTCGGCGCCGCCCACGGCCGGACGAGGAGCAGGACCGCCGCGAGCGCGACGACGACCGCCGCGGTGCCCAGCAGCCAGGGCAGGCGCACGCGTCGGGTCGCCCTCACGGGCGCAGCCCGTCGACGTAGGACCGCACGTTGTCCGCGACCGTGCTGACGATGCCGTCGTTCTCGAGCTCCATCACGGCGACCACCGGCGTGCCGGCGCTCACGAGCCCGTTCGCGGCGCCGTCGACGAGCTCGTCGCTGCGCACCCGCACGACGGCCTGGGCGTGCCCGCCGACGGTCTGGACGTCGACCTGCTCGACCTCCCCGCGCAGGCGGGCGCGGTTCGGCAGCTCGAGGGTGACGGCGGCGCCGTCCGGCACGCGGGCGTACTCCTTGGCCGAGAGGGTGTACTCGGCCTGCACGTAGAGCGAGTCGGCGCGCTGCACGGTCGCGAGCGTCGTGGAGCCTGGCACGAAGGTGCCGCGCTCGGCGGCGACCTGCGTGACGCGGCCCGGGCCGCTGGCGTGCACGACGAGCCGGCCCTCGGCGTCGAGCGAGGTGAGCTCGGGCGGCTCGGTGACGAGCCCGTTGCGCAGCTCGTAGGCGAGGGCGGCGGAGTCGACGACGAAGAGCGGGTCGCCCTCGGCGACCTCGTCGCCGACCTGGACGAGCTGGTCGGCGACGAGCCCCGCGTACGGGGTGCCGACGGCGTAGGTCTGGCCGAGGATCTGCGCGGAGTCGCTGGTGGCGCGTCCGCGGGTGTCGTTGAGGTGGAACGTGGCGAGCCCGGCGACGACGAGCACGACGAGCGTGCCGGCGAGCAGGCGCAGGCGGCTGGCCCAGGTCATGGGAGTACCTCCGAGCAGTGGGGGTCGACGGCCGGTCAGGCGTCGACGGTGGCAGCGGGGGCGGGGACGGCGGCCGGGGCGGCCGCGGCGTCGGGTGTCCGCGAGGCGGCGCGCAGCTCCGCGCGGGCGCGCCGTCCCTCGCGCCAGGCGGTGACGACGAAGCCGCCGAGGATCAGGGTGTTGGTCGCGTTCCAGGCGAGCGCGAGCGTGACGTGCCCGCTCTCCACGCTCTTCCAGACCGCGACGAGCGTGGTGACGAGCAGGAACTGGAAGAACAGGACCTGCGGCTGCATGAACGCGAACGGCGAGCGGTAGGCGCCCTTGCGCCCGGTGACGTGCCACGCCTGCTCGCGGCGCAGGACCACGTTGAGGAGCGCCCGGACGTAGATCGGGAAGGACACGGACGCGAGCAGCAGGACCTCCCACCGGAACGACCCGAGCGTGTAGAACGCCAGCACCACCTGCATGACGTAGAAGCCCGCGTAGTACAGGAGCCACGTCAGCGGCGTGATCGTCAGGTCCATCGGGGACAGGTCGAGGTAGATCTCGAGCGGCGGCACCAGCAGCAGGAGCAGCGGTGCGATGCCGGTGAGGTAGTGGGTCGCGGTGACGGCGTACTGGATGCGCTGGTCGGTCGTGAGGTTGCGCTTCCGCGAGAACGGGTTGTGGGTGAGCATGATCTCGAACCCGCCGGTCGCCCAGCGCAGCTGCTGCTTCGTGTACGCCTCGACGGTCTCGGGGTGTCGCCGATCGCGAGCGTGGTCGGGATGTAGACCGTGCGCCAGCCCTTCTCGTGCAGCATGAGCGAGGTCCACACGTCCTCGGACTTCGAGTCGGTGTAGATGCCGCCGACCGAGTCGATCGCCGCGCGGCGGTAGATCACGTTCGTGCCGACGCAGAACGCGGCGTTGAACCGGTTCCGGCCCGGCTGCACGTAGCGGTAGAAGACCGCCTGCATGTAGCCCGCACCGCGGCTGATGATCGTGTCGTAGTTGCCGTACGTCTGCGGGGTCTGGACGAACGCGACGTCGGACGAGGCGAAGAACGGCACCGTCTCGTGCAGGAACTGGGGCAGCGGCACGAAGTCGGCGTCGAGCACCACGACGTACTCGCTGCGCGTCAGCGACAGCGCGTGGTTGATGTTGCCGGCCTTGGCCCCGCCGCTCGACAGGCGCCGCACGTAGCGGGCGCCGAGCTCGGCGGCGAGGTCGCGCACGGCGTCCGAGCGGCCGTCGTCGAGGACGTACGTGTCGTGCCTGCCCTGCATCGCGACGGCCGCGGTCACGGTGCGGCGGATCGTCTCGAGGTCCTCGCCGCAGGTCGTGACGAAGACGTCGACCGTCACGGGCGTGCCCTCGAGGTACATCTGCCAGCGGTGCGGCTGGTCCTCGACGCCCTCGCGCAGGATCTCGGCGATGTCGTACAGCCGCTCCTGCGCGTGGTGGAAGGCGAAGCCGCGCGGGTTGTGCCCGCTCGACAGGACGGTCCACATCGCCAGCAGCGCGTGGGCGACGAGCACCGTCTCGGCGACGATCACCATCGTGTAGGGCAGCCAGTCGCCGCGGTTGGCGGGGTTGAGCAGGAAGGCGGCGTACACCACGACGCCGGCGGCGGCGAGGAGCACGAGGAGCATGAGCGAGGGGCTCTGCGCGGCCTCGTTCTCGGGTGAGCGGGCGGGGCGGGGCTGGCGCCGGCCGTGCGGGCCGCGCACGTCGTCGGTGCGGCGCGGGTCGAGCAGGAGTCGGTCGAAGGTCGTGGCCACGGGTCCCCCCAGGGGTCGTCGTCATCGGCTGCGACGGCCCCGTGCGGGTGACGTCGCGGTGGCGACGGCGTCTTCGGCGTCCCGGTCGCACGCCTCGGCGACGGACCCGGGTGACCGGACGCGTCGTCTCCGCGTGATGTCGTCGACCGTAGGGACGCCCTGCGCGGGATGTCACGAGTCCGGGACGGTCCCGGCGATCCGGCACGAATCGGGCGAATCGAATCAGCAACGGGGCCGCGGCGCTGCGACCTGCGGGAACGCTCCCACGTGTCCGGCTCGTGAATTCTCCGGAGGAGTCGTCCCACGTCTTGCGATCCGGACAGGACGCCCGTCCGGTCCGGCCGCGGGGGCACGGCTCGGGGCCCCCACCGGTCGCCCCGGGGACGACGAGGGGCGGGGACCACCGGTCCCCGCCCCTCGTGCTGCGCGCTCAGCCGAGCTGCGGCGCGACCTCCTCCGCCACGAGCTGCAGGTGCTCGAGGTCGTGCAGGTCCAGGACCTGCAGGTACACCCGCTGCACGCCCTGACCCGCCAGGGTGCGCAGCCGCTCCGCGGCCTCGTCGACCGTGCCGGCGACGCCGTGCTCGCGCAGCTCGGGCACCTCGCGGCCGATCGCGGCGGCGCGCCGCGCGACCTCGGCCTCGTCCCGGCCGACGCACAGCACGAGCGCGACGGACTGCACCAGCGTCTGCGGGTCGCGCCCCTGCTCGACGCACACCTCGCGCAGGCGCGCGATGCGCCCCGGCACGTCGGCGAGCTCGGGGAACGCCTGGTTGTACTCGGTCGCGAACCGGGCCGCGAGGCGAGGCGTGCGGGTCGGGCCGTTGCCGCCGACGATCACGGGCACGCCCGCCCGGGACGGGTCGAGCGGCGACTGCTGGACCGGCTTCGGCAGCGCCGGGGAGTCCGTCAGCGTGTAGTGCTCGCCGCGGTGCTCGAACCGCTCGCCGACCGGCGTTCCCCACAGGCCGGTGACGACCTCGAGCTGCTCGGTGAGGATGCCGAAGCGCTTCTCCGGGAACGGGATGCCGTAGGCGGCGTGCTCCTCGGCGAACCAGCCGGCCCCCAGGCCCAGCTCCACGCGCCCGCCGGACATCTGGTCGACCTGCGCGACCTGGATCGCCAGCACGCCCGGGTGGCGGAACGTCGCCGACGAGACGAGCGTGCCGAGCCGGATGCGGCTCGTCTCGCGCGCGAGACCCGCGAGCGTGGTCCAGGCGTCGGTCGGGCCGGGCAGGCCGTCGCCGCCCATCGTCAGGTAGTGGTCGGAGCGGAAGAAGGCGTCGAAGCCCAGGTCCTCGGTGGCGCGGGCCACGGCGAGCAGGTCGTCGTACGTCGCACCCTGCTGGGGCTCGGTGAAGATGCGCAGGTCCATGGCGTCAGCCTCGCACGGCGGGGTGCCGCCGACGCGCGTCGCGAGCTGCCCGACGTGCCGCAGGCCGTCGGGTCGGCCAGGGTGGGTGGGTGCACGAGGCCGCCCCGCTCACCGCCGCGCTGGAGGTCGCCGACTGGCGCCGACGGGTCATCGAGACGTACGCGCAGGTGCGCGCGATCGCCCGCACCGACCCGGCGGGCGCGCACGCGGTGTGGGTGCAGCAGCGCGACGAGCTGTTCGCCACCCACCCGGCCTCCCCGCTCACACCCGACGCGCGCGCCGAGTTCGCCGGCCTCGACGTCGCCCCGTACGACCCCGCCTACCGGTTCGAAATCGCCGTGGAGCCCGCCGCCGAGCAGCGCCTCGACGTCGCGACGGGCACCGACGGCGTCGTCGGCTACAACCGGGTCGGCACGGTCGACCTGCCCGGTCTGGGCCGCGTCGCGCTGTGGTCGCTGCGCGGGTACGGCGGCGGGCTCTTCCTGCCGCTCAAGGACGCGTCGGCCGGCCGGGACGGCGGCACGTACGGCGGCGGCCGCTACCTGCTCGACACGATCAAGGGCGCCGACCTGGGGTGCGACCACGTCGGTCGGCTCGTCGTCGACCTCAACTTCGCGTACAACCCGTCGTGCGCGTACGACGCGCGCTGGGCGTGCCCCCTGGCGACGCGCTCCAACACCGTGGACGTGGACGTCCCGGTGGGCGAGCGCGCACCGTCCGGGGCGCTCGCCGCCTGAGGCCCGGGGCGCCGGGTCGGACGAGGACCGCCCGGCCGCCGCGCTCAGACCTGGCAGACGGGGCAGCGGTACAGGTTGCGCGTCGCCATCTCCTCGACGAGCACCGGGGTGCCGCACACCCGGCACGGCAGACCCGCACGCCGGTACACCCAGTGCCGCACGGCGGGGTCGTGGCGCGCGGCCTCCCGCCCCGCGGCGTCGAGGTCCTCGCGCGTGAGCATCACGCCCTCCCGGATCCCGTCGGCGAGCAGGTCGGCCCAGTCGCACCACAGGGCGCGGACGGTGTCGGCGGGCACGCGGCGGCCCGGCGTCCACGGGTCGAGGCGGGCGCGGAACAGCAGCTCGGCGCGGTAGACGTTGCCGATGCCGGCGACGACCGACTGGTCCATGAGCAGCTGGCCCACCGGCACGGCGCGCCGCGTCACCCGGCGCACCACCTCCTCGCCGGCGGCGTCCACGTCGTCCGCCGTCACCGGGTCCGGCCCGAGGCGTGCGCGCACGGCGTCCGCCTCGTCGGGCGTCAGCACCTCGCACGCGGACGGTCCGCGCAGGTCGGCGACGAACGTGTCGGTCGCGAGCCGCACCCGCACCTGGCCGACCGGCGGCGGGGGCCACGCGAGGCCGTCGGGGCGGGGTGCTCGGACTCCTCCTCGCTCACCCGCAGGCGGGTGGCGGGCCGCACGCGCGGTGCCCCCAGGCTCGCGGGGGCGTCGCCGTCGGTGAGCGGGCTGACCTGGCCGTACAGGTCCCACGCGCCGTACAGGCCGAGGTGGACGCGCAGCACGTCGCCGGAGTCGAACGGGCAGAACAGCTGCTTGCCGACCGCGGTGGCGGCGACCATCCTGCGGCCGTCGAGCCGCGCGGCACCGTCGGCGAACCGTCCCTGCGGGGAGGACACGGCGACCGGGCGGCCCACGAGGTCGAGCGTCAGCTGCCGGGCGATGCGGTGGACGGTATGACCCTCGGGCACGGCCGCCACCCTACGGGCGGGCGTCCGGGTCGGCGCGCGGATGCCGAGGAGCCGCCGGAGGGGCAGGATCGCGGCGGACGTGTGCGCGTCGGGGAGACGGGGGGCAGCGGTGGAGCCGAGCACGGCGCGGGACGGCGGGGCGACGGCGGCGACGCCCCCGGACGGCGCCCGACCCCGGCGCCGGCGCGTGCGCCGCGCGCTCGCGGGGCTCGCCGTCACGCTGCTCGTGCTCGTGCTCGCCGTCGTCGTCGCGTTCCAGGTCAGCTACTGGCCGACCACGCTGCTGCTGCGGTACCAGCCCGACCTCAACGGGACCGCCGCGCAGGAGTCGCTCGCGCGGCACGTGCCCGACGGCGTCGAGGAGGTCCTCGACGAGCAGTACCGGCCCGACGACCCCGACGGCCGCCTGGACGTCTTCCGTCCGGCGGACGCGACGGGCCCCCTGCCCGTCGTCGTGTGGGTGCACGGCGGCGCCTTCGTCGCCGGCACCAAGGACGGGACGGCGTCGTACCTGAAGATCCTCGCGTCGCACGGGTACACCACGGTCTCGGTGGAGTACACCAAGGCCCCGAGCGGCACTACCCCTACCAGGTCGAGCAGGTCGCCGACGCGATCCGCCACGTGGTCCGCCACGCCGACCGTCTGCACGTGGACCCCGGGCGGATCGTGCTGGCCGGCGACTCCGCGGGCGCGCACCTGGCGGCCCAGACCGCGCTCGCCGTCGCGGACGACGACTACGCGCGGGCGGCCGGCCTCCCCCAGGCGGTCGACCGCGCGCAGGTCCGCGGCGTCGTGCTCGCGTGCGGCGCCTACGACCTGACGCTCCCCGACTACGGCGACGGCCTCGCGGGCCGGCTGCAGCGCGACATCCTGTGGGCCTACACGGGGGAGAAGGGGTTCGAGAGCGACCCCCGCGTCGCGTTCGCCTCGCTGCCGCAGCACGTGCCCTCGACGTTCCCGCCGACGTTCGTCACGGCCGGCAACGGCGACCCGCTCGAGCCGCACTCGCACGCGCTCGCGGACGCGCTCACGACGCAGGGGGTCGACGTCGACGCCCTGTTCTTCCCGGCCGACCGGCGGCCGGAGGTGCCGCACGAGTACCAGTTCGACCTCGACGAGGAGCCGGGGCCCGAGGCGCTCGAGCGGATCCTCGCGTTCCTCGACCGCGTCACGGCCCCCTGACGCCGGCACCGGCGTCCGCTGAGCGAGACCGCTGGACGGGCACGACGTCTCGGATCGTGGGACTCTGCCCAGGTGGCCCGTGGACCCTGTGCTTCCATGACCGGCATGGCACGCCCCGACCCGACCTGCACGCGCCCGGCTCCCGCCGTGGCGTGCATGTGTCGCGGCGTCATGTGTCGGCGCTGAGCTGACCCGCGGGCCACGCCCGCCCGGCCGTCCCCCACGGCAGTCCGCGCCCCCCGGCGCCACACACCCACCGGCCGCCGGCCCCGCGGCCCCCGCGTCGCGTGACCCGCGTGCCCCGACGAAGGAACGTCCCCCGTGATCGAGCTGTCCGCCCTGCGCAAGGTGTACCCGTCCGCCGACGGGCCCGTCGTCGCGCTCGACGGCATCGACCTCGCGGTCGGCCGCGGCGTCGTGCACGGCATCGTCGGCCGCTCCGGCGCGGGCAAGTCCACGCTCATCCGCTGCCTCACCGGCCTCGAGCAGCCGACGTCCGGGACGGTGACGGTCGACGGCGTCACGCTCACGGGCCTGTCGGAGAAGCAGCTGCGGACCGCGCGCCGGAACATGGGGATGGTGTTCCAGCACGTCAACCTGCTGGACTCACGCACGGTCGCCGCCAACGTCGCCTACCCGCTCGAGGTCGCGGGCGTGCCGCGCGACCGCCGCCGTGCGCGCGTCGCCGAGCTGCTCGACCTCGTCGGGCTCGGGCACCGCGCCTCGGCGTACCCCGCGCAGCTGTCGGGCGGGCAGAAGCAGCGCATCGGCATCGCCCGCGCGCTCGCCACCGAACCGGCCGTGCTGCTGTGCGACGAGCCGACCTCCGCGCTGGACGGCGAGACGACGCGGCAGATCCTCGGCCTGGTCCGCGACCTGCGCGACCGCCTGGGCATCACGGTCGTCGTCATCACCCACGAGCCCTCGGTGGTGCGCGAGGTCTGCGACGAGGTCACGCTGCTCGAGTACGGGCGGGTCGTCCAGTCGGGGCCCCTCACGGAGGTCGTCACCGCGACCGGCTCGCCGCTGTCGCGGGCGCTCGTGCCCGTGCCGGACCTGCCGCCCGACGCCGGCCGCCACCTCGTGGAGGTCACCTACGCGACGGACGACGTCGCCACCCGGGACGCGTTCGCCGCGGTCGCCGCGCTGGGCGACGACGTCGAGGTCGTGTCCGCGACGGTCGAGCCGCTCGCCGGGCGCCGCGTCGGGCGGCTGCTCCTCGACGCGCCCCGCGGGGGCACGGACGCGGTCGTCGCACGCCTGCGCGCCGCCGGTCTCGACCCCGTCGTCACCGGGCGCGACGGAACCGGGCGTGACGGAACCGGGACGCAGGAGGTGGCCTGATGGACGGGTTCTGGACGGAGCTGACGTCGAACCGCGTCATCACGCAGATGCTCCCCGAGGCGACGGTCGAGACGCTGCAGATGGTCGGGCTGTCGGCGCTCGTGACGCTCGTCGTCGGGCTGCCGCTCGGGCTGCTGCTGCGGTCGGTCGCCCCCGACGGCCTCACGCCGAACCGCACCGTGTCCGCCGTGCTCGGCGTCGTCGTCAACGTGCTGCGCGCGCTGCCCTTCATCATCCTCGCGGTCGCGCTCATCCCGCTGACCCGCGCGATCGTGGGCACCAGCCTCGGCTGGCAGGCCGCCGTGGTCCCGCTCAGCATCGGGACCATCCCGTTCTTCGCGCGCCTGGTCGAGACCGCCGTGCGGGACGTCGCCGCCGGCAAGGTCGAGGCGGCCCGCGTGATGGGCTCGAGCACCGCGAAGGTGGTGTCGCAGGTGCTCGTGCGCGAGGCCCTGCCGTCGATCGTGTCGGCGTTCACCGTCACCGTCATCTCGCTGATCGGCTTCTCCGCGATGGTCGGCGCGATCGGCGCCGGCGGCCTCGGCTTCCTCGCGATCAGCTACGGCTTCCAGCGCTTCGACGCCACCGTGCTCTACACGTCCGTCGTCGTCATCGTCGTCCTGGTCACGCTCGTCCAGGTCGCCGGCGACGCGGTCGCGCGCCGTCTGGACCACCGGTGAGCGCGCACCCCACGGCCGGGACGTCCGGCCCGCAGACCCCGCCCTCGACCCGAGGGCGTGCACCGAGAGGAACCACCCCCATGAAGCGAACCGTCCGCACCGCAGCCGTCCTGTCCGCAGCGGCCCTGGTGATGGCCGGCTGCGCGGGCGGCGGCGGGGAGAGCGAGCCCGAGGGCGGCGCGACCGAGGCCGGGGGCACCACGACCCTCGTCGTCGGCGCCAGCCCCGTGCCGCACGCCGAGATCCTGCAGTTCGTGAAGGACGAGCTCGCGGCCGACGCGGGCATCGAGCTGGAGATCCAGGAGTTCACGGACTACGTCCTGCCGAACACGGCGCTGGCCGAGGGCGAGCTCGACGCGAACTTCTTCCAGCACCTGCCGTACTTCGAGGCGCAGGTCGAGGAGCAGGGCTTCGACTTCGACCACTTCGAGGGCGTGCACATCGAGCCCTACGGGCTGTACTCGGAGTCGGTCGAGTCGGTCGAGGACATCCCCGACGGCGGCACGATCGGCATCACGAACGACCCGGGCAACCAGGCGCGCGCGCTGGACCTGCTGGTCGAGGCCGAGCTCATCACGCTCGCCGACACCGAGGGCGACCCGACGCTGCTCGACATCGAGGACAACCCGAAGAACCTCCAGTTCGTCGAGACGGCGCCCGAGCAGCTCGTCGTGTCGCTGCAGGACGTCGACGCCGCGATCATCAACGGCAACTTCGCGCTCGAGGCGGGCCTGAACCCGGCGGAGGACGCGATCGTCCTGGAGTCGGGCGAGGACAACCCGTACGCGAACTTCCTCGCCGTGCGCTCGGAGGACAAGGAGAACGAGGCGATCGTGACCCTCGACGAGCTCCTGCACTCCGACGAGGTCCGTGCGTTCATCGAGGAGCGGTGGCCCGCGGGCGAGGTGCTCCCCGCCTTCTGACGCCGGCCGCCGTCCCCGCTCGCCTCGCACCGCGTGGGGTGACGACCGCTCCGGACGCCCGTCCCCGCAGCCGCGGGGGCGGGCGTCGTCGTTGCCGGGCGCAACCACGACGGCTTTTTGCAAACGTGTCGCAGTCTCGGTTACGGTCGTGACATGAACCACCCCGTCACCCGACCGCGCCGCGCCGGCGTGCGCCTCGCCGCCCTCGCCCTGCCGCTCGCGCTCCTCGGCGCCTGCGCCGGCGGCTCGTCCGAGCCCGCCGCCTCGTCCACCCCGTCCGCCTCCGCCGAGGCGACGGCCACGAAGACCGAGGCGGCGGCCGTCACGCCGCGCCTCGTCCTGACGTACGACGGCGGCCTGGTCGTCCTCGACGCCACCACGCTCGAGACGGTCGACACCATCGAGGCCGACGGCTTCCTGCGCGTGAACCCCGCGGGCGACGGCCGGCACGTCATGGTGTCGACGGAGGGCGGCTTCCAGGTCCTCGACGCCGGCACCTGGGCCCAGCCGCACGGCGACCACGACCACTACTGGACGTCGGACCCCGTGCTCACCGACACGGTGTTCGAGGCCGACGAGCCCGGGCACGCGGTCGTCCACGGCGACACGCTCGCGCTGTTCGCGGACGGCACCGGCGAGGTCACCGTCGTCGACCCCGCCGCGGTCGCCGAGGGCGAGGACGCCGTGGTCCGCGAGTACCGGGCCCCGTCGGCGCACCACGGCGTCGCCGTCGTGCGCACCGACGACACGATGGTCGTCTCGGACGGCACGGAGGACGAGCGCACGGGCGTGCGCCTGCTCGGCGCGGACGACACCGAGATCGCCGCGACCGACCAGTGCCCCGGCGTGCACGGCGAGGCCGTCGCCGCGAACGACGTCGTGACGGTCGGCTGCCAGGACGGCATCGTCATCGTCTCCGGCCAGTCCGTCACCAAGGTCCAGGCGCCCGACGCCTACGGCCGCATCGGCAACCAGGCCGGCCACGAGGACTCGCCGTACGTGCTGGGCGACTACAAGACGGACAAGGACGCCGAGCTCGAGCGTCCGACGCGCGTCACCATCACCGACACCGCCGCGGGCACCCTGCGCGTCGTCGACCTGCCCTCGTCGTACACGTTCCGCTCGCTCGCCCGCGGCGACGCCGGCGAGGCGCTCGTGCTGGGCACCGACGGGCAGATCCACGTGATCGACCCGGCGACCGCGACGCTCACGCGCTCGATCCCCGTGATCGACGCCTGGGAGGAGCCGATGGAGTGGCAGGAGCCGCGCCCGGCGATCCACGTCCTCGACGGCACCGCCTACGTCACCGACCCGTCGACGGACCGCGTCCTGGCGGTGGACGTCGAGACCGGTGAGGTCTGGAACGAGGTGACGCTCGACGTGACGCCGAACGAGATCACGTCCGCCCCCGGCCGCGCGCCGCACGCCCACGGCGACGAGCACGCCGGCGAGACGGCCGAGGAGCACGCCGAGCACGCGGGCGAGACCGCCGAGGAGCACGCCGAGCACGACCACGAGCACGACCACGAGCACGAGCACGGCACTGAGGGCTGACCGCCCCACCGCGTAGCGGAGCCCGCGCCCGCACCGACCCGACGGCCCCGTCCCCCGCCTGCACCGGGGGACGGGGTCGTCGCCGTCAGGGTCTCACCGCGCGCTCCCTCGCGAGGCGCTCCCACGCACGGGCCCGCAGGGCGGCCGACCACGCCGGCATCTCCGCACGGACCGGCACCCGCGGACGGGGACCGTCGCCGAGCGCGACTGCGAGGGCGACGCCCCGGTGCCGCACCTCGTGGACGTCCTCGGCCCTCACGGCCGCGTCCAGGAGCGCCTCGAGGAGCTCCGGGTCCTGGCGCTCCGAGAGGAGCACGCCGGCCGCCGTCACCGCAGCGCCCTGCACGTCTCCGAACGGGTCCCACCCCGCTCCCGGGAGGACCTCCAGCAGGGTCTCGCGCACGAGGTCGAGCCGACGCCACTGCGTGCCGAGCAGGTGCAGTGCCCAGGCGGCGACGTCCGGGTCCTCGCGCCGGCCGAGGAACCGCGCGAGCAGCGGGGCGTCGCCGGGCCGGCCGGCTCGGCCGACGACGCCCAGGAGCTGCACGAGGTGCGTCCCCGCGGCGCCGCCCTCGATCGCGGCCACCACCTGCGCCATCTCCGCCGCCGTGATGCGGCCCTCCTCGGCCTTCCGCTTCAGTCCGTCCACGTCGCGGACCACGGCCCCTCCTCCGTCCGGCGCACGGCGCCCCGGCCGTGAGGAGCGTAGCGGCGTGCCGTGCGCGACCGGGCGTCCCGGGTGCGCGTCCAGGAGCGCGGGCGCAGGGTGGGAAGGAGGGACGGCACCCGGTGCCGCTCCCGGCGCGTCGAGCGGCGCGCACCACCGACCCCGTGCCCCAGGAGGAGCCGTGCGCGCACTCGTCTACGAAGGCCCCCGCAAGGTCACCGTCCAGGACGTCCCCGACGCCCGCGTCGAGCAGCCGACCGACGCCGTCATCCGGCTCACCACCACGAACATCTGCGGCTCCGACCTGCACATGTACGAGGGCCGCACGGCCGTCGAGGGCGGCACCGTGCTCGGTCACGAGAACATGGGCGTCGTCGAGGAGGTCGGCCCGGCGGTCACCCGCATCAAGGTCGGCGACCGCGTGAGCGTGCCGTTCAACATCGCGTGCGGCACGTGCCGCAACTGCCTGCACGGGTGGACGTCGTACTGCACGCGCACCAACCCGACCGAGGGCATGGACGGCGCCGCGTACGGGTACGCCAACATGGGCCCCTACCCCGGCGGCCAGGCCGAGTACCTGCGCGTCCCGTACGCCGACGTCAACCTGCTCGAGCTGCCCGAGGGCACCGAGCACGAGGACGACTTCGCGATGCTGAGCGACATCTTCCCGACCGGATGGCACGGCACCGCGCTGGCCGGCGTGAGCCCGGGCGACGACGTCGCAGTGTTCGGCGCCGGCCCCGTCGGCCTGATGGCCGCGTACGCGGCGCTGATCCAGGGCGCGGCGCGCGTCTTCGTCGTCGACAAGGAGGCGGACCGGCTGCGCCTCGCCGAGTCGGTCGGCGCGGTCGGCGTCGACCTGTCGGCCGGCAGCCCGGTCGAGCAGATCCTGGACGCGACCCAGGGACGTGGCACCGACTGCGGCGTCGAGGCCGTCGGGTACCAGGCGCACGACCACACCGGCGAGGAGCACCCGGAGCTCGTGCTCGACAACCTCGTGCAGGTCGTGCGCAGCACCGGCGGCATCGGGGTCGTCGGCGTGTACGCACCCGAGGACCCGGGCGCCGCGACCGAGCAGGCGAAGGAGGGGCGCATCCCGTTCCAGTTCGGGCAGCTGTTCGCGAAGGGCCAGCACCTGGGCACCGGGCAGGCGCCGGTCATGCGCTACAACCGGCAGCTGCGCGACCTGATCGTCGCCGGGCGGGCGAAGCCCTCCTTCATCGTGTCGCACCACCTGGGCCTCGACGAGGGGCCGGACGCGTACGCGCACTTCGACGCGCGCGAGGACGGCTGGACGAAGGTGCTGCTGCACCCGCACGGCCGGCCCTGACGGGCGTGGGCGTCCCACCGGCCGCGGTCGCGGCGGCGCTCGACGCGCTCGCACCGGCGGTGCCCGGTCTCGTCCTCGACGACTGGGCGCCGTCGGTGCAGGGCGCGGTCGGGCACGTGGTCGGCGTGCGGGACGGCCGCGGGCGCGCGTTCGTGCTCAAGCTGTACGCGGCGGACGCCACGGACCGCGCGGCGACCGAGATCGCCGCGCTCGGGCGGCTCGCCGGCCGGTCGCAGGTGCCCGTGCCGGTCCCGCTCGCGCTCGGGCGCGTCGGCGCGGCCGACCACCTGCTCATGAGCCGGCTGCCGGGCGTGCGGTGGGCGGACCGGCGCGACGCGAGCACGGTCGCCACGTCGGCGGCGGTCTGGCGGTCCGCGGGCGAGGCGCTGCGCCACGTGCACGCCGTGCGTGGCGAGCGGTACGGCGGCCTCGTGGGCGGGGCGGGGTGGCCGGACGCGTGGTCCGCGGTGCGGGAGCGAGCGCGCGCGACGCTCGCGGAGCACGTCCGCCTCGGCGGCGATCCCGCTCTCGCCCGGGACGTCGACGCGTTCGTCGTCGCCCACCGCGACGCGCTGGCCGCCTGCCCCGGGCCCGTCCTGTGCCACCGCGACGTCACCGGCGGCAACCTGCTGGTCGACGCGGACGACCGGCCGTCGGGGCTCGTCGACTGGGAGCGCGCCGGGTGGGACGACCCGCTGGTCGACCTGGCGCAGACGGTCCGGCACGTGCGCGGCCACCGGCACGACGACGTCGACGCGCTGCTCGACGGGTACGGCGACGCCGGCCCGCGGGCCGCCGAGCGGCTGGCCGTCCACGAGGTGCTGCACGCCGTGCGCGAGCGCGCCTGGGTGGTGCACGACCGGCCGGCGGGCTGGCGGCGGTCGGCGGCCGGTCTCGACGCGTTCGTCGCGCGCGTCGTCCGCGGCTGACGTCGCGTGCAGGTGGTCAGGAACGAAGAAGTCCCAGGTCAACCCGCGTCCCTAGCATGAGGACGTCACGACGAGCCGCCCCGGGAGGACCCCATGACCGACACCCGCACCGACGCGAGCGAGACCGAGAAGGGCGCGTTCAGCGCCGAGGAGCGCGCCGCGATGAAGGAGCGCGCCGCCGAGGTGAAGAAGGCCCGGCGCGGCAGCAAGGCGGACCCGGAGCCCGAGGTCCTCGCGAAGATCGCCGAGATGCCCGAGGCCGACCGCGTGCTCGCCGAGGGCATCCACGCGCTCGTCAAGGAGCACGCCCCGCACCTGACGCCGCGCACCTGGTACGGCATGCCGGCGTACGCCAAGGACGGCAAGGTCCTCGTGTTCTTCCAGGCGGCGGAGAAGTTCGGCACCCGCTACGCGACCATCGGCTTCAACGACGTCGCCACGCTGGACGACGGCACGATGTGGCCGGTCTCGTACGCCCTCACGGCGATGACGGACGCCGAGCGCACCCGCATCGGTGAGCTCCTGCGCCGCGCCGCGGGCTGACGGGCCCTCCCCCTCCCGCCGTCCGCCCCTCCGCCCCTCGCACGACGAACCCGGGCTTCTGCACCGGAACCCGCTCGCGGACGTGCAGAAGTCCGGGTTCGTCGTGGGTCAGGCGTCGGGGTGCGACAGGAGCCAGTCGCCGATGCGCTGCGTCATCGCGCGGCCGTGCGGCGTCGTCGGCTGGTCCAGGACGCCGTGCCGGGCGCCGGGCAGGTCCTCCAGCACGACGTCGACGCCGGCCTCGGCCGCCACCCGGGCCCACTCCTCGGCCGAGAACCGCAGCACGTCGAGCTCGCACGTGAGCACGAGCGTCGGCGGCAGCCCGGTGGGGTCGCCGTTCGCCGCGAACGCGTACGGGTCGCCGATCGCGTCGCCCGCGTAGTTGGCGCAGCACGCGGCCATGAAGTCGTCCGCGAAGGCGTCGCCGGTCACGCGGCGGATGCGGGCGAGCTCCTCCGGCGGGCCGACGGGCCCCGGGTGCACCGCCGTGTAGGCGAGGACCAGCGAGCGCGGCAGCGGCTCACCGCGGTCGCGCAGGCGCAGCGTCAGCCCGGCGACGAGCGCGCCACCGGCGGACGCACCGCCGAGGTGCAGGTCGTCCGCCGCGACGCCCAGCAGGTCGGCGTGCTCCCTCGCCCACGCCCACCCCGCCGCGACGTCCTCGAGCGGCACCGGGTGCCGCACACCCCGCAGCGCCTTGCGGTAGTCGAGGGCCAGCACCCCGACGCCGCGGTGGGCGAGCGCCAGCCCCACGGCGTGGGACTCCGCCATGTCGAGCGTGCCCATCACGAACGCGCCGCCGTGCACCCACACGCACGCCGCCCGTACGGGTGCCGCGTCGGGCCCGCCGGGCCGGTACAGCCGCGCCGGCACGGGCCCGTTCGGCCCGTCGACCGTCACGTCCTCGACGTCGACGGACGCCCACTGCGGGAACGCCGCCACGACCTCCTCGGGTGAGGGACCGTCCCCCGGAACTCGTCGAGGGGCTCGAGCATCGCCAGCAGCCCGGAGAACGGCAGGAGGGGCT
Organism: Cellulomonas sp. JZ18; assembly: GCF_009720485.1. Classification (NCBI taxonomy): domain Bacteria; kingdom Bacillati; phylum Actinomycetota; class Actinomycetes; order Micrococcales; family Cellulomonadaceae; genus Cellulomonas; species Cellulomonas sp. JZ18. Next base: position 346,769 of record NZ_CP045245.1, on the reverse strand, counting down.
CCGCCGGCTGCACGTCGGGGGTGCGGATCACGTCGTCGGTCACGACCGTCATCCTCCCCGACGCGCCACCCCGGTCGGGCCCGGCGGCCGGCCGCGCCGCGCACGCTCACCCGGACGGCGCGGCGGGACCACACCTCGGCACCACGGCCGGTCCCACCGGTGTCAGGACCGGGGACGTCCCGCGCACACCACGCCGGTGCACTGCGGTTCGCGCCCGTTGCCCCACGCGACGTTGCCGCCGAGGTCCACCGCCCGGGGCGCGTGGATGCCCCACCCCGTGCTGCGCGTGGCGACGTTGTCCCGCATGCGGACCTTGGTGTCGACGACGACGGCGTCACCGTTGCGGTCGAGCACGTTCCGCTCCATCGCGATGAGTCCGATCTCCTGCAGTGTGCCGGCCGTCAGCGCGCGCACCCCGACGCCGTTGCGGGTGAAGCGGTTGTCCTGGAGGTGGGCGTTGAGCCGGAGGTCGACCGCGACGTCGTTCCGGTCGAACCGGTTGCGGAACACCTGATTGCCCTCGGACTCGTCGCGGTGCACCGACGGGTACGTCGTCCGCAGGGCCACGCCGTTGCGGACCAGCTCGCTGTCGTGCAGCCGGCTGCTTGTGCACCAGTCGAAGTGGACGGCCGTGGTGTTGCGGACCAGGCGCGTGCCCCTCACCTCGGCGTACGACTCGTCGCACAGGACGGCGGTCGCGTTGCCCTCGAAGACCGACCCGGTCACGGTCAGGCCGCTGTCGGAGCCGGCGGTCACACCCGTGCCGTTGTCGAGGAACCGCGATCCGGTGATCGTCACGCCGCTGAAGAACCAGGCGTTGACGCCCGCACCGCTGCGCCGGACGGTCGAGGACTCGAGCGTGACGCCGGCCCCGTGGAGCCCTTCCACCGCGGACCCGGCGATCCCGTCGAACGTCACGCCCCGCACCGTCGCCTGCGCCTCGTGCACCTGCAGCCCCGCCGCCCACCCCCGCACCGTTCCGCCCACGACCGAGACCGGCCCCGTGCCCGCTCCGGCGTCCACCACCAGCGCCGTCCCCTCGCCGGGCCCGCGAAGCACGTGCCCGCCGAGGTCCAGGGTGGCGCCGAGGGTCAGGACGAGCCCCGGCGTCGTCGTGCAGACGAGGTCGCGGTCGAGGACGACGGTCCCCTCGACCGACGCGCCGCAGGCGAGCGCCGGGGGCGCGGGCGGCGGCGCCGCGACGGCCGGCGGTGCGAGGACGGCGGACGCCACGACGAACGCGGTGGCGACGACGGACGACGAGACGTTCACGGTGCCCCCCCGGCTGCCCGCACCCCGGTGGGCGGGCTCACCGCGACCGTACGAGCGTCCCCGTCGTCCCGGTACGGGCGGCCCGGGTGAACGTCGCGTTTCACCCGTCGGCGTGCTCCGGCGGCCAGACGACGGCGAAGCGCTCCAGCACGATCTCGTCGTCCTCGCTCCACACGGCACCGCGGGCCGCGCACGTGCGCTGCCAGTAGCGCCGGTGCTCGCGTCGCCACGAGTCCAGCGTGCGGTCGTCCTCGCCCTCGTCGTACGCGAACCGCTCGTCGACCGCGCCGAACGTCGCGATCCGCAGGTCGGTGCTGCGCAGCACGAGCCGCGGGCGGCCCGCACCGTCGCACACGACCCAGTGGGACCCGATGCGCGGCAGCGGCTCCCCCCGGGCCGCGAACTCCGCGACGAGGTCGGCCGTCGCGCGCTTGCGCCCCGCGAGGACGACCTCGAGCAGCGCGTCGGACAGCGCGGCGGAGTCGCCGAACCGGTCGACGACGTACTCGTCGCCGGCGACACCGGGGTGCGCGGCGACGTAGTCCGCCCACATCGCGGCTGCGGCGACGCGGTCGAGGGGCGCCGGGTCGGCGGGGTCACGCACCGGGACGGGCGGGTGCGGCAGGGGCAGCCCGGCCATCCGGCGGGCGACGTCGACCAGCGGGACCCGCTCGAGCGCGTCGACGTCCGCCAGCGGCACCCACGCGGCGGCGTCGGTGGACCCGTCGACCTCCGCCGCCAGGGCGCCGCCGACGACGTGCGCGCGGTACACGAGGCAGACGCCGTGCGCGTCCACGCTCCCGCCGTCGGCCCGGTCCGCCGCGCGCACCACGTGCGAGTCGACCCCCAGGAGCCCGTCGAGCACGACGTCGTACCCGGTCTCCTCCCGGGCCTCGCGCACGGCCGCGTCGGCGGGGTCCTCCCCGGGGTCGACGCCACCCCCGGGGAGCGTCCACCGGCGCCCGGCCGTCCAGTGCGCGAGCAGCACCCGCTGCCCCTCGGCGGTCTCGTCGAGGACCACCACGTACGCCGCCACCCGTGTCTGCACCCTGGTGAGGGTAGAGGGGCCGCGTCAGCCGACGGCGTCGCGCGTCGCGGCACCGCGCAGCACCTGCGGCCGCGGCACCGGCGGCCCGTACCCGCGCAGCCGCGCCCGCAGGACGCGCGCGACCAGCGCGGGCCGGTACACCGTCAGCGGCGAGGCCATGAGGTGGTAGACCCCGGCCAGCGTCGTCTGGGCCAGGGTGTCCCCGTGCGTGCCGAGCCGGGCGAGCTCGCGCGTCCAGGCGCTCGCGAGGGCGGCGACCGGCGGGACCCGTCCGTCCGACGTCGGCAGGCGCAGGTCCTCCCCCGTCGCGATCGCCCACGGGAGGGCGCCGACGCGCACGGCACGACGCAGGAACCGCCGCGCACCGCGCGCGGTCGTCAGGTCGTCGCGCCGTGCCGCGTCCCGCAGCGCCAGGGCCTCCAGCGCCGCGACGGCCACCCCCTGCCCGTACACCGGGTCGAACGCGCACAGGGCGTCACCGACGACGACGAGCCCGCCCGGCCACGCGCGCACCCGGTCGTACCGGTGCCGCACGTTCGCGGTCTGCCGGTGGACGACGACGTCCCCCTCCGGCTCGCCCGCGTCGACGACCTCGGCGAGCGCCGGGTCGCGCAGCGCGCCGACGAACGCCCGCCAGGCACCGGGGTCGCGGGGCGGCCGCTGGTCACCCGCGCCGGCGGCCGTGACGAGCCAGCGCCCGCCCTCGACCGGCAGCGTGATGCCGCCGGGGCTGCCCGGCAGCTGCGCGATGACGACGCCCGCCGGGCCCACCGCGTCCACGGGCAGCCGCACGACGCGCGTCGCGTACCCGAGGTGGGCGTCGACCTCCTCGACGTCGGCGGCCGGCACGCCGAGCGCCGCGAGCCACGCGGGCAGCCGTGACGAGCGCCCCGACGCGTCGACGACGAGGTCGGCAGCCAGGGCGTCACCGCCCTCGACCTCCACGGACCACCGGGCACGGCCGCCGGGGTCCCCGGCGCGACGCAGCCCCGCGACGCGGAGGCCGCCTTGCACCGTCACGCCGGGCAGCCGGCAAACGCGCCCCCGCACCACGTGCTCCATGAGCGGCCGCGACGCCGAGAGCACGGGGAACTGCGAGGACTCCGGCGACCAGCCGAGCTCCCCGAGCCACGCGAGCCGGCCCGTGTCGACGGGGATCGCGCCCGCCGCCTGCAGCTCGTCGCCGAACCCGGGCAGCAGCTCCTCGATCGCGACGAGCGACCGGTAGAGCAGCGCGTGCGGCTGCCGCCCCTGCGGGACGCCGCGGCGCGCGACGGGGTCGTCCGGCAGGACGTCCCGCTCGACGACCGTCACCCGCCGCCCCGGCCGCGCGAGCGCAGCGGCGGCGAGCAGGCCCGCGAGGCTCGCGCCGACGACGACCACGTCGTCCGGCGCGTGCGCCTGCGTGCCCCCGGTGCCCCCGCGGCGGGTCATCGCCCCATCATGGCCCGCTGCCCCCGGCACGGGAACCCGCGGGGCGGGGCCGCCGGGAGCGGAGGGCGGCGGCCGCGGAGCGGAGGGCGGCGGCCGCGGAGCGGAGGGCAAGGGATTCGAACCCTTGAGCACGGGGTCACCGCGCTAACGGTTTTCAAGACCGTCGCTTTCGGCCGCTCAGCCAGCCCTCCTCGCCGGTGCGGCGCACCGGCGCGCGGCAGTCTCCCACACGCCGTGCACCGCCGGTCAGGACGGGTGCGCCGCCTCGGCTCGTCCGACCCCGTCGGCAGCAGGCGCTCGGTGGCCGGCGCGAGCAGGCGCCGGACCTCCTGCACACGGCCTCGCGTCGAGGTCGTGGTCCTCCAGCCTGCCCTCCAGCTCCCGGAGCGCCGAGCGCAGCGCCGGCCTCGGCGTGCTGGACGACCGCCGCCGGGGGCGCACTTCGGCGCCTCGGCTGTCGCGCCGTCGCGGGCGTTCCTAGCCTCGGAGGATGACGAAGCCGATCTCCCCCACGGTCCACGCCGCCCTCGACTACGGCGTCGCCGGCGCCCTGCTGACGGTGCCCCACGTGCTCGCGATGAGCACGCGCGCGAAGGTCTTCTTCGGTGCGTTCGGCACGGTCGCCACGGTGGTGAACGCACTCACGCGCACGCCGCTCGGGCTCAAGCCCGTGCTCTCGCTCAAGGCGCACCGCACGGCCGACCTGCTGTCCGACCCGCTCTACGTGCTCCTGCCGGTGGTCACCGGCATCTCGAAGGAGCCGAAGGCACGGGCGCTGTGGCTGACGACGACGGCGCTGCTCGCGGGCTCGGTCGCGCTGACGGACTGGGACGCCCCCGAGCCCGCCTGACCCCGTCGCGGCGTCGGCTCAGGGCAGGATCGCGTCGACGTACCCGCCGTCGACGCGCAGCGCGCCGCCCGTGGTCGCCGACGCCAGCGGCGAGGCGAGGTAGACGACCATGTGCGCGATCTCCTCGGGCTCGATGAGGCGCTGCAGCAGCGACTGCGGCCGGTGCCGGCGCATGAACTCGCGCTGCGCCTCGTCCCACGGCAGGTCGCGGTCGACGAGCGAGTACACGAAGTCCTCCACGCCCCCGGTGTGCGTGGGCCCGGCGATGACGGAGTTCACGGTGACGCCCGTCCCCGCCGCCTCCTTGGCGAAGCCGCGCGACACCGCGAGCAGCGCGGTCTTCGACATCCCGTAGTGGATCATCTCGGCCGGGATCACCACCGCCGAGTCGCTCGCCACGTTCAGCACCCGGCCCCAGCCCTGCGCGGTCATGCCCGGCAGGTAGGCGCGGGTGAGGCGCACGGCCGCGAGCACGTTGACCTCGAAGAAGCGCCGCCACTCGTCGTCCGTGATCTCGAGCGCCGGGCGCGCCTCGAAGATGCCGAGGTTGTTGACGAGCACGTCCACGTGCGGCACGGCGTCGCGCACCGCGGCCACGCCGTCGTCCGTCGTCACGTCCCCCGACGCGGGGACGAACGCGCCCTCCGGCACGTCGGCGCGCAGGGCGTCCAGGGCCGACTCCACCGAGGAGGCCGACCGCCCGTTCACCGCGACGCGGGCACCGGCGCGGGCCAGCCCGGCGGCGATCGCCGCCCCGATGCCCTGCGTGGAGCCCGTGACGAGGGCGGTGCGTCCGACCAGGTCGATGCGCGTCATGACGGCGACGCTAGCCAGCGTCCGGTCGCGGCGCGCGTCACCGGCCCGGCGGCCGGCCTGCCCCGCGCCGGCGGGCGTCACCGACGGGGCACGCGCCGCACGGACGTCAGGACGCCCACCACCCGTCCGGGCGGCCGGGCGTGACGACGGCCAGGCCGAGCTCCGCGGCGACCGCGGCCGTCCTCCCGTCGTACGTCGCGAGGACGCGCACGCCGGGCTCGGCGCGCGTGGCGCCGACGTGCAGAGCCGCGAACGGCGGCAACCGGTCGAGCAGCAGCGCCGCGTGCTCGACCGCGCGGTCGGACAGGCGGACCGCTCCGAGCCGGAGCTCGGCCTCCAGGGCGGCGACCCGTGCGTCGTGCCCGAGCAGGGCGCCCGTGACGCGCAGCTCGACGAGGGAGACGACGGAGACGGCCAGGCCCGCCTCGCGCGGAGCCGCCCACGCCGTCCACGCCCTGCGCTCGGGCGCGCCCGGCAGGTAGCGGGACAGCGCAGAGCCGTCGGCGTAGGCGGTGGCGCGGACGCGGCGCGGGGACGGGACCGTCCTGCCGGGCACCCGCCGAGGGGAGGGCACGAGCCCCCGCGGAGCAGGTGCCGGGTGCGCCGACGGCCGGTCCCACGCGGGGGACCGGCCGTCGGGCGCCGCAGCGGGCCCCGCCGTCGTCACGCGTCCGTTCGGCCGCGCCGGCGCAGGGCGACGAGCACGGCGCCGGCCGCGATGCCCACCGCCGCCAGGCCCGCGCCGGCGGCGAGCTCGAGACCGGTGGCCGCCAACCCGCCGGAGCGCGGCGCCCCCGCAGCGGCGCCGGTGCCCGTGGCCGCGCCGGCCACGGGACCGCCACCGGCCGTCCCGCCGGCGGTACCCGACCCACCCGGCAGGGGCTCGGCGAGGACCGTCAGGTCCGCCCAGCCGATGACCGCGCCGCCCGCGTAGGTCACGACCAGCCGGTGGGCGCCCGGCGTGGTCGCCGTCGGCACGGTCACCTGCACGGTGCCGTCGGCGGCGACCTCGTGGTAGCCGAGGCTGACCGGGCTGGATCCCAGCCACACGTGCACGACGAGGTCGGCCGTCAGGCCCGTGAGCGTCACCGTCCCGCCCGGGCGGGTCGGCGCGACGGGGCCGAGCGGTCCACGGTCCGCGTCGGTGAGCTCGTCGACCGCAGGGGCGGGCGGCAGCGCGAGGTGCGCGGGGTCGAGCACCAGCTCGACGTCGTCGACGATCGCGCCGGCCCGCACGTCGAGGACACGCGCGGTCGCGAGGCTGTTCCCGCCGGCCCACCAGTACGACCCGCCGTCGACCGAGGCGCGCACGCGGTACGCGCCCGGCGGCAGCGCCTCCGTCGCGAAGTCGAGGTCGTCCCTGTCCTCGCCGGCGAAGACCGACGTGACCACGGAGCCGTCCTCCGCGACGACGTCGACCCAGACCCCGACGTTCGCCCAGTCCTCGCCGACGATCCGGCCGCCGACGACCCCGCCCTCGCGCTGCACGAGGTCGTCGAGCGTCACGTCGGCGTCGGCAGCGACCTCGGTCCACCGCGCGTCGCGCACGTCGAGCGCGCCGCCGAGGAACTCGGGGACGACGAACGACGGGTCCGGCACCGCCAGGCCCACGGTGTAGCTCTCGGCCTCCAGCTCGCCGAAGACGTAGGTCCCCGCCTGGTCCGTGGTGGCGACGTCGACGAGCCGGAAGCGGAACGGGCCCGAACGGCCCCACAGACCCACCTGCGTGCCGACGACGGGGGTGCCCGTGGCGTCGACGACCCGCCCGGTCACCGTCGACCCCGCGACGAGGGCGACGTCGACGCCGCTGCGCGCCTGCGCGGGACTGCCCGCCATGAAGCTCACGGACCCGTACGAGTTGCCCGAGCGCTGCCACCACGCCGACGCGAGGCCCGAGCCCGCCGGCGGGACCACGCGCACCGTGTAGGTGCCGGGACGCAGCCAGCGCGCCGTCCACGTGCCGTCCTGCGCCGTCACGACCGTCTGCACGGGCTCGTCGTCGACGAGGGACCGGTAGAGCTCGACGAGGGCGCCCTCGACGCGCGCGCCGCCACCGGTGACGGTGCCGCTCACGGTGTTGTCGACGAACGTCACGCCGACGTCGGTGCGCTCCTCGCCGTCGGCGAGGGTGATCGGGGACGACGCGGTCCACGAACCGTAGGGCGTGCCGTCCCAGTAGAGCGCGTACGGCTGCGTCTCGCCGAGCAGGGTGAAACGCACCTGGTAGCTGCCCGCCGCGAGACCCTCCGCGCGCCACGTGCCGTCCGTGGCGGTCTCGGGTGCGGGGTCGCCGGGCGCAGCGTCACCGACGTGCACCTGCACGCCCGCGAGCGGCGCGCCCGTGCTGTCGGTGACGCGGCCGGACAGGGACGCCGTGCCGACCGCCGCGGCCTGCGCCGCGGGGGCGCGGTCGCCACCCGCGGCCGGCTCGGACGGGGCGGCCGGCTCCTGGGCGGTGGTCGCGTCCGCAGCAGCGGGCTCCGGCTCGGCGGCCGGTGCCGCTGCGCCGGCGGCGGGCTCCTGGACGGCGGCGGGGGCGGCCACGGCGCCGACCGCCGTGACGGGGAGCAGGAGGGCCGCGGCGAGCAGCGCGGCGGCGGACGTGCGGAGGGGCGGAGGGTCCGACGGCGGCGCGGCCCGAGGGCGGGAGGGCGGTTCACGGGGCCTTCTCAGGGGGGCGGGACGGACGACCCGGCGTCGGGGTCCGCCGGCGGCGACGGCGCCGGGAGCCCGGCGGTCGCCCGCACAGTACTGGGACGCGGGGCGCCGTGAGAGGGGTTTCCGGCGGCAGTTCGGACACGGTCCGTGACCGGACGCGCCGACGGCCGGCTCCCGGGGCGGGGAACCGGCCGTCGTGCGGTGCGGCAGGGCGTCAGCGGGAGCGCAGACGCTCCATGGCGAGCTGCACGAGCGCGATCAGCGCCTGCTTGGTCGCGGCGCGCGACCGCGCGTCGGTGTACAGCACCGGCACGTGGGCGGGGATCGCCAGGGCCTCGCGCACGTCCTCGAGCTGGTGCTTCGCGATGCCGTCGAAGCAGTTCACGCCGACGACGAACGGGATGCCGCGGCTCTCGAAGTAGTCGACGGCCGGGAAGCACTGGTCGAGGCGGTCGGTGTCGACGAGCACGACGGCACCGATGGCGCCGCGGACCAGGTCGTCCCACATGAAGAGGAAGCGGTCCTGGCCCGGCGTGCCGAACAGGTACAGCCACAGCTGGCCCGGCAGCGCGATGCGGCCGAAGTCCATGGCGACGGTCGTGGTCGTCTTGCGGTCGCTCACGCCGCCGGCGTCGTCGACGCCGACCGAGTGCTCCGTCATCGCGGCCTCGGTGTTGAGGGGCTCGATGTCGGAGATGGAACCGATGAACGTCGTCTTGCCGACGGCGAACCCGCCGGCGACGACGATCTTGACGACGGTGGGGGCAACGGCGCCCGCGGTCCCCGCCGGAGCGGCGACGGCGGCGTCAGAGGGCGGAAATGCCATTGAGAACACTCTCCAGCACGCTCAGGGACAGGGCGGGGGACTCACCGGTGTTGACCTCGACCGGCTGAGAGGTGTGCACGCGCACGTAGTTGGCGTCGGTGAGGTCGGACACGAGGATCCGGACCACTCCGAGCGGCAGGTGGAGGAGCGCCGACAGCTCGGCGACCGAGATGTACCCGGCCGACGCGTGCTGGATGATCGCGCGCTTCTCAGGCGTCAGGCCCGTGCTGGCCACGGCACCCGGCATGACCTCGACCAGCGCCTCGAGGGGCAGGTCGGAGCGAGCCGAGCGCACGCGACCGCCGGTCACGGCGTAGGGCCGGACCGTCCTGGCCTCGTACTCGACGTGTTCGCTCATCGTCGACGCCTCAGGCGACCGGGGCCCGGGTCGCGCCGTCGACGGGGAGCTGACCGCGCATCTCGGAGATGAGCTGCGGGGTCAGCGTCGCCTCCGTGCGCGAGACGAGCATCGCCATCTCGTAGCCGATGAGACCGACGTCGCAGGTCGACTCCGCGACCACGGCGAGGACGGAGCCGTTCGAGACGCTCATGAGGAACAGGAACAGGTTGTCCATCTCGATGATCGCCTGACGCACCTCCCCCGCACGCAGCTGGCGGGACGCGCCACGGGTCAGGCTCGACATGCCCGAGACGATCGCCGCGAGCTGGTCGCCGCTGGTGCGGTCGAGCTGCTCGGACATCGCCATGAGCAGACCGTCGGCCGACACCACGAGCGTGTGGCGAGTGCCGGGCACGGTCCGGACGAAGTTGTCCAGGAGCCAGCCGAAGTTGGCTGCCTCGGTGCTGAGCGCGGTCACACTTCCTCCTTCATGGTGCAGTCAGGGCCGACTGCGGGCTGGGGCGTCTCGGTGGCGCTGCCACCGGGAGTCGGGGGTCGGGTCATGCCTCACCGCCGGGATCGCCGGCGGCACGCCGCCCGCGGGACGTGCCGGTCTGGAAGCTCGAGAGGCGCGAGCGCAGCTGCTCGGCGTCACGCTGCACGGGGCGCTCCTCGGTCGGTGCCGGCGCCGGGGGGACGGCCGACGGCACACGCTTGGTGAGGCGCTCGGAGCCCGCACCCACCGCGCTCGGGCGGTAGGCCGACAGCTGGCTCAGCTCGGACAGCGCCTGCTCCTGGATGTCGGAGCGCAGCGCGAGCATCGCGGCGACCTCGTCGTCCAGCGTGCCGATCCGCGGGGCGACCGACGGCGGGACGGACGGCTGCGGCACGGTGGCCACCGGCTGGGCGGGAGCCGCCGGACGGGCGGACCACTCGGGCGGCGACCAGGACGGTGCGGGCCGCTGCTCCTGCACGGGCGCGGGGGCGGGGGCCGACCAGGAGGGCGTCTGCCGCGTGCTCTCCGCGGGCGGCGCCACGGGGGACGGGCCCCACGCGGACGACCGCACGGGCGCACCGGCGTCGGCCTGCGGCGTCTCGGGTGCCGCGTCCTCGTCCTTGCGACGGCCGAAGAACGCGCCCCACCGCCGCTTCGGACGCTCGTCCTCGCCACGCACGAGGTCCCCGAACCCGGGGGCGGGCTGCGCCGTGCCGGCCGTGGGCGCACCCGGCGCCGCGGGGGCCGCCGCCGACTGCCACGCCGGTGCGGGCGCGGGTGCCTGCGGCGCGAACGCCTGCGCGGCCGGTGCCTGCGGCTCCGGGGCGGGGGCGACCGCCTCGGCGGCCTCGACGGGCGAGAAGACCTGGGTCGGCTGCTCGACCGGCGCCTGCCACCCCTGGCTGGGACGGCTCCACGCGGGTGCCGTGGGACGCCACTCCTCCGTGGCCGGGGCGGGTGCGGCCGGGGCGGCGGGCGCCTGCCCCTGCGGCTGCGGTGCCTGCCACTCAGGGGTCGGCGCGGCGGCCGGTGCCCACGCGGGCTGCTCCTCGACGCGCGCGGCCGGACGCTCCGCCGCCGGGACGGGCGCCCACGGTGCCGGGGCCTCCTCCTCGTCCGGCTCGAGCAGGACGGGCGCGACGGACCGACGGGTCGGGAGCTCCTGCGGGGCGGGCGCGACCGCGACGGGCGCGGGCTCGGGCTCCGCCGCCGGAGCAGCCGGCTCCGGGACCACCGGGATCGCGCCCGTGTGCCAGGCGCGCGTCTCGTCGAGCGTGCGCTCGAACGGCACGTAGGGCGCGGTGTAGTCGAGACCCGGGCGGTCGGCGCTGCCGGCCCAGCCGGAGTAGCCGCTGTAGGCCGTGAACGACGACTCCTCGGGCGCCTCCTGCTCCTCGCGGGAGGGCTGGGGGTGGCCTCGCCCCACGGGGAGGACGTCGCGGACGCCGCGGCCCAGGAGCGGGACTCGTCCTCGGTGCCGGACTCCGGCGCCGCGGGAGCCCAGGGCTCCGGGTCGGACTGCGCCCAGGAGGCCGCCTCCGGCTGCGCCGGTGCCCACGGCTCCGCCTCGGCCTGGGCAGGAGCCCACGGCTCCGGCTCGGGCCGGGCGGGGGCCCACGGCTCCGCCTGCGCCTGCGCCGGTGCCCACGGCTCCGGCTGCGCGGGGCCCATGGCTCCGGCTCGGGCTGCGCGGGTGCCCACGGCTCCGCCTGCGCCTGCACCGGCGCCCACGGCTCCGCCTCGGGCTGCGCGGGGCTCCACGGCTCCGGCTCGGCCTGCACGGGCGCCCAGGGCTGGTCCTCGGCAGCCGGCGCCCAGGGGCGCTCCTGCTCGGGCTGGTGCTGCTCCGGCTGGTGCTGCTCGGGCTGGTGCTGCTCGGGCTGGTGCTGCTCGGGCTGGTGCTGCTCGGCGGGCTCCTGCGCCCAGGGCGCGATCGCGCTCGCCGCCTCCTCGGGCGCGGCCGACGTGCGCGACGGCAGCCCGCCGCGCGACGGCAGCGGCGTCGGCTCGTCGGCGGACTCCTGCCACGACGGCACGGGCCAGCCGGAACCGGCCGGCGCCGTGGGGGTCGCCTCCTCCTCGTCGGGCACGAGGCCCGGCACGTGGAAGGTCGGCGCGGCGTCCTCGTCACGCTGCGCCGGGGCGAGCGCCTCGCGGTTGCGGAACCCGGAGAACAGCCCGGCGCGCGCGGCGGGGTCGGCGGGCGCGGCCTGCGGCGCCTCGTCCTGCGCGTCGGGAGCCGCCCACGCGGACGTGGCCGCGCGCGTCCGGCTCGGCAGGCCCGTGGAGCGCGGCGCTGCCACGACCGCGGGGGCCCACTCCCCCGTGCTCGCCGAGAGCTCGGGGGCGAGGGTGGCGTCGGGCGCCTCGGGCAGGACGATGTTGTCCTCGTCGAACGTCTTGCGCGAGCGGGTCGGCAGCGCGTCGGACCCGAGCGTCGGCACCGGGATCGGCGCGTCGTCGGCCACGGGGGCCGCAGCGGCCGGGGCGGGGGCGACCGGGGTCGCGGCGCTGTCGTCCGCGCGGCGGCGCCGCGGCAGCCCCAGCGACGTCTGGCCGTCGGTCAGCTCGGTGAGGTCGACCTCGCGCACCGTCGGCGCCTCGATCGCGGCGACGGCCGCCGGGGCCGGCTCGACCGGTGCGATCGGCGTGGGGCCGAACCCGCCGACCTCGTTGGCGGAGAACAGCGTGCTCGGGAAGAGCACGAGCGCGTCGGTCCCGGTGCCCGAGGCCCGCTTGCGCAGCGTCACCTCGGCGCCGAGGCGCTGGGCGAGGCGGCCGACGACGAAGAGGCCGAGACGCTGGGCACCGAGGGCGTCGCTCGCCGAGACCGACGCGATCTTGTGGTTGGCCGCCTCGATCTCGGCGTCCGTCATGCCGAGGCCCTGGTCGGTGATGCGCACGACCACCGAGGCCCCGCTGACGCCGGTGGAGACGATGACCGGGGTCTCCGGCTCCGAGAAGACGGTCGCGTTCTCGAGCAGCTCGGCGATGAGGTGCGCGGCGGACAGCGCGTTGAACCCGAGCATGTGCGGGTCGACCTGCAGGTCGAGCTCGACCCGGTCGTACTGCTCGATCTCGGAGGACGCGGTCCGGATGACGTCGGAGAGCGGCATCGCGTCGCGCAGGCGCCGGCCGGAGTCGATGCCGGCGAGCACGAGCAGCGACTCGGCGTTGCGGCGCATCCGGGTGGCGAGGTGGTCGAGACGGAACAGGTTCGCCAGCGTGCCGGGGTCCTCCTCGGCCCGCTCGAGCGAGTCGATGAACGACAGCTGGCGGTTGAGCAGGACCTGGTCGCGGCGGGCGACGTTGACGAACATCTCCGCGATGGAGCCACGCAGGGCGGCCTGCTCCTGCGCGACGGCGACGGTCTGCGCGTTGACCGCGTTGAAGGCCTGCGCGAGGCGGCCGACCTCGTCGTTCGAGGTGACGGGGATCGGCGCGAGCGTGATCTCCGGGCCCTCGCCGGGCACGGCCACCTGCTCGACCAGGCGGGGCAGCTGCTCACGGACGTCGGCGGCCGCGCTCGTCAGGCGGCGCAGCGGGACGACGATGCCGCGGGCGACGACGGACGCGATGAGGATCGACGCCACGACACCGAGGATCGCGATCGCGATCGTGAGCAGGGCCTCGTCGCGGGCGGCCGCCACGGCCGAGCCGGCCTGCGCGTCGGCGGCCTCGAGCACGCCGTCGGTGACGGACTGCAGCATCTCGAGCTGCTCGGTCGTCTGCTCGGTCCAGGCGGCCGGGTCGATCGACGTCACGGCGGCCGTGTTGCCCTGCGTGAACAGGGCGCGCTGCGCGAGCAGCGTGGGCGTCGGGTCGCCGCTCGAGATCGCGAGGCCGTCGACGCCGAGGTTGGCGACGGCGAGGCGGGCGCGCTCGCGCGCGTTCTCCGTGCCGAGGTACAGCGCCTGGAAGTTGCGCGACGCCGCCGGGCTGTTCTCGGTGGCCTGCAGGAGCTCGACGCCGGCGACGTACTCGGTGACGAGGGCGTCGACGAGGGCGGCGCTCTCCCGGTTCGCGGTGAGGAACTGCGCCAGCTCGCGGTCCTGCAGCGCGTTCGACACGCCCTCCATGACGCGCAGCTGCCCGTCGACGATCTGCTGGAAGCCGTTCTTGATGATCGTGCGGTTCAGGCTCTGGTCGATGCGCGCGCGCAGCTGCGGCAGACCCTCGCGGAACGCGGTCTGCGTGTCCTGGAAGTCGCGCACCACGTTGTCGGGGAACTGGGTGAGGTCCAGGTCGGCCGTCACCTCGCGCACCTCGGCGAGCGCGTCGTCGGTGGCCTCGCGGGCCGGGCCGAGCTGGGTGGGGTCGGCGACGGTGAGCGAGAGCGTCCGCTCCTGCTGCAGCGCGGCGGACAGCGGGGCCATGGCGTCCAGGGCGCGGACGACGGTCTGGGTGGCGCGCGCGTAGCGCAGGTCGCGCAGGGCCTCGACGGAGATGAACGAACCGGCTGCCAGGAGGACGATCACGGGCACGGCGAGGACCGCCAGGACCTTGGCACGGATTCCGAGCCGTCGCAGCATGCTGATCCTTTCCTCCCGCCCGTCGTCGGCGCGCTGCCGCGCTCCGCCGGGCGAGCCGCGCCGGCCGTCGGGTGACTGCCGTCTGCGTCTCATCGGTACCTGGACACCGGACCATTAGCCCGGCGCAGAGTTTGCCACGGGAGTCACCCCCTCCGATACGTCGCGTACCGCGCGAAACGGGCGCGGCCGCGGCGGGCGTCCACGGGGCGGACGCGGTCGGGCGCTCCTAGGGTCGTCGGTGTGCGCGCGGTCGTGGTGACGAGGCCCGGTGGTCCGGAGGTGCTCCGGGTCGAGGAGGTGCCCGAGCCGGTCCCCGGCCCGGGCGAGCTGCTCGTCCAGGTGGTGGCGGCCGGGGTCAACCGGGCTGACCTGCTGCAACGCGAGGGTCACTACCCTCCGCCGCCGGGTGCGCCGACGTGGCCGGGCCTCGAGGTCTCGGGCGTCGTCGTGGGGGTCGGCCCGGACGTGGCGGACGCCCCCGCGGCCGGCGGCGCGGGGTCGGCGGGGCCCGGACCACGGGTCGGCGACCCGGTCGTCGCGCTCCTGGCCGGGGGAGGTTACGCCGAACGGGTGACCGTGGCCGCGTCCCACACCCTGCCGCCGCCGGACGGGGTAGCGCTGACCGACGCGGCCGCCCTCCCCGAGGCCGTGGCGACCGTGTGGTCGAACCTGCGCGCCGCCCGCCTGGCGCCCGGCGAGACGCTGCTCGTGCACGGCGGCTCGGGCGGGGTCGGCTCGGTCGCCGTCCAGCTCGGCCGGGCGCTCGGCGCCCGCGTCGTCGCGACCGCGGGCGGCGCCCAGCGGTGCGCGCGCGTCGCGGCGCTCGGGGCGGACGTCGTCGTGGACCACCGCGAGGAGGACGTCGCGCCGCGCGTGCGGGAGGCGACCGGCGGTCGCGGTGTCGACGTGGTCCTCGACGTGCTGGGCGGCCGCGCGCTCGGGACGAACGTGTCCCTGCTCGCCGAGGGGGGCCGGCTCGTCGTGATCGGGCTGCAGCAGGGACGTCGCGGGGAGCTCGACCTGTCCGCGCTCATGGCGCGGCGCGGGTCCGTCATCGGGACGACCCTGCGCGACCGGCCCGCGGCGCAGAAGGCGGCGATCATGGCCGAGGTCGCCGAGCACGTGTGGCCGCTGGTCGCCGCGGGGCGGGTGCGTCCGGTCGTGCACGCGCGGCTGCCGCTGGACCGGGCGGCCGAGGCGCACCGGCTGCTCGCCTCCGGCGAGGTCCTCGGCAAGCTCCTGCTCGAGCCCTGACGCGCGAGCCCTGACGTGCCGACGCCGGCCGGACCGCGGGCGCGGCGACCTCAGCGCAGCAGGCCGGCGGCCAGCGCGGGCGCGATCACGGGCGTCAGCGGCAGGCGGGGCACGAGCGTCGCCTGCACCGCGTGGTACAGGTCGGCCTTGCCGGCCCACACGGTGCGCGAGACGCGGTTGTCCGGCCCGAGCTCGTGCCACCACGACCCGCCCTCGCGGTCGAGCAGGTACGTGCCCACGTACTCCCACCACGTCGTGTAGAGGTCGTCGAACCGGGCGTCACCGGTCGCGGCGTGCAGCGCGGCGGCCGCCGCGACCGCCTCCGCCGCGACCCAGTGCATGCGCTCGCGCACGACCGGGCGCCCCTCCCAGTCGACCGTGTAGACGAAGCCAGGAGCGCCGTCGACCGCCCAGCCCTCGCGCACGCCCGCGTCGAACAGGGCGACCGCGTCGTCGAGCATCCACGCGGGTGCGTCGTCGCCGCGGGCGGTGAGCGCGGCGCGCGCGTGCAGCGTGAGGCGCGCCCACTCGAACCAGTGGCCGATCGTCGCGCCGTAGGGGCGGAACGGGTGTGCCGGGGTGTCGGCGTTGTACTCCAGGTCCGGCGTCCACGTGGCGTCGAAGTGCTCGGGGATGCGCCAGTCGTGGCCAGCGGCGAAGCCGTGCACGACGCGCTCGACGACGCGTACGGCCCGGTCGAGCCAGCGGCGGTCGCCCGTGACGTCGGCCGCGGCGAGGTACGCCTCGACCGTGTGCATGTTGGCGTTCACGCCGCGGTAGGGGTCGAGCTCGGTGAACGTGCGGTCCCACTGCTCGACGGCCATCCCCGCGTCGTCGTCCCAGAAGTGCCGCTCCTGCACGGCGAGCGCCGCGTCCAGCAGCTCGCGGGCACCGGGCCGGCCGGCCGCGACGGCGCTCGACGTCGCGAGCACGACGAACGCGTGCGGGTAGGCCGCCTTGTCGGCGTCCCGCGGCGTGCCGTCGCGCTCGACCTCGGCGAACCAGCCGCCGTGCTCGGCGTCCCGGAACGGCCCGGCGAGGGCGGCGAGGCCGTGGTCGACGAGGTCGGCGGACCCGGGACGACCGGCGAGGTGCGCGAGCGCGTACACGTGCGTCATGCGGCACGTGACCCACAGCTCGACGGGCCCGTCCTCGGGGCGTCCCTGCTCGTCCAGGCGCGCGAACCCGCCCGAGGCGAGCCGCGCCGCGCGCCCGAACTCCCAGAGCCGGTCGGTCTCGGCCTCGAGCCAACGGTGATGCGCCGGGGTGCTCAGCCACGCCATGCCGGCCAGCGTAGCCACGCGGTGCCGCCCGGGTGGGCGGCACGGTCTGCCCACGCTGCGCCGCCGTGGCCCCTCGGCGAGAATGCCCGGGTGGACCAGACGCAGCAGGACGAGGACCGCAGCACCGACGACGGCCGGCCCCGGGTGGTGGTCCTGCCCTCCGGCGAGGACGCGCCGGACGGCCAGGACGAGCAGGAGGGGCGGCGCGAGGACGTCGGCGGCATGGTCGAGCAGCCCGCGAAGGTCATGCGGATCGGCACGATGATCAAGCAGCTGCTCGACGAGGTGCGCTCGGCGCCGCTCGACGACGCCGCGCGCGCCCGGCTCGCGGAGATCCACGAGCGGTCGCTGCACGAGCTGGAGGAGGGGCTGTCGCCCGAGCTCGTCGACGAGCTGCGGCGCATCGCGCTGCCGTTCGGCGAGGACGCCTCCCCCTCGGACGCGGAGCTGCGGATCGCGCAGGCGCAGCTCGTCGGGTGGCTCGAGGGCCTGTTCCACGGGATCCAGACGGCGCTGGTGGCGCAGCAGATGGCCGCCCAGGCGCAGCTGACGCAGATGCGCCGGGCTCTGCCGCCCGGGGCGCGCCCGCCGGGTCCCGGGGGTCCTGGTGGGCCGTTCGGGATGCCGGCACAGCAGGGTGAGCCCGCCCACGACGCGCGCCCGACCCCCGGCCAGTACCTCTGACGCCCGTCCCGCACGTCCGGCCACGGGGCCGGGGCGCGCGGGGCCGGGGCGCGCGGGACCGGGGCGCGCGGGCCGGGTGCGCGGTCAGGGCGCGGGCGGGGACGGCGCCGCGTCGGGCGGGGTCGGGGCGTCGGCCTCCGACCGCGCCGTGAGCGCGATCGCCCCGGAGACCAGCACGAGGCCGACGACCTCGAGCCCGTGCGGCCACTGCCGCAGCACGACGGCCCCGACGACGGCGGCCGTCGCCGGCAGCAGCGCGAGCAGGACGGCGAACGTCGCGGCGCTGACCCGGCGCAGCACGACCTGCTCGAGCGCGTAGGGCACGACCGAGGAGCACACGGCGATCGCGACGACGAGCGCGGCGAGCCGCACGTCGACGAGGGCGGGACCTGCTCCCCCGGCGAGGAACGGCGCGAGGACGAGCGCGCCGGCGGTCATGGCGACGGCGAGCCCGCTCGCGCCCGGCCCGCCGGACCGGGCGACCCGTCGCCCGAGCACGATGTACGCCGCCCAGCAGGCCGCGGACACGCCGATCGCGACCAGACCGGTGACGGCGCCCGGCCCGGTGTCGAGCGTGATGCCCGCGAGCAGCGCGACGCCGACGGCGGCGACGGCGATCGCGGCCCGGTCGCGCCAGCCCCGGCCGGTGACGGCGGCGACGGCGACGGGTCCGAGGAACTCGAGCGCGACCGCGGTGCCGAGCGGCAGGTGCTCGATGGCGACGTAGAACGCGACGTTCATGAGCGCGAGCACGACCCCGAACGCGGCGGTGACCGCCAGTCGGCGCCCGCGCCACAGCTCGGCGGTGCGCCACGGCCGCCGCCACGCGAGCAGCACGAGCGCCGAGACCGCGATCCGCAGCCACGCGACGACGCCGGCCGGGAGCACCGCGAACAGCCCGACCGCGAGCGCGGCCCCGACGTACTGCGTCAGCCCGGAGACGACGAACAGCAGCGGGGCGGGCACCGCGTCAGGCTACGCGCGGTGCCCGCCCCGGCCGCCGTCAGCCCTTGACCGAGCCGGCGAGCAGCCCGCGGACGAAGTAGCGCTGCAGCGCCAGGAACACGACCAGCGGCACGACCATCGCCACGAACGCGCCGGCGGACAGCAGGTGCCACTGCGACCCGCGCGTGCCGGCGAGCTCGGCGATGCGGACCGTCAGCGGCGCGACGTCCGTGGTGCCGCCCACGAACACCAGCGCGACGAGCAGGTCGTTCCAGACCCACAGGAACTGGAAGATGCCGAACGACGCGATCGCCGGCGTGAGCAGCGGCAGCAGCACCCGGAAGAACACCGTGACGTGCCCGGCGCCGTCCACGCGGGCCGCCTCCACCAGCGAGGACGGGATGTCCTTCATGAAGTTGTGCAGCAGGTAGATCGCGAGCGGCAGCGCGAAGATCGAGTGCGACAGCCACACGACCCAGAACGACCCGGCGAGCCCCCACGAGACGTACTGCTGCAGCAGCGGCAGGAGCGTGACCTGGATCGGCACGACCTGCAGCGCGAAGACCGCGACGAACAGCACCTCGCGCCCCCGGAACGGGATCCACGCGAACGCGTACGCCGCGAGGAGCGCGAGCGAGATCGGGATGACGACCGCGGGCAGCGTGATGACGAGCGAGTTGACGAAGAACGTCGCGAAGCTCGTGGAGGAGCCGAACAGCACCTCGCTGTAGTTCTCGAGCGTGGCGGCCGGGGCGGCGAAGAACGTCCACCACCCCGACGTGCGGATGTCCGACCGCGGCCGGATCGACGTGACGAGCAGGCCGAACGTCGGCACGGTCCACAGGATCGCCAGGACGATCGCGATGCCCGACGCCCACGGGGAGCTGAGGCGGCCCTTCGCGGCGATCGCCCGCTGCTCGGCCCGCGTGAGCCGCGGGACCTTGCGGGTGTCGACCTCGGTGCGGTCGGTGAGCGTCGTCGGCGGGATGGCGGTCATCGGATCTCCTCCGCGAGCTTCAGCTGCCGCACGTTGTACGCGATGATCGGGATGACGAGCACGAAGAGGATCACCGCGAGCGCGGCACCGAGGCCCTGGTTCCGGGCCGTGAAGCTCTGCGTGTAGAACTCGTACGCGACGACCGACGTGTCGAAGTTGCCGCCGGTCATCGTCCGGACGATGTCGAAGACCTTCAGGGTCGCCATCGCGATCGTCGTCACGACGACGACGAGCGCCGGGCGGATCGACGGCACCGTGATGTAGCGGAACATGGACAGCCCGTGCAGGCCGTCGAGCCGCGCCGCCTCGACGATGTCGTCCGGGATGGCCTTGACCGCGGCGGACAGCACCGTCATCGCGAAGCCGGCCTGGATCCACACCATGACGGCGATGAGGAACAGGTTGTTCCACGGCTGGTCCTGCAGGAACTGCTGCGGCTGCATGCCCAGCCACACGAGCAGCTGGTTGAGCAGGCCGGTCTGCTGGATGTTGCCCTGGACCGGCTTGTACTCGTAGACGAACTTCCAGATGATCGACGCCCCGACGAGGGAGATCGACATCGGCAGGAAGATCAGCGTCTTCGCCAGGTACTCGAAGCGCGTGCGGTCCACGAGGACGGCGTAGACGAGGCCGAAGAACGTCGCGGCGAGCGGCACGAGCACGACCCACAGCGCGGTGTTGCGCAGGACGACCTGGAACTGCTCCTGCGTGAACGCGGTGACGTAGTTGTCGAGGCCGATGAAGTTCCGTCCACGGCCGTCGTGGAACGAGCTCCAGATGGTGCGCAGGCCGGGGTAGAAGAGGCCGAACGCGAGGAACAGCAGGGTCGGCCCGAGGAAGCCCGCGACCACCACCCACGTGGGCGTGCGCCTCAGGCGGTCGATCCCCAGCAGGATCGCGCCCATCACGACGACGAAGAGCACGATGGCGATGACCATCAGCGCCAGCTTCTCGGGCGTCGTGTCGGGTCGGAGCAACCAGTCCATGGTCATCCCCTCGTCGTGCCGGTCGTCGTCGACCGGTCAGCGGGTACGGACGCCGTGGTGGGGGCCACCGGGACCGGTGACCCCCACCACGTGGTGCGGCGACGTCAGCTCGAGGGCCAGGAGGCCTCGATGTTCGACAGCGTCGTCTGCGAGTCCTGACCCGGGCTGATCCACGAGACCATCTCGCGCCAGAACGAGCCGGCACCGACGGAGCCGGGCATCTGGTCCGAGCCGTCGAAGCGGAACGTGTACGTCTCGTCGGTCAGCAGGTCGAACGAGAGCTGGTCGATCGGCGACTGCAGCAGCTCACGGTCGAGGCCGTTGTTCGCGCTGATCCAGCCCTGGCCGGTCACCTCCGCCTTGGCGTTCGCCCACTGCGGGCTCGACAGGTACGCGTGGAAGGCCTGCACCTCCTCGCGGTCCGAGAACGCCGTCACGAACTCGCCGCCACCGAGCAGCGGCTTGTCCTCCTCCGACTCGCCCGGCAGGTAGAAGGCGTAGACGTCGCCGTCCTCGGCGACCTCCAGGCCCTCGTCCCAGTTGGCCTGGTAGAAGTTCGCGGCGCGGTGCAGGAAGCACGTCCCGTCGGGGATGCCGTTGCCGGCCTCGTTCCACGGTGCCGACGCGATGGACGCGACGTCGCCGAGGCCGCCGTTGACGTAGTCCTCGTTCTTGAGGATGCCGCCGACCGCGTCGAGGGCCTCGACGATCTGCGGGTCGTCGAAGGGGATCTCGTGGTTGACCCACTGGTCGTAGACCTCGGGGCCGGCGGTCCGCAGGACGACGTCCTCGAGCCAGTCGGTGGCCGGCCAGCCGGTGGCGTCGCCGGACTCGATGCCCGCGCACCACGGCTTGATGTCGGGGTGGTCCTCGACCATCTGGTCCGTCAGGTCGAGCAGCTCCTGCCACGTGGTCGGGACCTCGTAGCCGTTCTCCTCGAACGCGGACGGCGAGTACCAGACGAAGGACTTCACGTTGGCGCCGAGCGGGGTCGCGTAGAGCGTGCCGTCGACCGTGCCGTACTCGACCCAGCCCTCGGTGTAGTACTCGTTGGCGTTGTCGATGACGGACTGCGGCGCGGGCTGCACGGCGTCCGGGAAGTCCTGGACGAGCGAGCGCAGGAATCCGGGCTGCGGGATGTAGGCGATGTCGGGCGGGTTGCCGGCCTCGAGGCGGACGGGCAGCTGCGCCTCGAACTCACGGGAGCCCTCGTACTCGATCTCGGCGCCCGTGCACTCCTCGAACGGCTCGTACGAGGCCTCCTGCTCCTGCGCCTCGGGGTCGACGATCGAGGTGTAGACGGAGATGGTCTTGCCCTCGAGGTTCCCGTACTGCTCGTAGTCCGCGCAGTCGAACGTGGCCGCCGCGTCGTCACCGCCGCCACCGCCGCCCTCGCCGCCGTCGGAGCACGCCGTGAGCACGAGCCCGAGCCCGGCGACCGAGGCGGCCAGTGCCAGCCCGCGACGCCTCTGCATGCGCTTCATGTGACCTCCACGTCGTCGTGGTCCAGGCCCTCGGTCAGCCTGGCCTGCGACGATGCAAGTGCGTTTCAGCAAGGCTTGCAACCGCGAAACACTGACAGAGCGGTCACGATCCGGTCACGGCAGGCAGATCCGGGCATGTCGCCCGGCGCGCCGCCGGGCAGGGGCTCAGGCGAGCACGCGGCGGAGCACCGCCACGGCGCCGTCGTCGTCGATCGTGCCCGTCACCTCGTCGGCCGCCAGCCGCACCCGCTCGACGGCGTGGCCCATCGCGACCCCGCACGCCGCCCAGGCGAGCATCTCGACGTCGTTCTCGCCGTCCCCGACCGCGAGCGTGGCGAACGGCTCGACGCCGAGGTCGCGGCGGACCTCCTCGAGCGCGCTCGCCTTCGTCACGCCGCCCGGGGTCAGGTCCAGCCAGGCGCTCCAGCCGACGGCGTACGAGACCTGGTGCAGCCCGACGCGCTCCACGAGCTCGTGGAACTCCTCCGGCGTGCCGCCGGGGTTGCGGATGACGACGCGGGTCGCGGGGGTGGCGAGCAGGTCCTCGAACGGCTCGACGCGCTGCTCGCCGGTCAGCTCCCCCGGCGGGAAGGGCCGCGAGACGCGGAACCCGACGCCGAGGTCCTCGACCGCGAAGAGCACGTCGGGGATCTCCAGCGCGATCGCGCGCAGGGCCGGGGCCGGGTCGAACGTCACGGCGTGCGCGACGGCGTACCCGCCGGGCTCGTCCGGGTCGAGCCGGGCCGTCACGGCGCCGTTCGAGCCCACGACCCACCCGTGCGTGAGCCCGAGGTCCGCCGCCACGTCGGTCGCGGAGTGGATCGAGCGACCCGTCGCGAGCACGACGTGCACCCCGGCGGCGACGAGGTCGGCGACCGCCGCGCGCACGTCCGCCGAGATGACGCCGTCGTAGCTCATCAGCGTGCCGTCGACGTCGAGCGCGACCAGCCGCGTGCGGCTCACCGCGCGGCACCCCGGCGGGCGACCGGCTCCAGCACCTCCAGGCCGCCGAGGTACGGGCGCAGCCCCTCCGGCACGCGCACCGAGCCGTCGGCCTGCTGGTGGTTCTCGAGGATCGCGACGATCCAGCGCGTCGTGGCGAGCGTGCCGTTGAGCGTCGCGACCGTCCGCGTGCCGTCCTCGGTGCGCTCCCGGACGCCGAGCCGGCGGGCCTGGAACGTCGTGCAGTTGGAGGTCGACGTGACCTCCATCCAGCGCTGCTGGCTGGGCAGCCACGCCTCGCAGTCGAACTTGCGGGCCGCGCTCGACCCGAGGTCGCCGGCCGCGGTGTCGATCACGCGGTACGGCAGGTCGACCAGCGCGAGCATCTCCTTCTCCCACGCGAGGATCCGGCGGTGCTCCTCGGCGGCGTCCTCGGGGCGCGCCCACACGAAGGCCTCGACCTTGTGGAACTGGTGCACGCGGATGATGCCGCGGGTGTCCTTGCCGTACGAGCCGGCCTCGCGCCGGTAGCAGGCGCTCCAGCCGGCGTACCGCAGGGGCCCGGCCGACAGGTCGAGGATCTCGTCCTTGTGGTAGCCGGCGAGGGCGACCTCGCTCGTGCCGACCAGGTACAGGTCGTCGGCCGGCAGGTGGTAGACCTCGTCCGCGTGGGCGCCGAGGTACCCGGTGCCCGCCATGATCTCGGGCCGCACGAGCGTCGGCGTGATCATCGGCGTGAAGCCGTTGCGCAGCGCGAGATCGGTGGCCGCGGTGAGCAGCGCGAGCTCGAGCCGCGCGCCGATGCCCGTCAGGAAGTAGAAGCGCGCGCCCGACACCTTGGCGCCGCGCTCGGTGTCGATCGCGCCGAGGCCCTCACCGAGGTCGAGGTGGTCCTTCACGACGAAGTCGGGGCCGTACTCGGCGGCCAGGTCGCGAGGCGTGCCGACGTGCTCCAGGACCACGTAGTCGTCCTCGCCGCCCTCGGGCACGCCGTCCTCGACGACGTTGCCGATGCGGCGCGCGAGCTCGGCGGCACGCTCCTCAGCGGCGGCCGCGTCGGCCTGCAGCGCCTTGACGCGCTCCGCGAGCTGCTTGGTGTGCGCGAGCAGCGCCTGCTTCTCGTCCCCGGACGCCTGCGCGACCTTCTTGCCGTGCGCCTTCTGCTCGGCGCGCAGCGTCTCGAACTCCGTCAGCGCGGAGCGACGCCGGGCGTCGGCCTCGAGCACCTCGTCGACGAGGTGCGGGTCCTCACCGCGCGCCACCTGGCTGGCGCGCACGACATCGGGGTCCTCCCGCAGGAGCCGCAGATCGATCACGCGTCGACCCTACCGACCGCACGGCCACCCACCCGGCGCACGCCCACGGACCCGCCCCGCACCCGTCGCCGAGTCCGCCGCTTCCGTGCCGACTTCTCGACCCGTAGCCGTCGGACTCGCCGCAGCACCGGCGGACTCGGCGGCATGGGGCGGGGCGGGGGGGGCGGGGTGGCGGGCGGGACGGGGTGGGACGGGGGCGGGGCGGGGTGGGACGGGGGGCTCCCGGATCGCCGGAGGGTCGGGGCGCCGGTACGTTCGCGACATGTCGTGGGTGGAGTGGGTCTCGGTCGTGGCCGTCGTCCTGGCGGTGCTGGCGCTGGCCCTGGCCGGGACGGTGTTCGTGCGTCAGCGCCGGGTCCGTGAGGACGACGACCTCGTGCACGCCGAGGCCGTGCAGCACGTGGCCGAGGCGCCCCGCGAGGGGCGGCTCGTCGCGTTCGTCGCCAACCCCTCGAAGCCGGACGTGCCGGCGCTGCGGGCCGCCGTCTACAAGGCCGCGTCGGAGCGCTACCTGCCGGAGCCGGTGTGGCTCGAGACGACGGTCGAGGACCCCGGGGTCGGGCAGGCCCGCCAGGCGGTCGAGATGGGCGCCGACATCGTCATCGCGGTCGGCGGCGACGGCACGGTGCGCGCCGTCGCCGAGGCGCTGGCCGGCACGGGCGTCCCGATGGGCCTCATGCCGCTCGGCACCGGCAACCTGCTCGCGCGCAACCTCGACATCCCGCTCAACGACCCGATCGCCGCCATGGGCATCGCGATCGACGGTCAGGACAAGCCGATCGACGTCGGCTGGCTGCGCGTCCTGAAGTGGGAGTCGCAGATGGACGACGACATCGCCGAGGCGGCCGACGACATGCCCGCCGACACCGACCACCCGCGCGACCACGTCTTCCTCGTCATCGCGGGCCTCGGCTTCGACGCCCAGATGGTGGCCGACGCCGACGAGGAGCTGAAGGCGAAGGTCGGCTGGATGGCGTACTTCGTCGCCGGCGCACGCCACCTCAACGGACGCCGCCTGCGCCTGCGGGTCCGGCTCGACCAGAAGCCCGCCGAGACCGTGCGCGTGCGCAGCATGCTCATCGGCAACTGCGGCAAGCTCCCCGGCGGGATCACGCTGCTCCCGGACGCGATCATCGACGACGGCGAGCTCGACGTGGCGCTCATCGACACGCGCGGCGGCATCGCCGGGTGGGCCCAGCTCTTCGGCGAGGTCGCGCTGCAGGGCATCGGGGCGCGCAACGACCTGCCGGGCAAGATCGGCCGCATCGACCACACCCGCGCCCGCCGCGTGCACCTCGCCGCCGGCGTGCCCGAGCCCGTGCAGGTCGACGGCGACATCGTCGGGCGCGCCACCGAGGTCGAGGCGCGCGTGGACCGGCAGTCCCTGGTCGTGCGCGTCCCCGCCTGACGTCCCGCGGCGAGCCGGCACCCCCGGGTCCGGGAGGCGGGCGTCAGTCCCGCGCCATCGCCTCCCCCGGCGACGCCGCCGCCCCCACCGCCACGAGCACGCCGCCCAGGGCGAGCACCGCCGCGACGGGCGCGACGTCGCCCCACGCCTGCTGCAGCGGCGGCAGCCAGAACGGGTAGAGCGCGGGCAGCACGATGGACAGCGAGTACGCCGTGCCGTACCCGCTGGACCGCACCGCGGGCGGGAAGCGCTCGGCCAGGTGCGCGCCGATCGGCCCGTACGCCGAGACGGTGACGACCTGCAGCACGGTGACGAGCGCGACCAGCGCCGGACCCGAGGCCGGCGCGCCGAACGCGGCGAGGTACGTCGCGGGGGCCAGCACGGCCGCGCCGGCACCGAACGCGACGAGGAACCGCCGGCGGCCGACGGGCGTCGACGCGTGCCCGCTCGCGACCATCGCGACCGCCGACACCGCGGTCGCGACGAGCATCGTCAGCGTGACGGCCCGCCCGTCGAGCCCCGCGACGACGTCCAGCTGCGACGTCACCACGGCCACCGCCATGTTCGTGAACAGCCACAGCCCCGTCATGAGCACCAGCAGCCGCCACAGCCGGTGCCGCTCCGCACCGACCAGCACGGACGTCAGCGGACGGGCCGCGGGCGCCGCCGCCGCGCGCTCCGGCGTGTCCCGCACGTGCCGGCGGAAGTGCACGACCGCGACGAACGCCAGCACCGCGCCGACGACGAACGGCACGCGCCACCCCCAGGCGGCGTACCCGTCGCTGCCGAGCGCGCCGAGCAGCACGAGCACCAGGGTGGCGATGGTCGCGTTCGCCGCCGGCGACATCGCCATGACGAGCCCGCTGACGAACCCGCGCCGGCGCGGCGCCGACCACTCGATCGCGAGCGGCACCGCCGAGGTGTACCCGCCGCCGATGAGCACGCCGCTGACGAACCGCAGCGCCACCACCGCGAGGAGCACCACCTCGTGGCTCATCGCCGCGACCGGCAGCGCCGCGATGAGCAGCGTGGTGACCCCGAGACCGAGCATGCTGGCCCGGGCGACGGCGGCCCGGCCGACGCGGTCGGCGAGCGAACCGAGCAGCGCGGCGCCGAGCGGGCGGCCGACCAGCGTCGCGACGAAGACCAGCCCGGCGTACGTGACGACCGCGCGGGTGCCGTAGAGCTCCGCCGCGACCGGCGCGAGCGCGAGGACGGGCAGGAAGATGTCGAACTGGTCGACGTAGTTGCCGAGGACGCCGCCGCGCACGGCCGCGCGGGCGGGGTCGGCGGCCGCCGCGGTGCCCGCGGAGGGCGGGGCGGGCGACGTCGCGGCCTCAGCCGCGGGCTCGGTGGGCAGGACAGGACGCACGTCAGGCATGGCACTCCCTACGCCGGCATGACCCGGACAGGTTCGAACGGTCGACGGCCCGACAGCCGTCCTCTCAGCCCGCTGGTGCGGGCTCCCGTGTGGTGGTGCCGGCGATGCTAGCGGCGGGTCACGGGCGGGCCGCGACCTGTCCACGGCGGGACGTCAGACCGCGCCGCCGGAGCGCAGGCGGGCGAGCCAGGCGCGTGCCTCGACGAAGTCCTCGTCGGCGGTGCCGACGTGCACGGTCGGCGCGACCGCGTCGGCGCGCGGGTACGACCCGAGGAAGCGCACGTACGGGCAGCGCCGGTGCAGGCCCATGATCGCCTCGCCCATCCGCTCGTCCGTGATGTGCCCCTCGGCGTCGATCGAGAACGAGTACCGGCCGAGCGCGTCGCCGATGGGCCGCGACTCGATGCGCGAGAGGTTCACGCCGCGCACCGCGAACTGCTCGAGCATCGCCAGCAGCGCGCCCGCCTCGTTGTCCGGCAGGTGCACGACGAGGCTCGTCTTGTCCGCACCCGTGCGCGCCGGCACCTCGCCGGGGTGCCCGACGACCACGAACCGCGTGAGCGCCGACGGGTTGTCCGCCACGTGCTCCGCCAGCGGCGTCAGCCCGTACGTCGCGACGGCGGACGGCGGCACGAGCGCCGCGTCGAACGGCAGACCCGCGGCGTCACCGGACGCGAGCGCCTCCACCAGCAGCGCCGCGGGCGCCGTGTTGCTCGTCGCGGGCACGTGCACCGACCCCGGCAGGTGCGCCGCGATCCACCGCCGGCACTGCACCCACGCGTGCGGGTGCGCCGAGACGCGGCGCACGTCCGCGAGCGCGGTCCCGGGTGCGGCGACGAGCGTGAACTGCACCGGCACCAGCACCTCGCGCAGCACGACGAGCGGGTCGCCGGTCGCGAGCGCGTCGAGCGTCGCCGTGACGCCGCCCTCCACCGTCGACTCGATCGCCACCACGGCGTAGTCGGCGTCGCCCGCCCGGACGGCGGCGATCGCCGACCCGACGTCGGTCTGCGGCAGGTACTGCGCCGCGTCCGGGGACGCGACCCGCCGCAGCGCCTCCTCGGTGAACGTCCCCGCCGGCCCCAGGTACGCGTAGCGCGGCACGCCCATCGCCCCTCCCGCTGCTGCCCGGCGGTCGCGCCGCACCGGTCCGCGTCCGGGGCGCACCCGCGCCCCGACGGACCGCTGCACGCGTCCGCGGCCGCCCGTGCGGCCCCGGCGAGCCTAGTGCGCGCACGTAGGCTGAGGCGGTGCCCCGGTCCCTGCGCGCCCTCGTCCCCGCCCTGCTCGCGGCGCTCGCGGCGGTGCTCGTCGCGGTGCTCGGCGTCGGCGTCGCGGCACCCGCGACCGCGGTCGGCACCGACCCGGCCGGCACCGACCCGGCCGGCACCGACCCGGTCCGCGCCGCGCAGGCGCCCGTCCCGGGGCCCGTCGTCCTCGTCGGGGTCACCGGGCTGCGCTGGGACGACGTCGGCTCCCTGACCACGCCCGCGCTGTGGGAGCTGTCCCGCGGCGGGTCCGTCGGGACCGTCGCCGCCCGCTCGGTCGGGTCGCGCGCCTGCCCCGCGGACGGCTGGCTCGCGGTGTCCGCGGGTGCGCGCGCGGCGGACCTGCCCGCCGAGGACCGCACGTGCCGCACCCTGCGGGACCCCGGCGAGGCCGGCACCGTGCCGGGGTGGGACGACTACCTCGCTGCCGCCGCCGGGGAGTCCTACGGCGCGCGGCCCGGGACGCTCGGCCGCGTCCTCGCCGCCGCCGGGACGCCCGCGGTCGGCATCGGGCCCGGCGCGGCGATCGCGCTCGCGGACCCGGACGGCGTGCCCGTCGGCGAGCACCTGCGCGGGCCGTCGACACCGGCGGCGCTGCGTGCGCTCGTGCGCGAGTCGGCCGCCGGCGGCGCCGCGCTGCTGGTCGTCGACGCCGGCCAGATCCGCGACCCCGGGTACGCCACCGCACCCCGCCTGCCCTCGAGCGGCCCGACGGCCACCGCCGGGCCGGCACCGGTCGAGGAGGAGGCACCGCTCGGTGGGGCGCCCACCGTCCCCGACCTGCCGGGCTCGGAGTCCATCGTCGAGCCGTCACGCGCGCAGCAGGCCGTCTCGGTCGACGAGCGCGTCGCGGCGGTCCTCGAGGGTCTCGGCAACCGTGACGCGACCGTGCTCGTCGTGTCGCTCGCCGACTCCGGGCGGGTCGTCCTGCAGCTCGCGGCCGCCACCGGCCCGGGGCTCGACGGCACGGTCTACGACGAGAACCTGCTGGCCTCGGGCTCCACGCGCCAGGCGGGCGTCGTGCAGAGCACGGACGTGACACCGACGGTGCTCGCGCTGCTCGGCCTCGCGGACGACGCCCCCGCGCTGCCGGGCGCCAGGATCCGGCCCGTCCCCGGCCCGGACACCGGCGCGGCACGCGTCGGCGCGCTCCTCGACGCGCAGCAGGAGGCGTCCGCGGTCACGCGGGTCTCCGGCACGTTCTCCGCGCGGCTGGTGCTCTCCCAGGCCGCCCTCTTCGTCGCCGCCGCGGTCGTGCTGACGCGGCGCGCGCGCACCGGCGGTGGTGGCCCCCTGCGGCCGTCGCTGCGCGTCCTCCAGGTGGTCGCGCTCGCGCTCGGCGCTGCACCGGTCGCGTCGTTCCTCGTCGGTCTGCTGCCCTGGTGGCGGGCGGACCGGCCGGTGACCGCGTTCTGGTGGGCGCTGGTGGGGTGGGTCGCCGTCATCACCGCGCTCGCGCTGGCCGGACCGTGGCGCCGGCACGTGCTGGGCCCGGCGGGCGTCGTCGCGGGCACGACCGTCGGCGTGCTCGTCGTCGACGCCCTCACGGGCTCGAACCTCGTCATCGACGCGCCCATGGGTGCCCACCGCATCCTGGCGGCGCGGTTCTACGGGCTGAGCAACCAGGCGTTCGCGCTGATCACCGCGGCCGGCGTGCTCGTGGCCGTGGTGGTCGCCGACGCGCTGCTGCGCCGCGGCCGCCGGGGGCGGCGGTGCTCACGGTGGTGCTCGTGGGTCTGGTGCTCGCGGTGGTCGACGGCGCGCCGATGTGGGGCGCGGACTTCGGGGGCCCGCCCGCGATCCTCGTGGCGTTCACGATGCTGGCGCTCGCGGTGGCGGGGCGGCGCGTGTCCTGGCGGCTCGTGCTGGTCGTCACCGCCGCCGGCACCGCAGCGGCGCTCGGCCTGGCCTACCTGGACTGGCTGCGGCCCGTCGCCGACCAGACGCACCTCGGCCGGTTCTTCGCGACCGTGCTCGAGGGCGGCCTGTGGGACGTCCTGTGGCGCAAGCTCTCGGTCAACCTGCGCGTGCTCACCTCCTGGCGCTACCTCGTGCTGGCGATCGGGGGTGTCGCGCTCACGTGGCTCGTGCTCGCCGGACCCCGCTCCCGGCGCGGCGCGATCCTCGGCGAGGGCTCCCCGCTCGAGGGCCTGCAGCGCGCGGTGCCCCTGCTGCGGCCGGCGATCGCCGCCACCGGCGTGGCCCTGACGATCGGGTTCCTCATGAACGACTCGGGCATCGTGGTCCTCGCGCTCGGGATCGCCGTGTCGGTGCCGTGCCTGGTCGCCGCGGCGGCGCAGTGGCGGCTCGAGAACGACGCCCTCCCGCCGGTCGCCGACGGCGGGGGGACCGTGGGGGCGACCACCGCCCCCGGCACCGTCAGCCCCGCGGACGCACCTCGGGCGTGAGCGTGCGGCGCACCGACCCCGCGGCCGCCCGCGCGCGGCGCGCGTTCACGGCGATCTGCACGTCGCGGTACTGCGCCGCACGGTGCAGCTGGCCCTTGAGGTCGGTGCCCGAGGGCCGGTGCCGCAGGTCGCAGGGCACCTCGAGGACGCGGTAGCCGCGCCGCAGCAGGTCGATGGTCATGCCGACCTCGACGCCCCAGCCGCGCGCGAGCGGCGTCGCCGCCTCGAACGCCTCACGCGTGAGGCAGCGCATGCCGGACAGCGGCTGCGTGGGGGTCCAGCCGGTCATCGAGACGATCGCACGCCGGGCCGCACCGACGACGAGACCCCGACCGCCCGCGCCCGGCTGCGGCGGCAGGAGCGCGATCGCGAGGTCGGTGAGCCCCTCGAGCACCGGTGGGACGAGCGGCGCCGTGTTGACGGCGGTCTCGCCCAGGTCGCCGTCGATGAACAGCAGGGTGCGCGGCGGCCGGTCGGGGGCGTCGCGCATCGCGACGACGGCCGCACCGGTCTCCATCGCGGCGGCCTTGCCGCGGTTGTGCGAGTGCCGGACGACGACCGCGCCGGCCTCGCGCGCCACGTGCTGGGTGTTGTCCTCCGAGCCGTCGTCGACGACGAGGACGAGGTCGACGTGGGGGATCGCGCGCGCCGAGCGGACGGTCGCCGCGATGCGGCGGGACTCGTCCTTGGCGGGGATGATCACGGCCACGCGCTGCCGCTGGCGCTGCGCGCGGGGGCGGCTCCCACCGGCCGGCTCCGGGCTCCGGCCGGCCTCGCTCCCCGTCGCTGTCACGCGCCCCACCCTAGTCACGATCGGGACCGGCCCGCCTCACGACGCGGCCGGGCACCCGCGCGTCCCACCTGCGGCGCCGCGGGGCGGAGCCGCAGGTGGGGACGGGTTCAGCGGAGCGTGACCTGCCGCGCGACGAGACCTGCGCGCGCACGGCGGGCGTTCGCGTCGAGCGGGCTCGTGTCGGCCATCGCCTCCTCCAGCCGGGGCGCGAACGCGGCGAGCGGGCCCTCGACGTCCTCGGCCTCGGAGCCGCGGGCCAGCTCCCAGACGGGCACGACGATGCCGGCGGCGCGGAAGTACCCGAGGAAGCGGGCGTCCTCGAAGCCGGACTCGCGCCGGGCGTGCAGGCGCGCGAGCCCGTCGAGCACGACCTGCTCGTCCTCGGCGCGGGCCCAGCGGAGGAACTCCTTGGACCCCATGCGGCACCAGTAGGCCGAGCCGACCGACGAGATGCGGCGCGTGTCGATGATCCCCGCGTCGGCCTCCTCGATCGCGGCCTGCACCTCGGACGTCACCTCGGTGCTCGGGTCGAGCCAGTACGAGAAGCTGTCCCGGACGGTGACCTCGAACGGCACGGACAGGTCGAGCACGTCCTGCAGGCGCGGGCCGGGCGTCGGCAGGCCGATCGTCTCGACCGCGGTGCCGGGCTCGGCGTCGAGCGCCTTGAGCAGGGCGGCGGCGAGGTCGCGGCTGGCGTCGCCCGAGCTCGTGGCGGTCTGCAGCGCGAGCAGCACGGTGCCGTCGGCGCGGTGCAGGGCGGGCCAGGAGCTCGGCAGGACGGTCGTCACGACGACGTCACGGGCGCCGTGCTCGGCGGTCGTGCGGGCCGTGGCCGTGGCGGCGGGGACGAGCTCGCGCAGGGCGACCCAGTCGGGCTCCCCGGGCAGGCCCTCGAACGGGCGCAGGACGAAGGTGTCGTTGGCGGGCACGCGCCGAGGCTACCCGTCGTGGCCACGACGGACCGGGCGCACGTGCCCACGACGGACGGGACGCGGCGAGGCCACGACGGACCGGACGCGGCGTCGTCGCGACGGGACGCGCGCGGCGTCGTCACGGGGGCCGTCCACCCGCTGCCGACGCGCAGCGCGTCCCCGGGTGGATCGGGCAGGCTGGACACCTGTCCACCCCCCCGTGCCCGGGAGACCCGATGCCCGCCCGCCCGCGCCGCGGCGCCACCGCCCCCGCCGCACCCGCGCGCGCGCCGGAGGCCGTCGTCCTCGTCAACGCGCGGTCGCGGCGCGGCGCCGTCCTGCACGACCGCATCGCGCCCGCGCTCGTCGCCCGGGGCGTGCCGGTGCTCGACGTGCACGTCGTCCACGACCCGGCCGTGCTGCCCGACCTGCTCCCCCGGGTGCTGGCCGACGACCCGCCGATGCTCGTGGTCGGCAGCGGGGACGGCACGCTGGCCACGGTGGTCGACCACCTCGCGGGCCGGTCCACGGTGCTGGGCTACCTGCCGCTGGGGACGACGAACAACACGGGACGCAGCCTGGACCTGCCGTTGCGCCTGGCGGCCGCGCTCGACGTGGTCGCGCACGGGCGCACCGTGAGCGTGGACCTGGGCCGCGCGAACGGTGACTGGTTCGCCAACCTGGTGAGCGTCGGGCTCTCGTCCGAGGTCGCCGGCCGCACGCCGCACGTGCTCAAGCGCCGGCTGGGGCGGGCGGCGTACGCGGTCACGGCGGCCCGCGCGCTCGCGACGCACCGGCCGTTCGACGCCGAGGTGACCGTGGACGGCCTGACGTGGCACGTGCGCACGCACCAGCTGAACGTCGCGAACGGCCGGGTGCACGCCGGCACGCCCATCGCCACCGACGCGGGCATCGACGACCGGCTGCTCGTCGCGTACGCGCTGGGCGGCGCCCACCCGGCGTCGGTCGTCGCGGCCGCGGCGCACCAGGCGACGACGCCGTGGCGCCCGCTCGGGCACAAGGGGTACGTCACCGGGACGGAGGTCCGCGTCGTCACCGACCGCCGGCTGCGGCTCGACGTGGACGGCGAGCTGACGGGCTGGGTGGGCCCCGACGAGCCGCTCGTCGTGCACGTCGACGCCGGCGCACTGCGGGTGCGCGTGCCCCGGCGGTTCGTCCCCCGGGACCCGCTCGCGCACGAGCGCTGACGGCAGGCGCCGGCACGGCACTCAGCGCTCGCGCACGAGCGCTGACCGTCCCGGGGGCCGACCAGGCCCGCCTCGCGCGTCGCCCGACGTCCGCCTGCCCCCGTCGTCCCACGACGTGGGACCGCGCCCCGGTGACCCCGTGATCCGAGCGCCTGCGCAGCCGCCAGCGCGTCCGATCACGGGGTCGCGGTGGGCGCGTCCCAGGACGTGGGACCGGCCCGGACGGAGGCCCGGGGGAAGGGGTGACGGCGGCACGGTCCTGGACACGCCGTCGGGGCGGTGATCCGGACGTCCGCCCAGGTCGCGCCGCGCCGGCGTGCCGCGACCGACCCGCGCGACCGCGTGCGCGGCGCCCCTCCCCTACGGGAGGATCAGGACATGGACCCGCGCGCCGGAACCCCTGCCCAGCCGTCCGACCTGATCGACGTGGACGCCCTGCTCGCGGCGTACCACGACCGCGAGCCCGATCTCGACGACCCTGCGCAGCGCGTGGTCTTCGGCACGAGCGGCCACCGCGGCTCCGCCCTCGACGGCGCCTTCAACGAGGCGCACATCGTCGCCATCACCGCCGCGATCGTGGAGTACCGCCGCGGGCAGGGCACCGACGGCCCGCTGTTCATCGGCCGGGACACGCACGCGCTGTCGGAGCCGGCGTGGACGACGGCGCTCGAGGTGCTCGCCGCGGCGGGCGTCGAGGTGCACGTCGACGCCCGCGACTCCTGGACGCCGACGCCCGCGGTGTCGCTCGCGATCCTGCGCCACAACGGCGCCGGCACCTCGGAGGGCGTGCGCACCGCCGGCCCGGGCCTCGCGGACGGCATCGTCGTCACGCCGTCCCACAACCCGCCGCGCGACGGCGGCTTCAAGTACAACCCGCCGCACGGCGGGCCCGCGGGCTCCGAGGCGACGGGCTGGATCGCGGACCGCGCCAACGAGATCCTGCGCTCCGGCTGGCGCAACGTCCCGCGCGTCGGCGTCGAGCAGGCGCTCGCGGCGGAGACGACGCGCAAGCACGACTACCTGTCGTCGTACGTGGACGACCTCGCGAACGTCATCGACCTCGACGCGATCCGGGCGGCCGGCGTGCGCATCGGCGCCGACCCGCTCGGCGGCGCGTCGGTCGAGTACTGGGGCGCGATCGGCGAGCGGTACGGGCTCGACCTCACGGTCGTGAACCCGACGGTGGACCCGCGCTGGTCGTTCATGACGCTCGACTGGGACGGCAAGATCCGCATGGACTGCTCGTCGCCGTACGCGATGGCCTCCCTGCTCGAGCGGATGCGCCCCGGCGCGGGCGGCAGCGCACCGTTCGACATCGCCACGGGCAACGACGCCGACTCGGACCGCCACGGCATCGTCACGCCCGACGCGGGCCTGATGAACCCGAACCACTACCTCGCCGTCGCCATCTCCTACCTCTACGGCGGTGCGCGCCCGGGCTGGCCCGAGGGCGCCGCCATCGGCAAGACGCTCGTCTCGTCCTCGCTCATCGACCGCGTGGCCGGCGCGCTGGGCCGACGGCTGCTCGAGGTCCCGGTCGGGTTCAAGTGGTTCGTGCCGGGGCTCGTCGACGGCTCCGTCGGGTTCGGCGGCGAGGAGTCGGCGGGCGCGTCGTTCCTGCGCACGGACGGCACCGTGTGGACCACCGACAAGGACGGCATCCTGCCGGCGCTGCTCGCCTCGGAGATCCTCGCGACGACCGGGCGCAGCCCGTCCCAGCACCACGCCGAGCTCGTCGAGCGGTTCGGCGAGTCGTACTACGCCCGCGTCGACGCCGCCGCCACGCGCGAGCAGAAGGCGACGCTCGCGGCGCTGTCGGCCGAGCAGGTCACGGCGACCGAGCTCGCGGGCGAGCCGATCACCGCCCGGCTGACGGCCGCGCCGGGCAACGGTGCGGCGATCGGCGGGCTCAAGGTGACGACCGAGAACGCGTGGTTCGCCGCACGCCCGTCCGGCACGGAGGACGTCTACAAGATCTACGCCGAGTCGTTCGTCTCCCCCGAGCACCTGCAGCGGGTGCAGGAGGAGGCGAAGCAGGTCGTGGCGGACGCGCTGGGCGGCTGACCGCGTCGCCCGGGGCAACGATCCCCGGGCACACACGAGGGCCCGACCACCGGCACGT
This sequence comes from Cellulomonas sp. JZ18, assembly GCF_009720485.1. Taxonomy (NCBI): domain Bacteria; kingdom Bacillati; phylum Actinomycetota; class Actinomycetes; order Micrococcales; family Cellulomonadaceae; genus Cellulomonas; species Cellulomonas sp. JZ18. The sequence goes on along the minus strand of NZ_CP045245.1, from coordinate 311,107 downwards.
GATCGGGCCCTCGGTGCGTCACGCGCGCGCGCACGCGGACGTCGTGGCGGGTGTGCGGTCCAGCCCCGCGGGGACCGGGCTG